>CACIRC010000005.1 GCA_902588895.1 uncultured Pelagibacteraceae bacterium
TTGAGCACCTATTGCTAAAATTAAACTAAGACCAGTAAAGAAACCTAATACTGGGTATTCCATCAAGTTATTAGGTTATTCTGGATTTGCAGTTAAAGTCTTAATTTCTAAAATATTTTCGTTAGGATCTTTAACAAAAAATGTCTCTTGTTCGTACTTGGTTCCCTTAAATCTAAGATAAGGCTCGTCATAATATTTTGTACCACTATCTTTAAGTCTCTGTTTAAGTGCATCAAAATCTTTTCTAGATAAGTGAACTCCAAAATGAGGAACAGACACATTGCCCATATCAACGTCGTGTCTCTCATTATCTAATTTATGCTCGCTTTTATGAAGAGTTAATTCATTGCCCCAAAAATCAACGTCTGCCCACTCTTGTGCTGAGTTATCTAATCTACATCCTAAAGTTTCACTATAAAACTTTTTTGCTATCTCTAGATCACCACATGGAATAGCTAAATGAAAACAATTAGTATTTTTATACATATAAACCTCTTTAAATTGAGCAATTAAGTACTATATAAGGCATATAATTTTTTAATCAACAGCAACTAAACTGAAGAAATATGAGTGATTTTTTACAATCCATAATTGATAGAGATCCTGCTGCAAGGTCTAAGTTAAGTTTAATATTAACTTATCCTGGAGTTAAAGCAGTTTTTTTTCATCGAATAGCAAATTTTTTTAGTACTGCAAAATTTCATTTGATTGCAAGAATCATTTCTCAATTTTCAAGGTTCTTAACTGGTATTGAAATTCATCCAAATGCAAAAATTGGAAAAAATTTATTTATCGATCATGGGATGGGAGTTGTGATTGGAGAAACATCTGAGATTGGTGATAACGTAACTATTTATCATATGGTTACATTAGGAGGAATTGCTCCAAGTATAAACTCTAATGATCAACGTAATATGAAAAGACATCCTACTATAAAAGAGGATGTGGTTATTGGCTCAGGTGCACAAGTATTAGGTCCAGTGGTTGTTGGTAAAGGTGCAAGAATTGGAGCTAATGCAGTTATAACTAAAGATGTTGCAGAAAATGCTGTGATGGTTGGAATTCCAGCAAGAAGTGTTGGTATTGCTGATAGTGAATTTAAACCTTATGGAATTACACCTGACAGTGATAAAAAATCAGATAATGAGTAACACACAAAACGATTTTATTTCAGGAATAGGAAACACCCCATTAATTAAATTAAGAGCAGCATCAGAAATTACTGGATGCAATATTTATGGAAAAGCAGAATTTTTAAATCCAGGTGGATCAGTTAAAGACAGAGCTGCACTTGCATTAATTAAAGACGCTCAAGAAAAAAAATTAATTGCTAAAGGTGGAACAGTTGTTGAAGGAACTGCAGGTAATACTGGAATTGGTTTGGGTCTATTAGGAAATTCTTTGGGCTACAAAACAATCATTGTAATGAATGATAATCAAACACAAGAGAAAAAAGATCTGCTTAGAAATCTTGGAGCTGAACTAAGATTAGTGCCAGCTAAACCTTATAAGGATGATAATAATTTTGTTAAAGTAGCAGCAAGACTTGCAGATGAATTAAGACCATCAAATAATAATGGTGTTATTTGGGCTAACCAGTTTGATAATACAGCAAATGCTAAAGGCCATTATGAGGGTACTGGCCAAGAAATTTGGGAACAAACTGAAGGTAAAATAGATGGCTTTGTTTGTTCATCAGGAACAGGAGGAACTATTTCAGGTGTAAGTAATGCACTTAAAGAAAAGAATAAAGATGTAAAAATTTATTTATCTGACCCAAAAGGTTCTGCGCTTTATAATTATATAAAGAATGGTGAACTAAAATCTGAAGGTGGATCAATTACTGAAGGAATTGGTTCAAGTAGAGTAACAGCAAACTTTGGTGAAGCCAAAATTGACGATGCCTATTCAATAGATGATCATGAGGCATTACCTATACTTTATGATTTAATTCAAAATGAAGGTTTAAGTTTAGGTACAAGTTGTGGAATAAATATAGCAGGTGCAATAAAAATGGGTAAAGAATTGGGTCCTGGTAAAACTATCGTAACCATTCTTTGTGATAGAAGTGATAAATACGCAACTAAAATGTTCAATAAAAAGTTTTTGGAAGAAAAGGGTCTACCAGTACCTAATTGGTTTTAGATATAAATTTTATCAGCCAATCCGTAACAAAGTATTGCACTCAATAAAGTTAAAATACCTGGTGCAATAACTCCTTCGTTAGATGTTTGTGGAGTATGACCTAACTTATTTATTTTAATTGTATAAATACCCACACAAAAAGCTGAAAGGTTTTGTAAAAATACTAAATTAAAAAATGCCCATGTTCCTTGAAGCCCATCAGGTCTTATAAATCCAACCCAAATAGCCATAGCTACAGCTCCAATAAATAATGATCCAAAAAATCTAGTCATTCCAGCACCAGTATCATCGATACCAAATTTATCTAAAAATTTCTTTGTAGCAAAAACTGTTTGATAAGCGTATGCAGCAAAAATTATAAAATGAACTAAGAATACAATTAAATAAAATATTCCATTAAATTTACCGATCATTTTAAAACTTTATCAAAACTTAAAATTAAATAAAACAATTAATTAAACGATTTTTACAGGCTAAAACTGCATATCTGTCGCGCGATAAAAACACAAGAGACTCCACAATAAAAATGTAACAGTGTTTAGTTACAGTTCAACTATTCGGAAAGGAATATTATGAGGAAAATAATACTAGCATTAATTTTTACATTAATGTCAATGTCTTCAGTTTCATTTGCAGATGGTCATAGTGGAAAAATTAGTCTTGCTGGTTTTTTTGTTGGAGATGCTAAAGCTATTGTAGATGAAAAAGGAAACGTCATGACTTTTACATACGAAGGTCAAAGTGGATTTAATGCAATTGAAGGTACTTCGTTTGGTGATAATTCATCACATCATTGTATAGGTGCAGGAACAATTCCAGGTAAAGGTTTTGAAATGGGTCATTGCAAAGTAATGTTTATAAATGGTGACACAGCAATAATTTATTATGAAATAAAATTAGGTTACTCAATGGAAGGTACTTTTAAATGTATCAGTGGTACAGGTAGATATGAAGGTATCGAATGCAGTGGAACTACAGGTTACACACAAATTAAGTCTGCTCAGGAAGGTAGAATTCATGCAACGAATTATTACCGGGGCACTTATAAATTAAAAAAATAGGAAAATAATATGAAAAAAATAATTATATTAATTACCGCTTTATTTCTTTCTACCTCAGCTTATGCGGGCATGTCAGATAGTGATAAAAATAGAGCTTGGGAATGTAGTGGAATCTATATGGCTAACTATTTTTTGCCATCTGGAGAAACATTTGAATATAGTATGAAAGAAAAATCTATGGCATCAGTGAAAGTTTTAAAAGCTTATGCTTTAGAAGTTGGAGTTCCTGAAAAGGAATGGGATGAAGGTGTAAATAAAGCTGTTGATAAGTTTTATGGATCTAAATTTGACGAGTCTAAAACTAATGCCTGTCATGACTTTGTAAATTCAACAGTGCCTAATGGAGAAGATAGAGTTAAAAAAGTAGTACAAACTCTATATTAACAAAACAAAAAGGAGGAAAAAATGAAAGATATATTGGTAGTAGGAAAACTTAAAGAAGGAGCCTTTGAAAAATTTATGGGCTTCATGCAGTCAGATGAAGGTATGGCTGAAAGAAAAAAAGTTGCAGATGTTACAAAAACAATAGCTAGTGTTTCGCCTGATAAATCAACGGTAATGTTTAAAATTGTAGTTCATGACATGGCGGCACTTCATTCATTTATGGATGGATCAAATCCTGTTTCAAAACCTATATTTGATGAAGTAATGGCTGGTTATGAAATTTACGAATTAGCTAAAGTATAGTAGAAGACTGAGTCTACACATACTGACTAATCTCTGCTAGACTTTGTAATTAAATTATTGGTAACAAGGAGGAAAAATGGCTGGAATAGAAGTAAAAAGTTTTGATAAAGCAGATGAAGTAAATGATAATTTTAATAATGCTAAAATTGAAGCTGTCAAAGTTGGAAACCAAAGATTGATGAAACTTACTTTGCAACCTGGTTGGCAATGGTCAAAAGATATAAAGCCAACAGTTGGTGGTGATAGCTGCCAAGCAACGCATATAGGAATTATAATTTCTGGAGCTGTTTGTGCAAAACACAATGATGGAACTGAACTAACTTATAAAGCTGGTGATGCATATTCAATACAACCAGGTCATGATGGATGGGTTGTAGGAGATAAGCCAGCAGTAGTATATGAGTTTCATGGAATGTGGGGTGAATAAAAAAAAAGGAAAACTATGTCTATATTAGAAAAATACAGTGCTGCACTGAAAAATAAAGATGAAGCATTAATGAATGAGCTTTTGCATGATGATTTTAAATTCACAATGCACAAGTCAGGAAATGTTTTAACCAAAAGTGATGTTATCAAATGGGCAATGAGTGGTGATATTAATCAAGATAAGGTTAGAATTGTTTATGAAAATGACGAAGTTGGTATTCACCATGCCTTTGTAACGTTTAATGATGGTAATGTTGAGGCCGTAATGGCAGTTTATAAATATGACAATGGAAAAATTGTCAGTTTAGAAACTGGTGCTACACCAATACCAAAATAAGTGAGTGAAATTGATTTTTATTTTTCGATAGGAAGCACATATACCTATCTATCCGTAACTAGAATACTTGATGTTGAAAAACAACATCAAGTAAAATTTAACTGGAAACCTTTTTCAGTAAGAGCAATCATGAAAGAGATGAACAATATCCCATTTCCAAAGGATAAAATGAATAAAGTTAATTACATGTGGAGAGATATTGAAAGAAGAGCTGAAGGTTATGGTTTTTTTGCTAAAACGCCAGTTCCCTATCCATTATCAGAATTTGATTTAGCGAACCAAATTGCAATCCTTGGTTTTGAAAAAGGTTGGGGAGAAAAATTTGTTATTCTAACTTATAAAAAATGGTTTCAAGAAGGTAAAGAGCCAGCCATCGAGCCAAGTATCTCGGAAGTTTGCTCAGAATTAAAACTTGATAAAGATGAAATTGTCTCTGAAGCAAAATCATCAGATATAGAAACAAAATATAATGAAAACACAAACTCAGCTCGTGAAAATAAAATATTTGGCAGTCCATCTTTTATTGTAAAAAATGAACTCTTTTGGGGAGATGATAGAATGGAAGATGCTATTAAATGGTCTCTTAAATAATTCTATATATTCTCCTTAAATTCATTTAAAATCTCGCAATGAGTCTTACAACTTCATATTTATTTTTAGGCATTGCAGTTTTTTTAGGTGTTACCTCAAACAGTTTTGCTAAAAGCGCGGAAGGATTTACGCTTCTAATTCCAAGCATAATAACCGCTATTACAATTGTATTATGTATGTACGCTCTTTCATTAGTAATGAAAAATATTCCAATGGGAATCACTTATGCTTCCTTTGCTGGCTTAACAATTATAGCAACAGTTGTTGTGGGTATAATTAGATTTAATCAAGTACCTAATTTATATTCATTAATTGGTTTAGCTTTTATTATTGTTGGTGTTTTAATGGTTAACCTGTTAGGTAATAATTAATATGATTAATAAAAAATATGCTCAACCATTATTCATGATTTTTATGTCCTTTGGCATGAGTGTGATTATGAGTGGCGTTGTAGTTGCTGTAAACACAGGAGTTACAGATGGCTTTATAGGTAGATGGTTTTATTCTTGGATGTTTGCATTTCCAATTGCATTAATTGCTGCCTTTACAATGGCTCCAATAATGAGACCATTAGTTAATAAAATTGCTTCAAAAGAATAATCATGAAACCGTTGTTGGGGTATTTATTTTTAGCTAACGGAATTATTTTTGGTATCGCGTCAAATAGCTTTGCTAAAATTTCTGAAGGATTTACTAAACTTACACCATCTATTTTATGCATTTTGTTTATGTGTATCACCATGTTTTCAATTGCAAAAGCGATGTCTGCACTTCCAGTTGGATTTGCCTACTCTACTTATAGTGGTTTGACAGTTACAGGTGTTGTACTTTTCGCAGTATTAAAATTTAATCAAGTACCTAATATATATGGAATAATTGGAATAATTTTAATTATTATTGGTGTGATAATGGTTAATTATCTAGGACGACTGAACTGATACTTTTTTAAAATCTCTGGAAGCTCATGTCTTCCATCTTCATTTAATGGTAATTCGTATTCATCAACCACTGTACTAGTATCTAAAGGTGAATATAAATGTGGATACATATCTCCATTAGATGCCTGCTCCCACAATAAATGTTCAAGCTTAAAAGCATTTACTCTTAACAAAACTAGATTTTCTTTTTTGGGATAATGTTTATTTAAAGTTTCCTCTACCTGATCCTCTTCAGAAAAGTGGATATATCCATCTTTAAGATCTTTTTCTGACCCACCATAAGTTCCAGATTGTTTGGCCTTTTGCCACTCATCTTTGTCTATAACTTTGAAAATAAATTCTAAATTCATTTCACCAAGAAGAATTTGGACCTTTTAAGAATTCTATTTCTTCTTCAGTAGATTCTCTTCCTAAAATTTCATTTCTATGAGGATATCTATGAAATTGTCTGACTACTTTTGTATGATCTTGCCAAAATTTTTTTATTTCATTGTAACCTTCGTGCTCTCTTAAATATTTATTTAACAAATAATAAGCCATTTCATGATCGCTGATTTCTTCACTATGAATTAATGGTAATAACATAAATAATCTTTGATTAACGTTCATAGCTTCTAAATAACCTGAATAAACTGCATCGTTTACAATCAATCTAGTTTTTTGATCTTGAGCAAAAGCTTTTTTGTCATTTCTAAACATATTTCTCGAAAACTGATCAAATAAAATTACTAAAGCCAAACAACTCATAGGATTATCTTGCCAATCATCATATTCATTTTGACAAGCAATTTCATAATCTTTTAAAAAATTATCTTTAATTTTTTGATCAAACTTTTCATCTTTTTTGAACCGCATTTCAGAAGGGGTTTCTTTAAACCAGAAATCTAGAATTGCTTGTGCTCTTTCCGGTATCATTCAGCTAATGGTTTTAATAATTTTAAAATTTTTTTATGATTAGCTTTATTATTTGAAACAATAATATTTCCTCCAACAACAGGGTTTTTGTTACCCCATGTCGTTACTATTGCTCCTGCTGCTCTGACAATTGGCATAATCGGATGAATATCCCAAATCTTGTTCGCGCATTGTGCAACCATTTCAAGTCTACCTTCTGCTAATTGACAATAAGTCAATGCATCAAAACAAGGAAACTGCATTCTTTTTATAAATTTTTTAATTTTAGATTGCTGTCTTAAAGTTAAATGATTGTGAAATGCAGCAGCTAATTTTGCATTCGTAAAATTTAATTTTGAGTTAACTTTAAGTTTTCTTTTTTTATTATTTTCAAAAACATATGCTGAATTTTTGTTCACATTTAAATAATATTTTCTGATTTTAGGAAAATTTGCTAATCCTAAAATTGGTTCTCCATTGTAATTTAATGAAATGAGATTGCTCCAACTAGGATTACCTACAACATATGATCTAGTTCCATCAATTGGATCAATTACCCAGGAAAATTCACTTTTAGTATTTTTATGACCATATTCCTCACCTATAATTTGGTGATTTGGGAATTTTTTTGAAATTTTAGATCTTATAAATTTTTCAAAGGCTTTATCTGATGTTGTTACAGGATCGTAACCTTTGCCTTTCATCTTGTTTGTTATCTTAAATGGCTTATCTAACTTAACGTAGTAAAATCTTGTTAAATCTTTAGCAAGTTGATTTAAAAAGCTTGCATATATTGGATATTTTTTTGTATCAAATTTTTTCACAATGAACTCTTACTATTTAATTTATGTTGATTAAAGTTAAATTTTAAATAATCCTTAGCTTACTATTATGAAAATCGAGCTAGTTGAAAATAAGGTTTATTTTAATAATGGGTCTGAAAAAAAAGAAATTCACCCATTCTGGTTACGAGAAAGAGTTAATGGTGAGGAGTATTTAGATAAAGGAACTCAGCAAAGACTTTTTGATCCTACCTTTTTAAGTAATGATATTTCAATAAATAAAGTAAACCTTAATGAAAAATACTTAGAGATTGATTTTAATGATGGTGTTAATTCAAAATTAGAAATCGATAAAATTACTTCTGAATTTTCAAAAGAAGATATTGTAATAAAATCTATTGAAAAAACAAAATGGGACTCCTCTTTAAAAAATATTAAAAATTTTGAATACCAAGAAAATTTTTACGAAAGTAAAGAGATGCACGATCTACTTGTTTCGTTTTACAAATATGGTTTTGTAATAATTAAAAATATTCCAACATCTAAAAATTATATTGTGGAATTTGCAAATTCTATAGGCAGTGTTCGAAGAACAAATTTTGGTGAATATTTTAATGTAAAATCTAAACCTGATCCAAACGATCTTGCTTATACCTCATTGGCATTAGCGCCTCATACTGACAATCCTTACAGAAATCCTGTGCCATGTATTCAAATTTTACATTGTATAGAAAGTAAAGTTTCAGGAGGATTATCAACATTGGTAGACGGTTATACAGTTACTGAAGATTTAAAAAATCAATACCCAGAATTTTATAAAATTTTAACTGAAGTAAAAGTTAGATTTAGATTCATAGATAAAGAGGTAATTTTAGAAACTATCTCTCCTTTGATTGAACTAAACGAGGATAAGAGTTTCAAGCAGGTAAGATTTAGTCCTAGATTAGACTATGTTCCAGTTTTAGAAAAAGAAAAATTAGATCTTTACTACCAAGCAAGAAAAAAAATATCCGAAATGTATAATTCAGATAAATATAGAATTGAATTCAAACTCGAGCCAAAAGACTTAATGATAATGGATAATCACAGACTTCTCCATGGAAGAACAGCTTATGAGACAAAAGAAGGTGAAAGATTTCTACAAGGTTGTTACATTGATTATGATAGTACCGAGGGAAAACTTAGACACTTAAAAAGAAAGTTTAATCTTTAAACAAATTTTCTATTTGAGCTTCAGCCTCTTTGATTGATTTTTCATAATCTAGTGCCATTTGATCTGCACTGATTATATCTACTTTTTCTATACCAAAGAAATTAAGAATAAATTTTAGCCAAGGAGTTAAAAAATCTTCTGAGCTATTTAATTTTGTTCCACCAGAAGTGATAACTAAATAAGCATGTTTGTTTTTTAACAATCCCTCTCTTCTACCATTTGGTTTAAATCTAAAAGTTTCACCTATACGAGCAGCTAAATCCGACCAAGCTTTAAGAGTTGCAGGAGGACCATAATTGTAAATTGGAGCCGAAATTATTATTACATCACTTTCTTTCAATTCTTTTACAAGTTTGTCCGAAAGTTTGAACATTTTTTTATGCTCTTCTGTTTGATCTTTTTCATCTATGTTCATTCCAGATTCTGTAAGCCCACTTACAAAAAGCATCTCGTTATCTAAATCTCTATAAATTACTTCATCTCCTGGTTTTTTTATTTTATCTAAAAGTTTTTTTGCTAAAGCTCTTGAGGTTGAGCCTTTTTTTCTAGCACTAGAGTCTATTTGATAAATCTTCATTAATACTTATTATCCGAATTTTTGCATAAATGGAAAGATTTCAATTATATAAAACCCTATTGCTTGTAATTGATTGGTTAAAATCAAAATACCTGTAACTAAAAGAGTTATTCCACCAATTTTTGATATTAAATTAATATTTTTCTTAAAATTTTTCGAAAATAATAAAAATCTTTGAATTAAATATCCAGATAAAACAAATGGAATAGCAAGACCTAATGAATATGAAATTAACAAGATTACAGCTCTTGATAAAGTTTCTTCAATAGATGCTAAAGCTAAAATCGAACCTAAAATTGGACCAATACATGGTGTCCAACCAAAACCAAAAGCAACACCAATCACATATGGAAAAAGAATATTGCTTGATTTTTTTGCATCAAATCTTTTTTCTAAGTTTAAATATGGAATATTAATTATTCCAATTAATTGAAGAGAAAAAATTATTATAATTATTCCAGCTGAAATTCTTAACACATCTGAATTTTGTAAAAGTGCCTGTCCTAAAAAAGAAGCTGATGCTCCTAAAACTACAAATACAGTTGAGAACCCAAAGCAAAATAAAATTAATGGAAAAAAATTGATTTTTTTTTGATTTAAAATTTCTTGTAAAGATTGGCCAGAGATATAAGAAATATATCCAGGTATTAAAGGTAGAACACACGGAGACAAAAAGCTTATAAGTCCTGCCCCGAAAGCAATTAAGTATTCAAACATTTATCCAGTATTTTTCATTGCTGCAGAAATTCCTGCAATCGATGTCATCAAAGCATCTTCAAGAAATTTTTTATCTAAATTTTTATATTTTTTATTTGTTAATTTATTCATTACATTTGCCTGAAGTATGTTTAACATTTCAGTATAATTATTTCTTATAAATAAAGACTTTCTAAATTCTTTTCTCTCTTTTACCACTTCTTTAGGAGTAATTTTATTATGCAATTTGACCAATGCCTCAAATTGAAATCTTAATTTTTTACCAATTCTCTTTAATGAGACATCAGCTAAATTATTTTCGTAAATAATTGATATTTTTGGATCCACCTTGGAAATAACCATGTCTAAAATATCCATAGTTGATACAAAGTAAGGCCAATTTCTTTCCATGTCAGTCATTGTTCTTTTGAATTTTTTGATGGATCCATATCTCAATGCCTCAGTTGTTCCAAGCCAAGCAGGTAACATTAATCTAATTTGTGTCCATGCAAAAACCCAAGGGATTGCTCTTAAACTTTGGATGTTATCAACATTCTTTCTTTTGGTTGGTCTTGAACCAATCGCAAGTTTTCCAAGTGATTTATGAGGTGTAACGGTTTTGAAGTAACGAATAAAATCCTCACTTTGATTTAAGTATTTTCTATATGAGGATGTTGAAATTTCTGACATTTTTTGAATCAAATCACGCCAATTTGATTTTGATCTTGGCGGTGGATTTAAAGAAGCATCCATTACAGAACCGATATAACTACAAAGGTTATATTCAGCTAAAGGTTTGTATCCATACTTTTGTTGAATCACCTCACCTTGATCAGTAATTCTTATTTTGCCATTAACTGTTCCTGAAGGTTGTGATTTTAAAGTAGCCTGAATAGGTCCGCCTCCTCTTCCTGGAGATCCACCTCTACCATGGAAGAAAACAAGGTCTATTTTATATTTTTTAGCTAAACTTCTAAGATCCTCTTGAAGTTTATATTGATGCCAACTCGCAGATAATTTTCCAGCATCTTTACTAGAGTCGGAATATCCAATCATTACTTCCTGCTTTGAATTAATCATTTTTCTATACCATGAAAGTTTAAATAAATTTGTCATTACACCATTAGCATTTTTTAAATCATCCAAAGTTTCAAAAAGTGGCACAACTCTTAATAAATTTTTATTTTGTGCCTGCATTTGTAAAAAATAAACAGATAAAATATCAGATGCTTTTGAAGTCATTGATATTACATAAGCACCTAGGCACTCAATTGGTGTTTTTGCTAACTGTTTGAAAGTATTCCAAACTTCTTTATTTTCTTTATCATTTATTTTTATTTTATCGATAAAAAATTTTTTTTCTTTTATAGATTTATTTAATAATTTTATTTTTTCTGTTTCAGTTAAAGAAGAATATTTTATATTTTTTTTCTTTTTAAAAATTTCATTTAAAAGTTTTTCATGTCTATCTGCCTCTTGTCTTATATCTAATCTTGCTAAATTAATTCCAAAACACCTCACTCTTCTCATTAAATCTAATAAGTCTGCGTTTGCAATATGCTCTCCTCTGTTTGCTTTTAAGGAGTTTCTTACTTCTCTTAATGGAAGAGTTATTTCGTTTTTATTTTGAATCAATTTTTTTTCATCTAAAAATACATTTTTATTTAAATGATTTTCAATTAATTGATGAGTTAGTCTTACCTTGTCCCTAATTGGTCTCAAATAAACTCTATAAGGTTCATAACTGTTTCCTGTTGCTTTTTTAATTTTGGTAGAGCATTCTTCCATTGATAAATCTTGTATCAATTTAGTAAGTTCTCTCTCATACAATTTTGCAGCTTGCCATCTAGAAAATAATATTACTTTCTTTGTTACTTCAGCTGTTACATTAGGATTTCCATCTCTGTCTCCGCCCATCCATGATCCAAATTGAATTGGATTGAAATCACGCGGCAAATCTTTTTTTAAACTTTTTCTGAATATGTCGTTAAGCCTTTTGTAAACTTTAGGTATGGTGTCCCATAGACTATCCTCAATAACGGCTAAACCCCACCTCGCTTCATCTAATGGAGATGGTTTAGTCCTTTTCAGCTCATCTGTTTTCCATATTATTGCAATTTCCGAGTAAAGCTTTCTATCTAATTCAATTATCTTTGATGGATATTTTTTATAGAGATGCCTTTGCTCCATAATGTCAATTAAATTGGCATATTTTTGAATTAAAGTTCTTCTTTTTACTTCAGTAGGATGAGCAGTGAGGACAATACCTATGTCAAGTTTTGTAGCTTGATCGTAAATTTTTTTATCTGAAATTTTTTTATTTTTAAATAAACTTTCAATTATATCTTCAATAAAAAAATTTTGATTTTTACTTTTAAAATATGGATTTTCAAATTCATTTAATTTTCTAGATGCATCTAATGATTCAGCTAGATTCATTAAATTTAAAATATGTGAAAATGCTCTTGTTAATTTAAACGTATTTTTGGGAGAAAGTTTTTTTACTTCTTTAGAAATTTGAGAAAAAGTTCTATTTTTATTTTTATCGGATAGAGTGCTTTTTGATAATAATCTGAATTTTTCAACAATTTCAAAAAAAACTGAACCTTCTTGATCTTTAATTACTCTTCCAAGAAAAGTTCCTAATAATCTAATATCTTCTCTTAAAAGCTTTGTTGGTATTCGTTCATAGTAAAGATCTCTTTTCTTCATTACTTATAATAAATTTTTTTTGTAAAACTCCTCTAGCATTTGTTTTTACACTAAAAAAGAATCCTGAATATCTAAATTTTCGCAGATCTGCTTTGTTCATTCCTTTTGTTGCTGTTGAAATGAAGAGTTCTTGATTATTTTTACCTCCAAATGCACAATTAGTAATGTTTTTTGCAGGAAACTTAATTCTGTGAATCAATTTTGCTCTGTTATTAAATACTGAAACACATGCACCATGAAAATGCGCAACCCACAGATTTTTATTTTTATCTAAAGTCATCCCATCAGGAACTCCTTCATGTAAAGAAAATTTCTTAAATATATTTTTACTAACTATTTTATTATTTTTATTTATCTTAATTTTATAGATGGTTTTTTTTGGACTATCTGTATGGTAAAAATTATACTGATCAATAAATGCTGGACCATTTGTGATTCTATAGTTTTTATCCACTCTAGTTAATTTAAGATCTTTATTTAATTTATATAAAGATCCTTTTTCAATTTTTCTCTCTAAATTATCCATGGTACCAAACCAAAGATTTCCAGTAGGATCTGTTTTACCATCGTTTATTCTATTTAACTTTATTTTGGGTTCTATGGGTATTGATTTTAAAACTTTTTTTGATTTTAAATTTTGAATTCTTAATTCACCTTGTAATCCTAAAATGAATATATGATCTTTTATATGAGCAATGAAACCTACTTCTTTATTAACTTTAAAGATTTTCTTTTTTTTATTTTTAATATTTAAAGAACAAATTTTCTTTTTTTTTATATCAACAAAATAAATTGAATTATGCTCTTTAACCCAAAGTGTTCCTTCACCTAAAGTGCATCTTATTTTCCAAATTGCTTTTGGTTCTGTAGTTTTGATTTTATTCATTTACCTCAAACTCTTTAATAAAGTCTTCATTTGGGTTTATACCAATACCTACATTGTCTGTCACTGATGCAAAACCGTCATTGTTTTTAACTTGGTCTAAAATTGAAAATTCTTCCTTTGGCAAATCTGTGATAAAAATATTTTTTTCTGTTGTATCAAACTCGAGCATTGATTTTGATGGAAATAGTCCGCCTGGCATATCTGGTTGTGCTGTCAACAAATGAAGATTAACTGCAATACTAACTGCAGAGCCCCATACATGATTAATTACTGGTATAAAATTTGCTTGCGCTAATGCTGCAACTTTTAAATACTCCGTAATTCCACCAAGTCCACAAACCTCTGGTTGAGCTATATCAATACATTCATTTGATATTAATTTATTCCAGCCATATTTAGTAAATTCAGCTTCTCCTCCTGCAATGCTAGTAGAGATTTTTTGTTTTAATTCTCTGTAACCCTCATAATCTTCAGGAGCCACAGGTTCTTCAAACCAATAAATATCTAGTTCATCTAAGCCTTTTCCAAAATAAAGAGCGTCTTTCAAATTATAAGCGTGATTGGCATCAACCATTAATTTAAAATCTTTTCCAACAGTGTCTCTTACAGCTTGAACTAAGTTTAAATCCTCTTTTGGACCTAATCCAACTTTCATTTTCATAGCTTTAAAATTTTTTGATTTTATTTGTTTAGACTCTTCTTTGAACAAGGCGATCAATTCATCAACTGATTTTTTTTGTAACATCATTCCATAACCATAAACAGGAACGTCATTATTACATTTACCACCAACAAGTTGATAAAGAGGAGCATTTGTTTTCTTTCCAAGAATGTCCCATAAAGCAATATCTACACCTGATAATGCTTGAATGGGCATGCCCTTTTGACCACTATCTCTTAAAAGATTGTATACTTTTTGCCATATGTATTCTTTGTTTAAAGGGTCTTCTCCAATTACTAAAGGCTGAATAACCTTTTCAATAATAAACTTGTTCGCTAAAGCTATATTTCCAGGACCAAAACATTCACCCCAACCTGTTATTCCTTCGTCCGTTTGGACTTCAACAAGATGGGCTGTACGATGTTTATAATACTGTTGTGAATAACCAAGCTCTTTTTCTAACTCATATCTAAGTACATGACTTTTAATAGAAGTTATTTTCACAATTAATTATAAAGCAACTACCTTAGAGTTTTGCTCTCCTAAATTTTCGATTGATAATTTCATAGTATCACCCGCTTTTAAGAATTGTTGAGGTTTCATTCCCATACCAACTCCTGGAGGTGTTCCGGTTGTAATTATATCACCTGCTTGAAGAGACATATATTTACTCAAATAAGAGACAATCACATCAACGTTAAATATCATTGTGCTTGTATTACCTGTTTGCATTCTTTTTCCATTAACATCTAAACTCATCTTTAAATTGTTAACGTCTGCAATTTCATCTTTAGTAACAAAGTAAGGGCCAATTGGTCCATAAGTGTCATGAGATTTTCCTTTTACCCATTGACCCATTTTTTCAATTTGCCATTCTCTTTCACTTACATCATTAACCAAACAATAACCTAATATATGATCTTGAGCTTGGCTTTCAGAGATATGTTTTGTTTCTTTTCCTATAATAATTCCAAGTTCAACTTCCCAGTCTAATTTTTTAGATCCAGAAACTATTTCAACGTCATCATTAGGTCCAACTATACAACTAGTAGCTTTCATAAAAACTATTGGTTCAGAAGGAACATCAGCTCCAGTTTCAGCAGCATGATCAGAATAATTTAATCCAATAGCTACAAATTTACCTGGCTGAGTAATACAAGATCCTATTCGATCACTTGCTGATAATTCTGGTAAAGAGGATAAATCTGCACTTTGTAATTTAGAAATAGTCTCAAAATTTAAATGATCTGGATTTAAATCTTTAACGTGAGAACTGATATCTCTTATTTTACCATCCTTATCTAATACAGCTGGTTTTTCGCTTCCTTTATTTCCTACTCTTAATAATTTCATATTTATCCTTTTGTTATTTAATTATATTGAAATTCCACCATCAACATGAATTGTACTTCCTGTTGTAAATGTTGCATCATCGCTAGCTAAATAAACGGCCACAGCTGCTATTTCTTCTGCTGTACCTAATCTTCCCATGGGTTGTCTCGCTATAAAATCTTTTTTTGCTTGGACTGGATCTGGACTTTGATTGACCCTATCTTGCCAAGAAGGTGAATAAACTGTACCTGGCGCAATTGAATTACATCTAATATTTTGTTTAACGAAATCTGCTGCAATCGCTTTTGTTAAACCAATTACAGCGCCCTTTGTTGTTCCGTAAACAAATCTATTTGGAAAACCTTTAAAGCTAGATGCGCATGAAGATATATTAATAATACTTCCACCATTTTGTTTTATCATTAAAGGTAAAATAGCTTTGCACATAAAGTACATCGACTTTACGTTTACATTAGAAGAAAAATCCCAATCTTTTTCATCACATTCTAATATTGTTCCATGATGAACAAATCCAACAGCATTAAATAAAACATCAACTTTATCTAAAGTTTTAGTAAATTCTAAAATTGCACTGTTGTCTGTGGAGTCTAACTTTTGCACTTTAATCTCAGGATATTCTTTATTTAAATCAGCTAAAGTTTTATCATTTAAATCAGTTGCAGTGACATGGGCACCTTCTTTATGAAATGCTATTGCTGTTGCTTTTCCAATACCTTGGCCTGCTGCTGTTACGAGAATCTTTTTACCTTCTAATCTTCCGCTCATTTTTTATTTATCCTTTCGATTTCATTATAAAGTGAACTATGATCAGTGTTTCCATGACCATTATCGACAAGGGTTTTATACATTTCTTTCACCAAATTTGAAATAGGTAAATGTGTATTATATGAATTTGCACACTCTAAAATGTTATTCATATCTTTTAAATGAGTAGAAGTTTTACCTTTTGGACTAAAATCTTTATCTATCATTCTTTTTCCATGAGTTTGTAAAATTTTACTATCTGCCCAACCTCCAGAAAGAGCTTTAATTAGTTTTACTGGATCAGCACCTGCTTTTTCACATAAGGTTATCGCCTCAGCAACTGCTCCTATTGTAACTCCTACTACAATTTGATTTGCTAACTTTGAAACTTGTCCACTTCCAATAGGACCTACCAAAGTTGGATTTCCCATTGCTTTTAAAATATTTATAGAGTTATCAAAAATATTTTGTTCTCCACCAACCATTATAGCTAAAGAAGCTTCCTCAGCTCCAATTGTTCCTCCTGAAACTGGTGCGTCCAAGTAATTTACATTTTTTGATTTTAAATTATTTCCATATTTTGTTGCTGTCGTTGGTTTAACAGAACTCATATCAATAACAGTTGATCCAGATTTCAAATTGTCTAACAAATCTGAATTATTCATTATTGCATCAACAGCACTATCATCTGTTAGCATTGTTATAATAAAGTCATTATCTTTAACAACTTCACCTAATGTTTTTGATATTTCAGCGCCAAACTCTTTTAAAGGCTCAGCTTTACTAATTGAACGATTAAATGCTTTTAATTTAAAACCAGATTTTAATAAATTTTTAGCCATTGGAAGACCCATAAGGCCTGTTCCAATAAAACCAATTTTCATCATGGTTTTGGTTTAAATTCGTGGAAGTTTTGTGTCATCGCTTCTGGGAAGAACATAACACATGCTAATACGATTAATTGTATTACTATAAACGGTGCAAAACCTCTAAAAATATCTGTTAATGAGATATGTGGAGGAGCAACTGATTTTAAATAAAAAGCGGCGGGTCCAAAAGGCGGACTTAAAAATGAAACTTGCATATTTACGCAAAATAATATTCCAAACCAAATAGGATCAAAACCAAGAGCTATAACTATTGGTAAAAATACTGGCATTGCTAACAATACAATTCCAACCCAATCCATAAATGCTCCCATTATTAAGAACATTATCTGCATCATAAAAATTAAATACATTGGTTTTAAATCATAAGCCAAAATAGTTTCTGCTACATATTTTGGACCACCAGCAAGAGAATAAGCGCCCGCTAAAACTGTTGCACCAAAAGTAATTGTTAAAATAGTTCCTGAAGCTTTAAATGTTCTTGTTAATGCATCTTTAAACAAGAACCATGTTAATTCTTTTCTAGCAAAAATTATAATTAATGTAGCAACAACACCCATACCAGCAGCTTCTGTAATACCTGTTATTCCTGAATAGATTGAACCTAAAACAATTATCACTATTCCAATTGGTGGCAAAAGACCTGGTAGATAAGAAATTTTTTCTTTTAAAGTTAATGGCGGCTCATCACTTAATGGTGCAAGATGTGGTTGCAATCTTGTTCTAATTAAAATGTAAGTGATTATCAAACCTGAAATCATCAAACCTGGAACTATTGCTTCTTGAAATAACATTGTAATTGAAGTTTCTGTTGTCAATCCATAGATAATTAAAACAATTGAAGGAGGTATCATGGTTCCTAATGAACCCGATGCACAAATAATACCAATCGACATATCTTGATCATATTTTAATCTCAACATTTGAGGCAGTGCAATCAATCCTAATAAAACTATTTCTCCTCCAATAATTCCACTCATAGCAGCCATAATTGTTGCCATGATGGCAGTCACCACTCCTACTCCACCTCGAGTTTTTCTTAGCCACGCATTCAAGGCATCATATAAATCTCTAGCTATGTTCGAGCGTTCAAGCAAGGAGGCCATAAATATAAATAATGGCACCGACAAAAAAGAATAAGTAACAACTAGAGAATAATATCTTGAAAGTAAGATCCCTAAAGCATGTTCACCTATATATAAAAATACAAGCACTGCCCCCATAAAACCTGAGGCAAAACCCATTGGAACACCAATAGATATAAGCAATAATAATCCAACTATAAGTATTATCGAAAGTGATCCTATTTCCATTTTATTTTAATTCTTTAGAAGGGTCGTATTGTTTTTCTTTAGGATTTTTCCAATCAATTATTAAGTTATTTACTGATTGAACGGCAATAAGAAATACACATATTAGCGTAAGCGGCTTCATAGTAGCAGGAATTGGTGGATCCCAATAAGTAGCAAATCTCTCCCAATTTATAAACGATCTGTATGCATCTTCCATGCCCCCATAAATTACAGCTGCAGCAAAAAGAACAATAATAATTGTACTTATTAGATCAAAAATTCTCTGTGTTGGTCTACTAACCCAATCATATAACAATACTATTCTAATATGGCTTCTTAACCTTGTTGCATATATTCCACCAACCAAATAACAAACACCAGCCAACCACAAGCATAGTTCATTAGCCCACAAAGTTGGTTTAAATACAACGTATCTCATAAAAATTTCGTACATCATTACAAGTACTATTATCGGGATTAAATATTTGATTGTGTGGCTTAAAAATAAGGAAATTCTATCAATCCAATTTATTGGAAAATCATCTTTACTTGCAACTTTTTCATTTTGTTCTTGTAATTCTTTGTCAATCATCAAATAAAAAAATTTTAAGTTGGTAAGAAGGGCCTTTGTAGGCCCTTCTAGATTTTTTTAATTACATAATACCGTTAGCTTTCATATAAGCTGTATGTATGTCTATAAGAGCAGCAGCTTCAGGAGATTTCTTTTTCCATTCCTGCCAAGCATTAAGTGCAGCATTTCTGAACTTAAGTCTATCTTCTCTAGACCAGTCATGAAGTGTAACACCCATTTCTTTTAAAGCTTTAACTGCTTCTGCGTTTTTTCTCTCAACCAAGCTAGTGATTGTTCTACCAGCAATCTCAATACCTGCTTTCATTGCTCCTCTTTCATGAGGTTTTAGCTTTTTCCATACTTTTGTATTACAAGCTAAATGGTCAGCTGGCATAGAGTGGAAACCTGGGTATGTAGCATATTTGTTTTGCTCATAGTGTCCACCTGCATAGTTAGTAGCTAGAGATGAATAGTCAGCACCATCAATTAGACCAGTTTGTAAAGCAGTTGGAACTTCACCAAAGTCCATTACGATTGGCTTAGCACCTAGTGCAGTAAAGATCATACTTTCCATTCCTGGAGGTGATCTAAATTTAAAGTCTTTGATAGATGCAACATCTGGAATTGGTTTGCTAGAAATTAGAGACTCATGTCCTGGTATCCACCAACCAATTAAAGTCATTCCATATTTGTTGTAAAGTGCATCAACAGCTTCTTGAGCTCCTGGGAAATTCAAGAATTCATATTGTTGATAAGGGTTATCGTATCCACCCATTACATCACCTGCGAATTGGAAAGCTGCATTTTTACCAGTTTGGTAACCAGCACCAGTCATATCACAATCGATAATTCCAGTTTGTGCAGAGTTAAACACTTCAGCAGATTTTCCTGTTACTGATGATGAGTAGAACATTTCTATTTTTAAGCTTCCGCCAGAAAACATTTCTACGTTTTTAGCAAATTGAGCCGCAACTTCACCATTAGGTGAACTAGCAGTAAAGTGTGTTTCAATCTTTAAAGTCTTTGCATTTGCAGAGCCAAATAAAGCAACTGAAACAATAGCTACAGCTGCTATAGTTTTTGATATAAGTTTAAACATTATCTTCCTCTCGTTTATGTTTTTTTGAAAGTTAATCATAAATGGTTTTTGAGATCAATAATTTCGTTTAACTTTTATATATAGAAATTATATATATTCTCTAAACAGACAACTTATAGTTGTTCTAAACTACTTCTGAAATGAGTGGTTTTTTATTGAAATAACAGAAGATATTATCTACTGCCATCATGCTCATGGCCAATCTTGTCTCATGTGTTGCACTTCCGATGTGAGGTAGGGCAAAACAGTTATCTAATTTTAAATATCTTTTATCTAAATTTGGTTCATTATTAAAAACATCTAAACCTGCTGCATAAATTTTTTTATTTTCTAGTGCATCTATCAATGCATCGTCATCAATAGTTGATCCTCTTGAAGTATTAATAACTACTGCATGCTTTGGTAGCAAACTTATTGTTGATGAATTAAGAATATTTTTGGTCTCAGATGTTGCAGGTGTATGAATGCTTAAAAAATCACACTCGGGTAGCAATGTATTTATATCAGAATAATACTTTGCACCATCCTCTAGATCATCAGAAAGTTTGTTTCTATTATAATAAATAATTTTCATACCAAATGCCTTAGCAGATTTTGCAGCCATTCTTCCAATACGGCCCATTCCAATGATACCTAGAGTTTTACCTGTAACAGAATTTCCAATCATAAATTTAGTTAAATCTGGTTTTTGATTTTTCCAGTTATCTGTTCTCACTAGATTGTAAGCTTCACCAATTCTTCTTGATGCAGCTAAAATTAAAAGGATTGTAGTTTCTGCCACCGCTTCATTTAATACATTTGGAGTATTTGTTACTTTAATTTTTTTTTCTTCGGCAGATTTGATTGAAATGTTATCATAGCCAACACCAACCTGAGCTACAATTTTTAATTTGCCATTTAAATTATTAAAAAAATTTTCACCAATTTTATCAAAACCTGTTGATATCATTCCATCATAATCATTAATAATTTTAATTAATTCGCTTTCTGGAATAGGTTCGTCTTTTGGATTAAGAGTTACTTCAAATTCTTTTTGAAGTTTTTCCTCTGCTAAATCTGAGATTTTTCTCGAAACTAATATTTTTGGCTTCATATTAGTGAGAATCTCTTGGTAAACCTTTGGTATGTGATACGTCTAAATATTTACCTCGAGAATTAATGCATGCACCATCATCTAATTGACTAACAGTGTTTCTAAATATTTCCTGCCAAGGAGTTTGGTTATTTGGTTTAAATACTTTTTTATTTTTTCTTCGTTTTTTAAATTCAGCTTGAGAAATCAATAAATCAACTCTTCTTTTATTTAAGTCTATTTTTATTTTGTCGTAAGTTTTAACAATTCCTAGATCTCCACCTACTGCAGACTCTGGTGAGACATGTAAAATTGATGGACTTTCTGATGTTCCACTTTGTCTTCCATCGCCTAAAGTTGGTAAATGTCTTATTCCTTTTTTTAACAATCTGTCTGGTGGTTGCATATTAACCACTTCAGCTGATCCAGGGTAACCAACAGGTCCACAGCCTCTAATAATTAATAGAGAGTTTTCATCTATTTTTAACTTTTTATCATTAAGTCTTTTATGATAATCCTCAGGACCTTCAAAAACTATAGCTTTACATTCAAAAACGTTTGGGTGTTTAGGATTTGATAAATATTGATCTCTAAATTCTTTACTGATCACAGATGTTTTCATAATAGCAGATGAGAAAAAGTTGCTTTTCATAACTAAAAAACCAGCTTTTTCGGTCAATGCGTTCTTAAATGTTTTAATTACTTTATTATCTACCTCAACTTTCTTTCTTAAATTTTCTCCTACAGTTTTTCCTGTGACTGTCTTTATTTTTGTATGAATTTTTTTGTTTTTAATTAATTCTTTCATTACCGCAGGTATTGCTCCAGCTCTGTGAAAACTTTCCATTAAGTATTCTCCTGCAGGTTGGCAATTTACCAATAAAGGAATGTTGTGCCCAAGTTTTTGCCAATCAGAAAGATCAAATTTAATTCCCATATGTTTTGCAATAGCACTTAAATGAGCTGTGCAATTACTAGATCCACCAATAGCACTTGCAACTACTACTGCGTTTTCAAAAGCTTTGCGTGTCATAATTTTTGAAGGGGTTAAATTTTCATGAACCATTCCAACGATTCTTTTTCCTGTTTCGTAAGAAATTTGTTCTCTTTCTCTATAAGGAGCTGGAATAACTGCACCTCCTGGTAAAGACATTCCTAATGCCTCTGCTACAGAGTTCATTGAAGAAGCTGTTCCCATAGTATTACAGTGACCAGCACTTGGTGCAGACGATGCGACCATATCCATAAATTCCTCGTATTTAATTTCTCCTTTGGCTAACATTTTTCTAGCTTCCCAAACTACCATTCCTGACCCGGCTAACTTTCCTTTGTAAACTCCATCTAACATTGGACCACCTGATAAAACTATTGCGGGAATGTTTACCGTTGCAGCTGCCATCAAAGCTGCGGGAGTAGTTTTATCACATCCTGTTGTTAAGATAACTCCATCAATTGGATATCCATATAAAACTTCCACTAGCGATAGGTAAGAAAGATTTCTATCCAACATTGCTGTTGGTCTTTTTCCAGTTTCCTGAATTGGGTGAGTAGGAAATTCCATTGGTATACCTCCTGCTCTTCTTATTCCATCTTTTATTCTTTTACTTAAAGACATAAAATGCCTGTTGCATGGAGAAAGATCACTTCCAGATTGCGCTATTCCTATAATTGGATTACCAGATTGTAATTCTTTTCTTGTAAGACCATAATTTAAATATCTTTCCAGATATAAAGCAGTCATGTCAGGGTTTTTTGGATTATTGAACCATTGTTGACTTCTGAAACTTTTTTTTCTTTTTTTAGACATAATTTAAATAATGGTTTGTTTAGATTTATAGTTATATAATAATTTTATGAATAATCTAATAGTTTTAAATAAGAATGACAATGTGGGCGTAAGCCAATTTATTATTCCTGAAAAAACTAAAATTGAAGGTCATGAGATTAGCACTATCGATCCAATCCCTTTTGGACATAAAGTTTGTTTAAAAACAATTAAAAAAGGTGATCCAATCATTAAATATGATCAAATTATTGGTTTTGCATTAGATGATATTAAACCAGGACAACATGTTCATTCGCATAATTTAGAATTTAGAGAATTCAAAAGAGATTTTAAAGTTACAGATAAAAAGCATATTGTTGATGAAAAAGCAGATACCTTCTTTAATGGAATATTAAGAGATAATGGACAGGTCGCTACTAGAAATTATATTGGAATAGTGAGTACCGTAAATTGCTCAGCAACTGTCACTAAAATGATAGTTGAGAAGATTAAATATTCTGACATTTTAAAAGATTATCCAAACATCGACGGCATAGTACCAATTACTCACTCAACTGGATGTGGAATGAATACAGAAAGTGAAGGAATGCAAATTTTCCAAAGAACTATAGATGGATTTAAAAATCATCCAAACTTTTCTCATGTTTTTGTAATAGGTCTTGGTTGTGAATGTGCGCAAGTCAGTTTGTTTGATGAATCTTTAAAAAAACATAACCGAATACATTTTTTGACAATTCAAGATGAAGGTGGAACTAAAAAAATAGTAGAGAAAGTATTGTCTCAAATTAAAAATTTACTTTCAGAAGCTAATAATGTCCAAAGAACTTCACAACCAATAAGTCACTTAACACTAGCTCTTCAATGTGGAGGTTCTGATGGGTATTCTGGAATAACTGCAAATCCCGCTTTAGGAGTGGCAGCAGATCTATTGGTTAAAAAAGGTGGAAGTGCAATTTTATCTGAAACCCCAGAGATTTATGGTGCAGAACATTTATTAATTAATAGAGCTAACTCACAAGAGACTGCTGACAAACTTTTAAAAAGAATTGAATGGTGGAGACACTACACAACAATTAACAATAGTTCTATGGACAATAACCCTGCGCCAGGAAATAAAAAAGGTGGTCTGACAACTATATTAGAGAAATCTTTAGGTGCTGTTGCAAAAGGAGGAAATTCTATCCTTCAAGATGTATTGCATTATGCTGAACCTTTAAAAAATAAAGGTTTCAATTTTATGGATTCACCTGGATATGATCCTGTATCTGTTACAGGGCAAGTTGCATCAGGTGCGAATGTAATTTGTTTTACAACTGGAAGAGGATCTTGTTTTGGATGTAAACCAGTACCAAGCTTAAAACTCTCAACTAATTCAGCAATGTTTGAAAGAATGTCAGAAGATATGGATATAAACTGTGGGACAATAGCTGAAGGAAAAGAAAAAGTTGAAGAAGTTGGTCAAAAAATATTTGAATTAGTTGTAAATACTGCATCAGGAAATAAATCCAAGAGTGAAATCAATGGCTACGGTGACGAGGAATTTAATCCTTGGCAAGTTGGCGTTGTAATGTAATTAATTTTTCCTGTGCCTCAACAATCATCATTAATTAACGTAATTTTATTAGCTGCTGGTGGTTTTTTTATGTTTGTGTGTATGGACTCTACAGCAAAGTATCTTGGAACAGTAATGCCTATCACTCAAGCAATTTGGGGTAGGTTTTTTTTTCACTTGTTGTCGTTAATTATTTTTTTTTTAATTTTTAAACCAAAAGTAAATTTAAAAAAAAATTTTAAAGTTCAAATAATTAGGTCAATACTAATGGTAACAGCTACCACTTTTATGTTTTATTCTTTGCAAAAATTTGACTTGGTAGACATTTACGTTGTTTTCTTTACAGCTCCTTTAATCGTCTCATTACTTTCAGCGTACTTTCTAAAAGATATCTTAAGTACTAAGGGTATACTTTTAATGCTGCTAAGTTTTGGCTCAATTGTTTATTCATTAGGTCCAAGTATGAGAATATTTAGTTTAGATTTAATATTCCCAATTGTTCCACCAATTTGCTGGGCTCTTTATCAATTTTTCACTAAAGTGGTATCAGGTGATAATGATCCATTTGCTGCTATATTTTATACTTCAATTTTAGGTGCAATAATTTTTAGTATTTTTATATTTTTTAATTGGGTGCCATTAGAGAAGAATATCTTTTGGCTTTATTTGGTAATTCTAGGTGTGGCAGGTTTTATAAGTCATTCTTTAATTATATATGCAATACAACTTTCTAACTTGTCATTTGTAACTAATTTTCAATATTCTCAATTAGTTTGGTCTACAATTATTAATTTCTTAATTTTCGGCGTACCTTTTGATTATAATAAAATTGTTGGGGTGATAGGAATTATTGTTTTTGGTATTATGTTCATAAGAACAGAAGGTAAAAAAAGTTAAATAGTGAGGTTTGAATGAAAAATATAGGCTTTATCGGTGTTGGATATATGGGCTATGGAATAGCTAAAAATATTTTAAAACATAAAAATAAACTCTTTGTTATTGCTAATAAAAATAGAAAACCAATTGAGAAAATTGTTAGCGATGGAGCTGAAGAAGTAAAATCTTTTGAAGATTTTTCCACTAAAAATTTAGATGCAATGTTCATGTGTGTTACCAATACTCCCATAGCGAAATTAATTTCTGAAAAAATATCTGATATTTTGGATAGTAAAACTTTAATTATTGATATCACTACTCATAATAAAACAGGATCAATGGAAACAGAGGAAATATTCAAAGCAAAAAAAATTAATTATGTTGAATGTCCTGTAATGGGAGGACCCGTTCAAGCTGAGCAAGGTATACTAGGGGGTATTGTTGGAGCATCAGATGAAAATTTTAAAATGGCTGAGCCATACTTTAAATTTTTCTGTAAAGAATATTTTCACTTTGGACCTGTTGGAATGGGAGCAAAATCTAAGCTTTTAAATAATTTTTTATCCCTTGGAAATGCTGCCTTAGTTAATCATTTAGCTAAAAGCGCTACTGAAATGGGTTTAGATTTAAAAAAAGTATTTGATGTTGCAAAACTTGGCTCTGGAAATTCTGCAGCACTTAATAGAGTTTTTGATAATCTGTTAAAAGGTGATTTTACTGGATTTAAATTCACGGCAAGTAATTCTGTAAAAGATCTAACTTATATTCAAGATTTATTAAAAGAATTTCCTGAAGCTGAAAAAGTTGCCGAAGTTAATAAAAATTATTTCCAAAAAGCTGTTGATGATGGTTACGGGGAAAATTTTATTAGTGAATTAATTAATAAAAAATAATTTAGGAAGTAACTTAAGTTAGCGGGAATCTACTAAAGCACTAGGTTGTATTCAATAAATATATTTGCACAAAACTAAAATAAATTAATTGAAATTGTATAAATTATAATTACCTTTTTTATAGAAGGAGGTTTATGTTATTACTTTCACCACCTGATACTTAGCTGAACAGCTTTTCATTTGAAAAATATAACGAAAATAAATTCCTCTCGGGATTATAATGCCAAAGAGGCAAAACAAGGGAGCTCTTTAGGTATACACTTAAAGAGCGCACCCTTTTAAAGCTAATTTACTGATTTTAATATTTCTAGTGGTAGTGGAGCTTCTGGGTATTTTTTTTGACACAACTTTTCATAGTTTTCACAAAAACTCATGATAGTTTTTTGAACTTCTTTTTTATTTTTATTAGAAAAATTAAGCTCTTTAATTAATTCACTGCAACTTTTTTCTAATTCTATTATTTGCTCTCCTGAAAAAAATTCTCCTGTTTCTATTTCCCAATAAGTGTCCTCAAGCTCATCATCGCTTAAATCATTTAATTTTTGTTGTAATAATTTTATGGTCTCGTCCTCAGTTTCCTTCTCTCTCATGGGAGAATTTTTAAGTTTTCCAAGGCATTTATCTCTTAACCCATCAATAAAATGAAAATAAGGTTTACCTTCTGAAAAATCTCTAAAATGATTTGTGTTAAAATATTTATCAATAGCTGTTTCTGTTGAAACCTTTTCTTTGCCCTTAATTATAGCTACCTGAACATAAACTTCCTGGCTAATATATTCTTCAATATGATCTTTAACTTTTTGAGGTATCATTCTTACTTAATAACTAATGTTCTTCTCTATACCTGCTGTGACAAGCCTTACAATTACTCCACATAAATTGTTTCAGGGTTCCTCTTATATCATCGGCATCTTCAATAACAGATGTGAGTTTTATCATATCCTCAGATGCTTTTGTCATTAATGCATTAAAAGCGTCTTTTTCTTCCCAAACAGTTGGTAAAGCTTCAGTGTCAAATTCATCTTCAGTGCTTTCGGGAAATAGCTCTATCAAAACTTTATAATTTTCACTCATTTCAATCATTAGTTTTTTTGCTTTTTCAAAATCTCCTTTAGATGAAAAAGCTTGAACCCTTTTAGCTGTACTATAGTTTTTACTAAATAATGCTTGTCTACTTTTAACAATATCCTCAACTGTTAATTCGGCATTACTAGATGAGACGAAAAATATGCTTAAAATTGATAATAAAATTATTTTAATATATTTTTTTATGTGATTAAATAAATTATGCATGTAACAAATACCCTAACAGAGTATGGCATTATATCAAAAGCGTTACATTGGCTCAGCGCAATTATTCTTTTTATACAAATACCTTTAGGGTTCTATCTAGTGGATTTAGATTTTGGTGATCAAAGAATAACCATTGAAGATATACACGTTACGCTAGGTTTAACTGTTTTTTATATTATAATAATAAGGTTAATAAATAATATACTTAATCCAACTCCGAAATTAGATCCAAGTATTTTTAAAGGACAAAGATTTCTCGCAAAGATGAATCATGTGCTTTTATATATTGCTATTTTAGCAATAACAATTTCAGGAATTTTAAAAAAATTATTTAACGGGGAGACATTAACAATATTGTTTAGAGAAATTCAAATTAATGAAAATTTTGATTTAGCAGATCAGTTTTATGAAATTCATATTCTTTCAAATTATACCCTTATCGGTTTAATAGTGCTTCATATAACTGCTGTTATTATTCACAAACTATTTTTTGGGGACAATTTATTAAAAAGAATTCTTTAATCTTAATGACAAGCAATTCCAAATTTTTTTAATCTCCAATAATTATAAGGCCAAGGAGTTAAAAAACCTACAATCAGCATTATTGGCACCACCCACCATGTTAAAATTGCGCCTCCAGTTAAAACATAGTCAGTTAAATTCATCATGATTTCCATACTAATCATTGAAATTAAACTCATGCCACAAGCTGTTTTGAATGCATTAACAAAATTAAAATTTTGTGTCATTAAAATTATTGTTTCTAAAATGATACTTGTAATCAATCCGTTTATGATTGCTAAAATCATTATTCCTAAAACAGGAAAAGGAATTTGAGTTAATTGAAAAAATAATATTGTTCCAAAGTCTCCAATTGCACAACCTAGTACACACCAAGCTGTATTTTTTGCGCTTCTTTTCCAGGTATGTCTACAAGACCAATGAAATGTAGAGGTATTCATTATAATTTGATATTAATGATAAATGATTTTTAGACAAGTTTTCGATAATAAATCATCAACTTATACTTATTTAATTGCATCGGCAAAAGGTCGCGAGGCAGTCATAATTGATCCAGTAATAGAGAATGTTGATAGTTACATTAAGTTACTTCATGAATTAGATTTGAAACTAGTGAAGGTAATAGACACACATATTCATGCTGATCATATAACTGGTGCAAGTAAACTCAAGCAAGCAACAAATTGCTCTACGCTAATGGGGG
Organism: uncultured Pelagibacteraceae bacterium; assembly: GCA_902588895.1. GTDB lineage: Bacteria > Pseudomonadota > Alphaproteobacteria > Pelagibacterales > Pelagibacteraceae > Pelagibacter. The sequence continues at coordinate 29,250 of CACIRC010000005.1, forward strand.
AACACACCCCTGCTGATACTGTAGAAATTAAAGTAAAAGATGATGAAATAATAAAAATTGATCAAATAGAAATCAAAGCGATGTATACACCGGGTCATACATCTGACAGTTATAGTTTCTTAATGGATAGCTATTTATTTTCAGGGGATACTCTTTTAATTAATGGCACTGGTCGAACTGATTTTCAAAATGGTAGTTCAAAAGATGCTTACAACTCAATCTTTAATAGATTGTTAAAATTACCTGAGGACACCATTTTGTATCCTGGTCATGACTATAACGGCAAAGAATCAAGTACAATTGGTAATGAAAAAAAATTTAATCCTAGATTACAAGTTGATAATGTAGATGAGTATGTAGAGCTCATGTCAAATCTTAATTTAGCAAAACCAAAATTGATAGATATCAATGTAAGTAGAAATATAAAATTAGGTGCTAATTAAATACTACAAATATTAAAAACCAATAAGAAACTAATCCAGCTGAAATTGTTGCAATAATATTTTTTGAAAAATAACCTACAATAACAGCAACTAATGCTCCAAAAATTTTAGGATCATTCATTTCTATGAAAGTTCCAAAATCATTTATAAATATTCCTGGAAATATTATTGCTGGGAACACTGCTGAAGGAACATATTCTAAGACTGCTTTAATTTTATCCCCCAACATATCTCTGCTAATTAAAGCAATCATAGTCATTCTAGTAAAGTAAGTTAATATTCCAGCAAAAATAATTGATGTAAGAGTCATTTTTTTAACCTCAACAATAGTGCAGCTACAAATAAAGCAATTACTGGAGAAATAATTATGTAAGATTTAAATGGAGCGTCAAAAAATAAAAGTGAGCTTAAACCACAAGTAATCATTACAATTACATGATCTAATTTTTTTAAATCCTGAACAACAATTGCTATAAACGTTAGAGGAATTGCAAATTTTAATCCAAGTTCCTCTGGAACAAATGATCCTAGAACAATGCCTGATAATGTTGCTATCTGCCAACAAACCCACATAGTACAACCTGTGCCAATTAAATGATAATGTAAAAATTCTTCACTTCTATTTTTTTTGAAAAATTTATTAGACTCAGCAAATCCTTGATCTACAACAACATAAGAAATTAATAATTTTTTTATAAAAGATAATTTTTCTAAATATTCAGATAAAACTGCTCCATATAACAGATGTCGAGAATTTATAATACCAACAGAAGCAACCGCAACTAAACTAGATGCACCGCCCGATAATAATTGTAAAAATACTATCTGTGAAGCTCCTCCAAAAATTATGAAAGACATCACGTAGACTAAATATGGGTGAAATCCAAGTTCAACCCCGATTGCTCCACAAATTATTCCAAATGGAATTACTGAGAGCATATGAGGAGAAATATCCAACATCCCTCGAGTAAATAATTGTTTTTTAGTAAGCATTTGCTTGTTTTATTAAAAACAAACTATGTGATCAATATGAATCGGTCTTTTAATTCCAAACTTTTCATCAGCTTCATGTTGATGCTCATGATGAGAATGGACAAAAACTGGAATTAATAAATCGCTATTGGTTTTTAAAGTATAGATAAAGTTTGTTCCTCTAAATTTTCGATCAACTACTTCTAGCTTTAGATTGCTTTTATCATCATGCTCAAGGTCTTCTGGTTGTAATAATAATTGCACATTTGAACCTTTTGGATAATGCTTAATAAAATTACCTTTAATTGTTCCAAGATCGTCGTTTTCTAATGAGTTTTCTCCTGTTACTTTTGCTGGGATTAAAATGCCACGATTTAAAAAATTTACTACTTCGACTGAATTTGGAAAATGATAAACATTATAAGGATCATCAAACTGTTTAATTTGGCCCTCTAATATAATTGCACATTTGGTACCAAGGTAAAAAGCTTCATATGAGTCATGAGTAACAATTATTGTTGTAATTTTTAATTTGCTTAATAATTTTTTTAATCTTACTTGAATTTCTTCTTTAAAACTTTGGTCTACATTAGATAGCGGTTCATCTAAAAGCAAAAGATCAGGTTGAGTTAATAACGATCTTGCAAGTGAAGCTCTTTGCGCCTCCCCTGCGCTAATTTCATGAGGAAATTTTGGTAATATTTTTTCTATATCAAGAAAATCTATAATCTCCTTAAAACTAAGCTTTTTCTTTCTTTTTCCTTTATTTCTCTCAGCTCCTAATAAAATATTTTTTTCAACTGTATAATGAGGAAATAAACTGTTATCCTGAAAAGCTAAAGATATGTTTCTATCTTCAGGTTCAACGTGTTTATCTTTGGACGATAATAATTTTCCATTTAATTTAATTAAACCTTTATCAATTTTTTCTAAACCAGCTATAGTTCTAAGTATTGTAGTTTTTCCAATTCCTGAAGGACCAAGAATACATAAAGTATCCCCTTCTTTTTCAATAGCAAAAGATGCATTCTTGACTTTAATCTTTCCACCTATAGTGAAATCAACATTTTTAATCTCTAAATAACTATCGCTCATTTTCCCTCAGTATATATTTAGATGTAAGCATTATAAATAGAGTTGCAATTAAAATTAAAAATAATGAAGGAACAGCAGCGGCTTCTAATAAGTCTTCTGAAGCAGATATATAAGCTGTAGTTGCAAATGTTTCAAAATTAAAAGGTCTTAAAATCAAAGTAATTGGCAATTCTCTTATTATTTCTAAAGAAATTAGTATTCCAACAAATAAAAGAGAGTTTCTTAAGAAAGGTAAATGAATATTCATAAAAGTTTTCTTTTTAGAATAACCAAGTAAATATGAACTTTCATCAACAGAAATATTTATTTTCTCATAACCAGATTTTATTCCATTAAAAGCTAAAGAGTAGAATCTTACAAAATAAACTAGGACAAGTCCTAGAATAGAACCAATAAACATTTTTTTAATAGATAAAAAACCAAGTGCTTTTACAACATTGTCATCAAACCAAGCAATAAAAGTTATAAATGCCACCGCTAAAATTACTCCTGGAATTGCATAACCAGAAATAGATAAAGTAGACAAAGCGTTTAAAGTTTTATTTTTAGAAACTCTATTTCCATAATTAGAAATTAAAGAAAAAATAATTAAAACTAAGCTTGATAATAACACCAAGTACAGGGTGTTTAATGTTAAAGTTATTACTGGAATATCAAAAAGATTTTCAGGAAATTTTAAAGTCCAATAAAGCATTTGACTTAGTGGAAATAAAAAACTTAGGAAAAAAACTAAGAAGCAAATTGAGAACGCAAAAAATGCTTTACTTCCTGATAGTTGGATTTTTTCTTTTTGTTTAAACCCTCCTTTAGTATTTGCGTGATACCTTGCCTTCTTTCTAGATAAATTTTCTAAAATAAATATTGCAAATATGAATAAAAGAAGAAAAAAAGATATCCTGTTTGAGAAAGCTAAGTCATCAAATGTAATCCAAGAATTATAAATACCCGTTGTTAAAGTATTAATAGAAAAGAAATCAACTGCCCCAAATTCAGCTAAAGTTTCCATTGCAACTAGAGAAAGGCCTGCAACAATTGCTGGTCTAGCGGCAGGTAAAATTAACGAATAAAAGGATTTTGCTTTTGAAAATCCTAGATTTCTACCTAAATCAATTAAATTTTGGGATTGATACTGGAATGATGCTCTGGAGAGAATATAAACATAAGCAAATAGTGAAAAAGATAGCGAAAGTACAGCACCTATTAGACCATCAAACTTTGGAATGCTTTGATTATAATTAGCCTCTCCAAATAGATTTTTCAATATCGAATATAAAGTTCCATAATTTTCAAAGAAAGCTGTCAATGAATATGCGTAAATATAAGGAGGTACAGCAAAAGATAATATAAGTGCCCATTTAAAAAAATTACTAAAGGGAAATTTATAAAAAGAAACTAAATAAGCGGTACTGGTTCCAATTAAAAAAGTTAAAACTAAAACACTAATCAGCAAAACTAGTGAATTAAAAATATATTCATATAAAAAGGTATCTTTTAGAATTTTATAATAATTTGATGTATCCTCAAAAAAACTAGTAAATACAGTAACTATTGGTATAGCCACAAAAATTGACACCAATAAAGAGCTTAAAAACCAAAAATTAATTTTTTTTAAATACATTTTTACCCTTTTGTTCAAGTGAACATAATCAATAGTAGGGTAAATAACTATTGAGTTATGTTCACTTTTTGAAAATTAACTTTTTAAATCAAAAACATTAATGACACGATCAATATCATCATTTCCGATCTCAGATAATTTTCTATTATTTATTTTTTTTTTAATTTTTTCACATTGTGACAAGCATGGCTCACAAGTTATCTGACCCTCTAGAGAACCACTTTTGCCTGAAGAAATGTCTAAATTAAAATTAAATAAATTCTTTCTCACTTTTTTCTTACTTCCATCCAGCAGCTGTCATTACCTCTAATGCAGAAGCTTGATTTTTTCCATAGCTTGAAACTTTAGTTGTTAAATCTTGTTTAAAATCTAATCCTAAATTATTCACTACTAATGGATTTGGAGATACCCCGGCTATCATTGGAAACTCAAAAGTATTATTTGTAAAATGTTCCTGAGCCTCTGGTGATAATAAAAAGTCAACAAGAGCAATAGCATTTGCTTTATTAGGAGCCCCTTTTACTAAAGCTGCACAACTAATATTCATGTGTGTTCCTCTATCATTTTGATTAGGAAAAAATGCCTTAACTTTTTTAGCAGCCGCTTGTTGTTCTGCTCCTTTATTACCAGATAGCATTAGTGCCAAGTAATAAGTATTTGCTACAGCAATATCAGCTTCTCCAGCTGCAACTGCCATAATTTGAGCTCTGTCGTTTCCTTTTGGTGTTCTTGCCATATTAGCAACAACTCCTTTAGACCATTCAGCTGCAGCTTTCTTTCCATTATTCTCAATCAATGAAGCTACAAGAGATTTGTTGTAAATGTTGCTTGATTTTCTAATTACTAATCTACCTTTCCATTTTGGATCAGCTAGACCTTCATATGTAAGACCTGATAATTCAGCACCGCTAACTCTTTCTGGTGAATAGTAAATTATTCTTGCTCTTTTAGCTACTCCTACCCAGTGTGTAGTTCTAAAATTTTTTGGAACAGAAAATTTAATTGTTGGAGACACCAAACCACTTTGAGTCATTCCTTTAGCCTTGAAAGCTCCACATCTTCCAGCATCAGCAGTAATATAAAGATCAGCTGAAGATTCAGTCCCCTCTTCAATCATTCTTTTTTCTAATGCACTGGCCTTTCCATTAATCAGGTTTACTTTAATTCCAGTTTTGTTGGTAAATTTGCTATAAAGCTCATTATCTGCCTTGTAATGTCTTGCATTGAAGATATTTACTTCATTTGCAATCGCAAAAGACGAGACTATTAAAGAAACAAATAAACTTATTATTGTTACTTTTTTCATTGTATCCTTTTCTTTACCCTAATTGATTTGCGAATGAGAATTATTCTCAATGCGAATGATTATCAATCGCATATTTTGTCGCAGAATACAAGGACTATTTGATATTATTTATAGAGGGTATTTTTATTTCCAGTCGCCTATTTTACTGAATAGGAAATTTCTAAATGCTTGAACTCTAGCTGTGTTTTTTAATGATTGAGGATACACAAAGTGCGCTTCGGTTATTGGTCCTTCTACTTTTGGAAGCACTTTAATTATTTTGCTTGTATTCGATACCAAATATTCAGGTAGTGCAGCCAATCCCACCCCAGATTCAACACCATACAAAAGGCCACTAACACTATTAACCTTCATTATAGATTTTCTTTTTTTTCCATCATGCATTCCTATTTTTAATGCCCAATCAGGATTATAAACTGGTGAAGGAGCACCTTTTCCAAAAGAAATAAATTTATGTTTATTTAAATCATTAACTGTTTTTGGCATCCCATTTTTTTCCAAATATTTATTTGACCCATAAATATAATACTTAATGTCAACCAATTTTTTCTGAATGTAATTAAGCTGTTTTGGTCTTCTCATAAAAATTCCAATATCAGCTTGACGAGTACTTAAATCTAACTCTTTATCATCAAAAACTAGTTCAATCTCTATTTCTGGATTGAGTGTCATAAATTCTTGAATTCTTGGTGTTAACCAATGTGTTCCAAAACTTCTTACGGTTGTGATGGTTAATTTTCCTGATGGTTTACTCTTTTGATCACCTAATGATGTTTCAACTTCTTTAAGCTTACTGATTACCTCATGAGCAGTTTTAAAAACATATTCTCCATTTTGCGTGAGAGTTAATCCTCTTGCATGTCTTTCAAACAATTGCACTTTTAAATCTTGTTCTAATGATTGAATTTGTCTACTTATTGCGGATTGACTTAGATTCAAATTAACAGTAGCGTTAGTAAAGCTACCAGCTTCTGCTACTGCATGAAAAATTTTTAATTTATCCCAATCCATTACTTGTTTAAATCAACTATTACTCTTCCAGAAATTTCACCTTTTAAAATTTTTGGATAAGTTTCAATTAATTCTTCCAAACTTACTGTTAAAACTGATTTTTCTAATAACTCAAAATCAATTAATTTTGAAGCTTCTCCCCAAATAAATCCTCTTCTTCTTATACTGCAATTAGCAGAGTCCATGCCCCAAACTTTAATACCCCTCAACATAAATGGTAATAAATTTGTGTTAAGTTCATTGCTATTTGCATTTCCACAAACAGCTATTATTCCATTTGATTTTGTTTGAGCTATTGCATTTGCTAGAATTTTTCCTCCAACTGTATCTACTACTCCATCCCAAAGACCTTTGTCTATTGGTCTTGGCTCTTTGTCAAATTCAGCCCTATTTATAATGTTTTTTGCACCTAATGATTTTAAATAATCTGACTTGGAATCTTTTCCAGTAACAGCAGAAACACTGTACCCCATTTTAGTTAAAGCCATAACTGCTACGCTCCCAACTCCTCCTGTTGCACCTGTTACTAAAACATCATTAACTTTTTCCCCTAACAAAATAGTTTCTCTTGCTTGTATTGCAAAAGCACTCATTAATGAAGTGAAGCCTGCTGTACCTAAAATCATAGCCTGTTTGCTAGTTAAGCTGTCAGGTTTTTTTACTAAAAAATCTGCATTTACTTTTGCAATTTGTGAATACCCGCCAAAAAATATTTCTCCAACTCTAAATCCAGTTAAAATTACCTCATCTCCATCTTTAAATTTTGAATTTTCACTTTCAATTACTTTTCCTGAAAAATCTATTCCTGGAATATGTGGAAACTCCTTAACTAAACGACCGCCATTTTTTAAAATCATTCCATCTTTAAAATTAAGATCAGAGTAATCTACCTTTACAGTTACATCTCCATGCTTTAGAAAACTTTTATCAATAGATTTAACATCACGTGAAAAGTTATCACCTTCTTGATTAAGAATCAGAGCTTTAAATTGGTCAGACACACTAGTCTTTTAACTTAGTGCTGATAAATCGTAAATATCTATTTTGAAAACTTAAATCCTCTTTAAATTGGCCTAGGTAAAAATTTGTTACTGTTGTTGCTTGTTCTTTTTTAATACCTCTCATAGTCATACACTGATGAGTTGAATCTATTGTAACGGCTACACCTTTTGCATCCAAAGCTTCCATTAAAGTATTTGCAATCTGAACTGTTAATCTCTCTTGTGTCTGTAATCTTTTTGAAAATATTTCAACTACTCTTGCAATTTTACTTAATCCTACAACTCTTTCATTAGGTATATAGGCAACATGAGCTTTTCCTATAATTGGAGCCATATGATGTTCACAGTGACTTTGCACTGATATATTTTTTTGAACAACCATGTCACTGTAACCTTCGACATCACCAAAAGTTTTATCTAATACTTTGTTTGCATCTTCATTATAACCTTGAAAATATTCTTTGAATGCTTTTACAACTCTTTTAGGAGTTTCTAATAATCCCTCTCTTTTAGGGTCCTCTCCCATCCAAGATAAAATGGTTCTAATGGCCTCTTCAGCTTCTTTATCCGAGACCTTTTTTACATCTAAATTTTTGTTGTCTGTGTCTTTTACTAATTTCATAGCGCTTTTTTATACAGTAAATACTGTAATTTAAAAATATTTAATATATTTAGATATGTGCTACATAATCACCCCGTATGTTCAAAAAAAGAGAAAATATCTATGATATTGAGGAAGGAAATCTACTTTCACCAAAATTTGATAATGATGGATTGATTCCAGTCATAACTATGTGTTCAAAAACTAAGGATATTTTAATGCATGGATATATGAATGTGGAAGCTCTGAAGAAGACAATTGAAACAAAGGAAGCACACTATTTTAGTAGATCAAGAAAAATTATCTGGCACAAAGGTAAAACTAGTGGTTTTACGCAAAAGGTAACTGAAATAAGAATTGATGATGATCAAGATTCTATATGGATAACAGTTGATATTGGTGATGGAGCTAGTTGTCATGTTGGTTATAGATCATGTTTTTATAGATCAATTCCTATAGGACCAATTGAAAATGGAAGAAAAGTTGAAATGGAATTTCTTGAAAAAGAAAAAAAATTTGATCCCGAGGAAGTATATAAAGGTCAGCCAAATCCTACTAAAATTTAAATAGGATAAAGATTACTTATATTATATAATTTTCATCATAGTTTTCTAATGAGTCAAAATAACGAACTAAAAGTAATTAAGCCCTTTGGCCCATCAATAGCGAGGGTAAAAATGCCAAATGATTTGATTGATAGTTTAAATAAATATACAGAAAATATAATTTTAGATAAAAAGAAAAGTGAAGACTTAGATAATGGTAATAAATTAGCTGGTCATGTTACTCAAGAGTTTAAATTAGAAGAAAATTTTTTATCTTCATCAGGTTTTTTAAAATTTTTAGCTTCTTCTGTTTCCAGTTGGATAAAAATATCTGAAAATAAAGAAATTAAAGAATTTAAAATGATTAAATCATGGGTAGTGAGACAATTTCAAAATGAATATAATCCTGTTCATTGGCATGGAGGACATATTTCAGGAGTAGGATATTTAAAAGTTCCAAGCTCTTTAGGAAACAACCCACAAAAAAATAAAAAAAATAATAATAATGGAAAAATAGAACTTCTTCATGGTTCTAGACAATTTTTATCAGGTTCAAGTTTAAGTATAACTCCAGAAGTTGGTTATTTTTATTTTTTTCCACATTATCTTATGCATGCAGTATATCCATTTTATGGAACTGACGAGGAAAGAAGATCTGTTTCGTTTAATGCTTTTATTGATGAAAAAATATTTAATGTCTATTCAAACTAAAAAACAAATAAATGTTCTAGGCGAAAATTTAGAGGAATGTTCTAACGATCCTTTAACAGGTTGGTTTCGAGATGGTTGTTGTAATACAGATAAAAATGATCACGGTGTTCATACTGTTTGTGCAAAAGTAACAACTGAGTTTTTAGAATGGTTAAAAGAAGCTGGAAATGATTTGATAACTCCACACCCAGAGTTTGGTTTTCCTGGATTAAAAGATGGAGATGGTTGGTGTGTGTGTGCTAGTTGGTATGCTAGAGCAGTTGAAGCAGGTAAGGGTTGTCCAATATTCCTAAAAAGAACTCATAAAAATACCTTAAAATATCTTCCTATTGAAACGTTAAAGAGGTTTGCAATAGACTTATCATAATTACATATTTCCATATCTTGGACCACCACTCCCTTCTGGTGTAACCCAATTAATATTTTGAGAAGGTTCTTTAATATCACATGTTTTACAATGTATGCAATTTTGGGAATTAATCACGAATTTGTTAATATTGTTTTCTTTTTGAACTTCATAAACGCCAGCAGGACAATATCTTTGAGCAGGTTCGTCAAATTTTTCTAATGTATATTTAATGGGTAAATCTGGATCCTTTAGTTTCAAATGAACAGGCTGATTATCTGCGTGATTAGTCCCCGTTAGATATACAGAGCTAGTCTTATCAAAAGTAATAATATTATCATATTTTGGATAATCTATTTTAGGCATTTGGTTTGCTGGTTTTAATGTTTCATGATCAGCATGTTTGTGTTTAAGCGTAAAAGGAAGTTTTCCTCTAAATAAAATTTGATCTATTCCTGTAAAAATAATTCCTAAAATTAGCCCCCAACTAAAACTTGGTTTTACATTTCTTGCTTCATAAAGCTCTTTATATAACCAACTATTTTTAAATTTATCTTCATAAATAGATAAATCTTTGTTTTCTTTTAAGTGTTCATTAATAGTTTCGGCTGCAATAATCCCACTTTTCATAGCTGTATGAGAGCCTTTAATTTTTGGCATATTTAAAGTTCCAGCATCACAACCAACTAACAAAGCTCCGGGCATAAACATTTTTGGCAAACTTTGAAATCCACCTTCAATTAAAGCTCTTGCACCGTAAGAAATTCTTTTTCCGCCTTCTATAATTTTTTTAATTGCTGGATGTGTTTTAAACCTCTGAAATTCATCATAAGGTGATAAATGTGGATTTTTGTAATCTAGACCAATTACATAGCCCAAAAAAACTTGTTTATTTTCTGCATGATACATAAAACTACCACCATATGTATTGTTATCCAATGGCCATCCAGCTGTATGCATAACTAAGCCTTCTTCATGATTTTTGTCATCTATTTCCCAAATTTCTTTAAAACCAATTCCATATTGTTGAGGATCTTTACCTTTGTTTAATTCAAATTTTTCAATTAGTTGTTTTCCTAAGTGGCCTCTGCAACCTTCTGCAAAAACAGTAACTTTACCTAAAAGTTCAATACCAGGTTCAAAACTATCTTTTTTATTACCATCTTTGTCTATGCCCATATCTTGAGTTGCAACACCTTTAACAGATCCATCATCGTTATATAAAATTTCACTTGCTGGAAATCCTGGAAAGATTTCTACACCTAAATTTTCAGCTTGTTCAGCAAGCCATCTACATAAATTTGCAAGACTAATAATATAATTTTTATGATTTTGTTGTACAGCAGGTAGTAGCCAAGTTGGCCAACTTAAAGATTTGGTTTTTCCTAAAAATAAAAATTTTTCTTTAGTTACTTTTGTTTTGATGGGAGAATTTAATTCTCTCCAATTTGGTAGTAATTCATCTAGAGCACGCGTTTCAAATACATTTCCACTTAAAATATGAGCTCCAATCTCTGATGATTTTTCTAATAAACAAACATTTAGATTTGGATCTAATTGTTTTAACTTTATTGCAGTTGATAATCCTGATGGTCCTCCACCAATGATTACAACATCATATTCCATTGATTCTCTAGACATACTCTAGTTTTTAACTGTAAGGATTATTTTTGTATAGTGTTTAATTTGTTCAGTTCTTCCATGAACTGAGGCAGTGCCTCAAATAAATCAGCTTCAAGTCCATAATCTGCAACACTAAAGATTGGAGCTTCACCATCTTTATTAATTGCAACTATAACTTTACTTTCCTTCATTCCTGCTAAATGTTGAATAGCACCTGAAATTCCAACAGCGATATATAGATCTGGTACTACCACTTTTCCTGTTTGACCTACTTGATGATCATTACTTATGTATCCAGCATCTACTGCTGCTCTTGATGCTCCAATTGCTGCACCTAGTTTGTCAGCAATTTCTGTAATTAATTTAAAATTGTCCCCACTTTGCATTCCTCTGCCACCTGATACAACAATTCTTGCTGTTCCAAGTTCAGGTCGATCAGATTTAATTTCTTCTCTTTTAATAAATTTTGTATTTGAAAACTCTTCACTAGCATCCACTTTTTCAATTGGGGCTGATCCACCTGTACTCTCACATGGATCGAAAGAAGTGGGTCTGATTGTAACGCACTTTTTAGGATCATTACTCTTAATTGTTGCAAAAGCGTTACCGGCATAAATTGGTCTTAAAAAAGTATCTGGTGATATTACTTTAATGATGTCACTTACTTGCGATGTGTCAAGATGAGCTGCAATTCGTGGCATCAAATTTTTCCCAAATGTATTTGCTGAACAAACAATGTGAGAATAATTTTCTGCTAGTTTAACAACGACTGGAGCAAAATTTTCTGCTGTGAAGTTTTCATAGTGAGCTCCTTCTACACTCAATACTTTTTTTACTACCGGAAGTTCAGATAATTGTTTTGCAGCATCTGCAGAATTTTGACCAATAATTACAGCATGAACATCTGAATCGATTTGAGATGCTGCTGTAGCTGCATTAAGAGTAAATGGTCTTAATTCTTTATTATTGTGTTCTGCTATAAGTAAAACTGCCATTAAATTACCTTCGCCTCATTTTTTAATTTTTGAACTAATTCAGCAACATTTGCTACTTTTATACCTGCTTTTCTTTTTGGAGGTTCCTCTACTTTTAATTGTTCTAATCTTGGTGATACATCCACGCCTAAATCAGAAGCAGCAATTTCCTCTATAGGTTTTTTCTTAGCCTTCATTATATTTGGTAGTGATGCATATCTTGGTTCATTCAGCCTAAGATCACAAGTTACAATAGCTGGAACATTTATTTCAATTGTTTCAAGACCTTCATCTATTTCTCTAGTTACTTCTAATTTATTATCTTTAACATCAATCTTAGAGGCAAATGTTGCTTGTGGCCAATTTAATAAAGCACTCAACATTTGGCCTGTTTGATTACAATCGTCATCAATTGCTTGTTTGCCCATAAATACTAAATCTGGTTTTTCTTTATCTACTATTTTTTGTAAAATTTTTGAAACAGCGAGTGGCTCTAGAATTCCATCAACTTTTACATGAATACCTCTATCTGCACCAACTGCTAAAGCTTTCCTAACTGTTTCTTGAGCTTTTTCTTCTCCAACAGTTACTGCAACTACTTCTGTAGCTTTACCAGCCTCTTTAATTTTTACAGCCTCTTCTATTGCATTATCATCAGGAGGATTGGTTGACATTTTAACATTGTCAGTAACTACACCCGTTCCGTCTTCTTTAACTCTGATTTGAACGTTGTAATCAATAACCCTTTTTACAGCTACTAAAATTTTCATTAAGCTCTTAATAAATTATTTTCTGAATCATATGGACTCTCATCTAAGACAGTAGCGTCGTACATTTCACCTAATATATCAACTTGTAATTTGTCGCCCACATTTGAACAATCTGGCTTAACCATTGCAAGAGCTATTGATTTATCTAATCTAAATCCAAATTCGCCTCCAGTTGCTCTTCCAACAACTTTTCCATCTTTAAAAATTGGGTTATTTCCAAGCACATCAGCATCTTTAGTGTTATGAACCTCTAAAGTAACTAATTTATTATCAAAACCTTTTTCTCTCCATTTATTAAGTGCCTCTAATCCAATAAAGTTTCCTTTATTTGGGTGAACAAATCTATCAAGACCAGACTCGTATGGTGAGTATTCAATTGATAATTCTGTACCAACTAGTTTATAAGATTTTTCTACTCTTAAACTATTCATTGCCCTAATTCCAAAAGGTTTAATTCCTAAATCTTTCCCTGCTTCCATTAATTTATCAAAAATATGGTTTTGATATTCAATTGGATGATGTAGTTCCCAACCAAGCTCACCCACAAAGTTTACTCTCATTGCATTTACTGGAGCATATCCAACATTAACATTTTTAGCAGTCAACCATTTGAAATTTTCATTAGAAAAATCGTCTGTTGAAACCTTTTGCATTAATTGTCTTGCTTTTGGACCAGCTACTACCAGAACTCCTGTACTATTTGTTAGATCTTCAAATATTACAGATCCATCATCTGGCATCCATTTTTGTATCCAATCATGGTCTAATCTTAAATTTGCTCCAGCAGAAACTAGATAATAACTATTTTCCGCTTCTTTCATTATTGTAAATTCTGAATGCACTCCACCTTTAGTGTTCAAAGCATGACATAAATTTATTCTTCCAATTTTCTTAGGAAGTTTGTTTGCAACTAAATAATCTAAAAATTCTTCTGCTTTAGGTCCCCTAATTCTACATTTTGCAAACGCAGTCATATCTAAAAGACCTACGTTTTCTTTAACATTTTGACACTCTTTTTTAATAGCATCAAACCATTTTGATCTTCTAAATGACCAGTCATCTTTTTGCTCCATTCCATCTGTTGCAAAAAAATTAGGTCTTTCCCATCCAAATTTCTGTCCAAAAACTGCTCCCAAATTTTTCATTCGTTCATAACAAGGAGCTGTTCTTAATGGTCTTGCCGCTGGCCTTTCTTCATCTGGGTAGTGAACTATGAAGACATGGCTATATGCTTCTTCATTTTTTGCTTTTAAATAAGATTTAGTTGCATAGTTACCGTAACGTCTTGGTTCAACTCCTAACATGTCAATTGTTGGTTCACCATCAACGATCCATTCTGCTAATTGCCAACCTGCGCCACCCGCTGCTGTTATTCCAAAACTATGTCCTTCATTAATCCAAAAATTCTTAAGTCCCCAAGCTGGTCCAACAATTGGATTTCCATCAGGAGTATAACAGATTGCTCCATTATAAACTTTCTTTACTCCAACTTCTCCAAACGCAGGTACTCTATGAATTGCTCCTTCTATGTGTGGAGCTAGTCTGTCTAAGTCTTCTTGAAATAATTCATATTCTGAATTTTTTGATGGCCCCTCTACATAACAAGCTGGCGCACCATCTTCATAAGGACCTAAAATTAATCCTCCAGCTTCTTCCCTCATATACCATCTGCTATCACTATCTCTTAAGACTCCCATTTCTGGTAATCCATCTTTTTTTCTTTTTTGAATTTCAGGATGTGGTTCTGTAACAATGTATTGATGTTCAACAGGTATTACTGGAATATCTAATCCTACCATTTCACCTGTTTGTCTCGCAAAATTTCCAGAACAAGAAATAACATGTTCGCACTCTATTGATCCCTTATCTGTTTCCACAATCCATCCATCTTTAGTTTGCCTCATTGATAGGACAGTTGTGTTTCTATAAATTTCTGCTCCTCTATTTCTTGCACCTGTTGCTAATGCTTGTGTTAAATCTGCTGGTTGAATATATCCATCTTCAGGGTGTTGTATTGCACCAACTAAATCATCTGTATGACATAATGGCCAAATTTCTTTTACTTGTTCTGGTTTCAAAAATTTAACATCTACTCCGATAGTTCGAGCGACGCCTGCGTATTGATGGTATTCATCCATTCTATCTTTTGTACTTGCTAGACGAATATTTGAAACAACACTAAAGCCAACATTCTTTCCAGTTTCTTCCTCTAATGTTTTGTAAAGATTAACCGCATATTTATGAAGTTGTCCAACTGAGTAACTCATATTAAATAAAGGCAACAAACCTGCTGCGTGCCAAGTAGATCCCGAAGTTAACTCTTTTCTTTCAACTAGAACAACATCAGACCAACCCTTTTTTGCTAAATGATAAAGGGCACTTACCCCTACAACTCCTCCACCAACTACTACAACTTTAGTTTTTGTTTTCATTCAGGGATTCCTACTAAATTTTTAATTGTTACGAAACAAAAATGTATATGTGGACATTCAAATTGAGCTTCCAAGAGGGATTGGGCTGGATACCATTGTAGTTAGCCAACAGTCTTTCAAAGTTCCCTCGGAGGTGTACTTTTCGACTTGCCAATTGAATTTGTGATAAATCTTATCTTTATCAAGAATGATTACTTCAAATTGAGCCCATTTGTCACTACTTCCAAGTTCAGTTATTGAGTGACTTAGGTGGTTAATCATCATCCCGTAAGAGTCGCTTTTTATCATCATCTTAAAATTGCTTAATGGTCCTGTTACTCTCTTATTATTTGGATGAGCAAATTTCCAGGTTTGTTCAATTCCACTATCTTTGAATTTTGAGTCATTTTTTTGAAGCCCGGTTAGTTGAATCTTAATAACTTCTTTTGGTTTAATAGTGCTATTTGGATTTAATAACTCAGCATTTGAAAAAGTTGAAGATATAAATAATAAAATTAATACTTTAAAGATAGTTTTCATTAAAAAAAATAATTACTCTGATGTTTTGTATTTACTATTATTGATTATAATTACAAATAATATTGGAAGAATTAATGTCAAAAGTGTCACAACAATTAATAAAATCCCAAGTTCAGAATAATCTGCTGTAGTTTGAATTTTGCCTGAAACTTTATCTTTTACTTCTCTTGTAACAGTAAAGATCTCATTTAAATACTTAGTTCCTAATGCACTCGCTGATAGAGCAAGATTAGTAAAAGATGCAAAAACTGCAAAAAAAGTTGCTTTTAAATGAGCTGGAGCATTCTTTGCTATCCAAGCTAATAGAGGAATCATTGATACTTGGCCAAGTGGAGACTCTAATGCAGTATTAATTAATGCAATAAACTTAGCATCAACTACTCCACCAGTTAACGAGGCTGTCCAGTTATGAAAACCATAATACATTCCAACACTTGGTAAAAACAAAATCGCACCCGCAATACTTAAAACAACAATTATTTTTGCTATTGAATTGTTCGCCATAAACGGTCTTAATAAAACAATACCAGCTAATGTTAAAATTGATGCAAGTAGTGATAGAATTGAAAAAAACTGTTCATTAAATCTTAGTTCATCAATTTCGAACCAAGTTAAACCAGGGCCAGGACCTGGCATGGCTCTAAATACAAAAATAATCACTGCTGTACCTACAATTGTTAATCTTAGTTCCTGAGGCAATTCCTTAATAAGTTTAAACATTAAAAACAAAATGATTATAACTGAGCCTATAAAAACAATTTCTTGTGCAAACGGAACTTTAAAGGAACCAATAGACAACGTGAAAATAACAAAAACTAAACTTCCTCCTAATATCCACCAGTTTATTTTTGTTTTTTCGTTACCTCTTTCATCTTTAAATTCTAGACCTTTAGATTTTAAAGTTTGTATTTTTTTATGTCTTAAATATTTGGCTAAAATTACACCTAGTATAGATACTAAAGGTATTACAAGAGCGTAAATGTAGATAGTTCCATATAAATCTATCTTATCGGCCTGCTTTAGGCTTTCGACGTCCCTAAACAAAATTACATTAACTAATGCAACAAGTACTGTGCCACCAATAATAGCAAACCTTCCAAGTGTCTGCATTGTTGTATGCATTATTTTTATTTGATCTTTAGAATAATCATTTCCTGTTTCATCGACCAAAGGAACTGCCTCAACTGTCATGGCATCGGCTACAACGTCCTGAACCACATAACCAACTGGAGCTAAAATCACACTTATAACAAACCATGTTTCTACCGAAAATACCTGGGACATATCTTCGGTATGAATAATCAATCCATACATAATTAGTAAACTAAGAGCTATCAATGAAGCTCCAAAGTAGACCATGTAATTTTTTCTCTCCCAGATTAGATCTACTAAATGTCCTAATGGCATTTTTAATGCCCAAGGAATTCCAGCCCAAAAACCTAGGCCTGCTAAAAATGCTGCTGATAAATTTAAATAATCTTTAACAAAAAATGTACCAACAATACCTGTTAAACCAGAAATACCTGCAGCCATATAAACCATTAATGGAGGTAGATAAGTCCATTTAAATTGACGACCCAAATCTAAAAATGTGCTGTCTAAAAATTTAATTATTTTGCTCATTAGTCACTTAAAACTGGAAAAGCTTGTCTAACTTTTAAAAAATATTTTTGATATTCCATTTTAGTACATTTGTTTTCAATATACTTAATATCATTTTTTTCCATCAATTCTTTTGCCTTTTCGTCTCGTATACCGAGCTGTAACCATAAAACTTTAGCACCAATTTTAACTGTATCTTCTGCAATAGCATAAACTTCTTTTGATGGTCTAAAAACATCTACAATATCAATCTGATCATTAATATCAGATATTTTAGCAAAAACTTCTTCTCCTAAAATTTTTTGACCCTCAGCTCTAGGATTGACAGGATAAACTTTAAATCCATATTTTTGCATATATTTCATAACTATAGTTGATGCTTTTGTTGGATTGTTACTAACTCCTACCATTGCAATTGATTTATATTTAGAGAGAATTTCTTTGATATCAGTCATATTGATTTCTAATCTTTTGAATTTATTTTTTCCTCACAGAATTTTTGAGCTTCCTGTATGGTCATTGGTTGATCTAATTTTTGACTTCCTGCAACACAAGCATCTACTGCTCTTTTAGAATTATGATCTCTAAGATCAATAACTACATAAAGTCCAAATAAAATAAAAATTATTAAAATTATATTTTTTGATTTCATTTGTTTTTCCACTTAGGTTTTCTTTTTTCAAGAAAAGCTGAAATACCTTCTTTAGCGTCCATTGCCATCATGTTAAGTGTCATCATTTTACTTGTATAAGCGTAAGCTTTACTTAATGGCATTTCTAATTGTTTGTAAAACGCTTGCTTTCCAATTTTTATTGTTAAATTAGATTTTGATGCAATTTTGTTTGCTACTTTTAATACTTCATTGGTTAATTTAGCTTTTGAAAAATTATCATTTATTAAACCAATTTCTTTTGCATAATTTGCATTGATAGGCTCTCCAGTTAGCAGCATTTTCATCATTGGTTTTCTATTTATCTTTCTACTAACAGCAACCATAGGTGTACTACAAAACAAACCTATGTTTACACCAGGAGTAGCAAACAATGCGTCTTTAGTACTATAAGCTAAATCACAACTTGCAACCAATTGACAGCCAGCTGCAAATGCTGCTCCATGAACTTTAGCAATTACAGGCTTTCTACCTTCAACAATTTGAAGCATTACTTTTGAACAAAGATTAAATAATTTTAAATATTTATCTCTCTTTTTTAAACCTCTTACTTCTTTTAAATTATGTCCTGCACTAAATCCTTTACCAGCACCCTCCAATATTATTACTTTAACTTTTTTATCAGTATCTAGTTTTTTCAATGCCTTTAATAAATCTGAAAGATTTTTGAATGATAAAGAGTTATAAGTTTTTGGCTCATCAATAATAATTGATGAAACTTCATTATTAATTTTTTTAATTTTAATGTTACTAGTCATTTAATCAGTTAATCCATCGGATCTGGCCTGATTTCTTTCTATATGAATTGGTAAAACTTTTCCATAAATAGCTTTGGAATGTTCTGGAGTGTTTACTCTCCAAGGATCTAAAACATAAGCTGGAATACACATATATCTTGATTTTTGTCCTTCAACTTTAGTTACCCTATGCAAAGTAAATCTACCTTTAAATATTTGTAAATCTCCTGGCTCTAACTTCAATTGTCTTACTCTAGTTCTATCACCTGATATAACTTTTTGAACTTCTTCAAAATTTTCTTTTCCAGGTTCTCTTATATTTGGACAGTATTCAAATACCCCACCCTTCTCAGGTTTTTGTATCATTAAACTAAGTGTAAATTCACAACTATCAAAATGCCATGGGAGCACTCCATCTGGTTTCATAACATTATACGCATGACATGCTAAAGGATCAGCCCATCTGTAAATAGGTGAAACACCTAAACAAGCAGATACAAATTTTAAAAGTTCCTCTGTTTCGTAAAGATATTTCATCTCTGAATCTTTTGGAAAACAATCTGAATTTAAATATCCATTGTATCTATTCATAAAAGTTCTTTTTGGATGATCTTTTGGTAATGAGGGATCGTCCTTTGCATACAAGTAAGCATTAATACTTTCTTTAGACATATAAACTTCGTCTAATTGTTTTTCTAATTCAGAATTCATTACTTTAAGTGATTTAGGCAATATAAAATTTGGAATTGTTGAGCAACTATATTGATCAAGTTCTTCTTTACATCTTTTAACTAAATTTTGAATTATTGGTGAATTTAATTCATGTATTGGATATTTTTCTAAATCTACAATAGTCTTAAGTCTATCGTTCATTTAATTTTATTCTAACTTTCCCTCTTCTCTCATTTTTGCTCTTATTTTAGTAGCTGATATTTTTTGAGTTTCTTCGTCCAAAACTATTTCCTCAATTTTATATCCAACACCCCTGCCATAACAAATATTTGTAATATTTGGCACTAACATTATTTTAAATTGCCCTTCAAATTCAGGATTTAATCTGTCTTCAATATTTTTTTTTACTGTATCAAAATCAAAAGGATTATCATCTACACCTTGTACATCTCTAATTTGAATACAAACTTGTCCACTTTTTTTAATAATTTCTTTAAACAAAGTATAATGTCCATCGTGAAAAGGTTGCCATCTTCCTAGCATTTGTGCTGTTGGTTTTTTGTTATCCCATTTGTGTGTCATTTTTTTATCTCCTCTATTATTTTTGGTGCCCAATTTTTTGCATCCTGAGTTGTTACGTGAAAATCAAAATTCTTAGGATTAACAAACATTTGATTTGTGTCTTCAAATCTTCCTTCTTTAATTGTATCTACCCACACTTTAAAATCTGCTGGAAACAAGCTTCTTGCTTCAGGTGTTGGTGCAATGAAATCTGCGATTACATAATGACCTTCTGCTTTTAATTTTAAAGCTGCTTCAGCCATTCTTTTTGCTTGTCTTACCCTTCCTTCCTCTGAAAAATCCCAATCATTTGCAGCTTTTCTTACTTCGTCTGCATTTAGTCTTTTTGCATTTAAGAGTGGTGCCATTTCATTTGCTAGAGTTGTTTTACCAGCTCCAGGTAAACCCATTACTAAAATAATTTTCATTAAATATCTTCTAACGGATGATGGGACATTAATTCAAGTCCATTTTCACCAACAAGATACTGTTGTTCAAGTTTTACACCTTCTTTACCACCAACTTTACCAATATAGCTCTCAAGTGTGATCGTCATGTTCTTCTCAAAAGTTCCACCTTCTTCTCCACCATCAGTTGGATATCTTATTTGAGGCCACTCATCACATAAACCAATTCCATGAACCATACATGAATACCTATTTCCGTAATATTCATCAGGCAAAACCCAAGATTTTTTTATAAATTCTTTAAAACTCATTCCTGGTTTTATTAATCTAAAATTATGGTCAATTTGATTTCTAGCCATTGAATATAGTTTTTTTTGCTCATCATTAAATTTATGTCCAACTACAAAGGCCCTTGATATGTCAGCACAGTAACCATAGGGACCAACCATATCTGTATCAAAAGCAACAATTTCTCCCTGTTGCATAACTTTATTACTACTCTCTTGCATCCATGGATTTGTTCTTTCACCAGAAGATAAAATCCTACACTCAATCCACTCACCTCCATTTTCAATATTCGTTTTATGTAAAATTGACCACAATTCATCTTCAGTCATTCCTGGCTTAAGATCTGATCTCATTTTTGATACACCTTTTTCTGCAACTTCTATTGCTGCTTTCATACAAGTCAATTCATCAGGTGATTTTATTACTCTTGCTTGTTCTAAAATCAATTTTGCATCTACAACTTCAATTCCTTCTTTATTTAAAGCTGTAACCGCAGGACCATTTAAAACATCGATTGCAATTTTTTTAGTTTTAAAATAATTTTTTGATAAATCTTTAACTTCATTTATCCATTTTGATAATTGTAAATTTGCTTGATCTCCATTGCTAAAATAATCCCAGGTAATTGCAGGTCTTATTTCATCAATTAGATTTAAATGCTTCGATAATATTTCACAATTAAAATACTCATAAAGAATAGTTGGTCCATTGACCGGTACAAAACAATATCTTGTTAAGTTATGCATATTATAGACACTCATGTTGACTGTATCTAAAGCATAACGAACATTCACCGGATCAAATAGAATACAAGCCTCTAAATTGTTTTTTACTAATTCTTTTCTAACCCTATCTAAACGATATGATCTTAATTTATCAAAATCAATCTCGTCTTCTCTTAATCTCTTTTTAGTAATAAAATTTTGCCTTGGTTTTATTTCTGGAGCTATTTTTCTTTTAAATTTCATGATTATATAAATAATACATTAAAATTCATAAAAAGTATATTTCGCTAAAATTTCTTCACCTGGTTCAATATCTTTTAATGAAACTAAATAAAAATACTTTAAATTATTATTGTTTTTATCTTCCGGTGTCTCTTTGATTTTCTCCTCAATATTCTGACCAAAGTCATATTTAGGGAATGTGTTTGATGATAATTTAGTTACATTTGGATTTTTTGAGTGATTATAGAATCCACCAAGAGGAGTTCTAATATACATGTCTTGAAAATCATCGTCTTTCACATGTGATATCCCTATAAAAGAATTTTTCTTAATTTTAGCTTTAGAAAATAAACCCAAACCATCAATTTTTGAGTCTTTTATAGTAAGATTTTTTGGCAACGGTCTATACATCTTTCGTAACCCTGTACAAACCTAACCAAGCATTTACATCTTTGCTAGCAATATAGTCTGATTTAAAAAATTCTATTTCTTCCCATTTATTATTTTGTTTTAAACTTATGATTTTTTTATCAAATCCATATTCTTCATAAATACCTTCGTTAATAGTAAAACAAATTAACCCACCTGGTTTTGTTATTCTTATAAACTCATCTAATGCATTTGGTTTTACATGCCCAAAAGTAAATGTTCCAACACACATAACTCCACCATAAAAGTTATTCTCAACTTCTATTGGTTTATTTAAATCAACTTTTACTAATTTTTGATAAAGATCTTTTGGTACAGTATCTAATAAAGTTTGAGATAAATCAGCTCCATGAAAATTTTTAAAACTATATTTTTTAAGCTCTATTCCAACTAAACCTGTTCCACATCCAGCATCAAAAATTAAAGTATCTTTATTTTTCTCATATTTGTTAAATATTTCTGCGGTTTCTTTAGGTCCTGTATAGTTCCAATCAACCATGTCTTTATTATATTTATCTTTGTCTCCCCACTCATCGTAGTACTTCATAACTTCATCAGTAGTTTTAAGTTTATAAATTGGAATTTTGTTTCCTACGTCTTTTTGAGCCATTAGCTTCTCATTTTTTGGCCACTTGGATCATAAAGTGGTTCTTTAATTATTGAACAATTAAATAAATCTCCATTAATCTCTACTTGAATTTTATTTTCAGAATTAATGGATTTTTGATCAACAAAACTAAACGCTACAC
Organism: uncultured Pelagibacteraceae bacterium; assembly: GCA_902588895.1. Taxonomy (GTDB): domain Bacteria; phylum Pseudomonadota; class Alphaproteobacteria; order Pelagibacterales; family Pelagibacteraceae; genus Pelagibacter. The sequence goes on from CACIRC010000005.1 coordinate 52,279, forward strand.
TTTTATTTACAAAATGAGCAAAACCACCTGAAGTTACATAACCAATACTTTGATCGCCATTCATAACAGCTTCATTATTTGTTACATCAATTTCATTTGTTTCAACAATTAATGGTATGAGTTTATTTGAAGAATTTTCCTTTTGTGCGCTTTCTTTACCAATAAACTCTTTATCCCAATTAATAAAAACATCTAAGCCTGTCTCTTTTGCAGTAAAATCTGGTCTATAATCTAAAGTCCAAGCTCCCCAATTTTTCTCTAACCTCATTGACATTAATGCTCTTCCACCAAATGGTTTAATATTAAATTCTTTTCCTGCTTCCATTAATTCTTCATAAAGTTTTAATTGATAGTGAGGTGCTACATAAATTTCATATCCGAGTTCGCCAGTAAATGAAATTCTATTTATTATTGCTGGAACTCCTCCAACAAACATCCTTCTAGAATCTCTAAATTTAAATTTTTCATTTGAAACATCATCTCTTACTATTTTTTCTAAAACCTTTCTTGAATTAGGTCCTGCAATTGATAATCCATGGAACTCATCAGATCTATTTTTATAATTTAAATTAAATTTATCTAAGTGACTTTCAAACCAACGTCTATGCATTTCTTGAGCAGCGCCAGAGCCAAACACCATAAATTCATTTTCATCCAAACATGCAACTGTTAGATCACCACATAATTTTCCTCTATATGACAACATTGGTGATAAAGATATTCTTCCAGGTTTTGGTAGTCTTCCAGCCATTATATGATCTAAAAATTTTCTAGCATCTGGACCTTTGAATTCATGTTTTGAAAAGTTAGCAACCTCGATTAAACCAACATTTTCTCTTACATTAATAACTTCTTTTGATACATAGTCATGAGACCTTGATCTTTTAATTGTAGGTTCTTCATGAGCATCTTCTTTATTGTTCGCAAACCACAAAACGTTTTCTAAACCAAAACTATCTCCCATAACAGCTCCTTGATTTACAAAACGATCATAAAGAGCTGTTGTTTTTTGTTTTCTTCCCTTTGGTAAAGTTTCATTTGGAAAAGTCATAATAAATCTTCGCTCATAATTTTCTGAAGATTTTATGGTTCCATATTGAGGGGATGCATAATCTCCAAAACGGGCAACATCCATTGCCCAAACATCAATAGAAGGCTCTCCATCAATAATCCATTCAGCAATACATTTTCCGACACCACCCCCTTGGCAAAATCCAGCCATCACACCAACTGCAACCCAATAATTTTTCATACCTGGTACTGGACCAATCAAAGGGCTTCCATCTGGACCAAAAGTAAAAGGACCATTAACTATATTTTTTATACCTGCACGCTCTAAAGCTGGCATTCTTTCAAAACCAATTGCTAATCTATCTTCTATATTATCCAACTTCGGCTCAAGTAACTCATGACCAAAATTCATTGGTGTACCTTCTACTTTCCAAGGTGTTGATTTTGGCTCATAGGTTCCAAGCAACATTCCTTTACCTTCTTGTCTAAAGTAAATATTTCCCTCAAAATCTGTTCCTATTGGCAATCTTTGGTCACCCATTGCTTCTATTTCAGGAATAGGTTCAGTGATTAGATAATGGTGCTCCATTGGTTGTACAGGAAGATTTAACCCAGCTAATTGTCCAACTTCTCTTGCCCAAAGTCCTCCTGCATTAATTACTATTTCAGCATTTATATTTCCTTTGTCGGTAAATACTTCCCATGAACCATCTTTTTTTTGTTTAGTATCTTTAACCACTGTGTGGGTATAATACTTACCACCATGAACTTTTGCAGCTTTTGCAAAAGCGTATGTAACTCCTGATGGGTCAACTTCACCATCAATAGGATCCCATAAGGCTAACAAATATCTAGACGGATCAATTAATGGATGTTTCTTTTTTACTTCCTCCAAAGAAATAAATTCTTGGTCAAGTCCCATGTATCTAGCTTTTGATCTTTCTCTTTTTAAATAATCAGCCCACACTTCATTTGATGCTAAATAAAATCCTCCACTGGGTTTAAAGCCAACAGAATGACCAGACTCTTTTTCTATCTCTTTATATAAACCTATTGTGTAAGCCATCATCCGAGAGATATTAGGGTCAGATGAAATTACATGAACATTCCCTGCAGCATGCCAAGATGAACCAGATGTAAGCTCATTTCTTTCGAGCAAGATACAATCCTTTAATCCAAATTTAGATAAATGATAAAGAATAGAGCACCCTACTACACCACCTCCTATGATTACCACTTTCGCATGCTTTTCCATTAGTATTTAATTTCCTTGTTTACTTTTTTTAAAGATTTATCTGTACCATGGTGGAAATGTTTGCTCATATCTGGCATATATTTCATTGAAATTGGTTTTTTACCAATTGCAACTGACATTTCTCTTACGTGATGTGCTTCTGCTCCACAACATATACCAATAAAATTTATTTTATTTTTTACACAATCTTTTGCGAAATCTGCCATTTCAAATCTGTTACAAAACAAATTATCTAAAGCTACTGGGAATGCATTTCCACCTGGAATACAGTCGCAACCATGATCAGTGATATTTAAGAAACCAGGTTCTTCCTCTGTTGTTCTGTAAGGTACTGGAAGTCCAGCAACATGACATGAAACTTTTTCTCTAACCTTTTTTAATAATTTCATTGTCATTTCAGGTCCTCTGTAACAATTCAATCCAACAACATCAGCACCCAGATCCTCCATCATCTTACATGCATCCTCAGCACTATGTCCTTCTCTAGTTTTATCCCCTCTAGGAATTGCAAAATTACAAACTGCAATAAGTCCTGCATCCTTAATTGCTTTTAATGCTATTTTCATTTCTTCTGTCCAATTTATTGTTTCTGCTATTACAAAATCAACACCAGCCTCTTTTGCCCAAGCTACTTGTTCTTCATACATTTGTTGACATTGTTTGTGAGTATTAGGATCTCCTGGATCAAATACATTTGTATTAGCAACGTCTCCGCAAACCATAAGATCTAAATCTTTAAACTCAGCAGCAGCATCTTTTGCAATTTTAAGAGCACCTTTTTGCATTGGTTCTAACAAATGTTCTTTACCAATTATTCTGAGCTTTTCTCTATGACCGTAATAAGTAAATGCTTGAACAACATCAGATCCCGCTCTAATAAATTCTCTATGTAACTGAGTTACTACTTCCGGATGTTCTAAAACTACTTCTGGAACAAATGGGCCTGCTGATAAATATCCTCTTCTTTCCATTGCAAAAAGATATCCTTCAGCACACATTATTGGGCCTTCATTTAATCTAGTAATAAGATCTTTTTTCATAATTTATCCTTTCATTTCATTATATTGTTTGCAACCCATTTGTGGAAATGATGGGTGGGATTATCCATCACAGGTGAAAAGTTTCCCCCATTATAAGATGGTGATTTTCTCCCATCTTGCATTCCCTCAATTATATTTAAATCTTCACTTTGAACTCCTTTCCAAAGTTCAAAGTTTTGTTTTCTAAGTGATTTAAATTTTTTCGAATTTGCTGCTTCATTGCCAACATAAAAAATTTCCATATGTTCTTTTGTATATTCATTATTTACCGGTTCTAACCAGTACGCATAAAAATGGTCTTTATGAATCCCAAGCATAACATTTGGGAAAAGAGCAACATATTCTGCTATGTGCTCTTGATCTTTTGGCCAGTTTGGGAATGTTGGAAATTTTAAATTGCTTTTAAACCTTGGGTTATAAACCATAGTACCTTGGCCAGCAAAACGATTAGGCAATCCTTGAATATGATAATGATCATCAATTTTTGAGTAAGAGTTTAAACCTGGATGTACCCATGGTAGATGATAACTTTCACAATAATTTTCTATTGCAAATTTCCAATTACATTTGGCATTTAAATTAAAATAACCATAATCTTTTGAATAAACAATTAAGTCTCTATCTTTTATCTGCCAGAATTTTTTCCATCTGTCACTAAGAGGTTTGATATATTGTTCAAAATTGATTTCATTTTTATTTAAATTTACAAAAATTAAATCTAACCAAACATAAGATCTGACTTCCTTAAGACCACTTTGTGATTTGTTAAATTTATTACAATTATGTTTATTCATTCCACCAATATGCGGTGTGGCTATTAACTTACCGCTCAAGTCATATGACCAAGAATGATACGGGCATCTTATTACATTCTTAATTTTACATTTTTCTTGAAGAATCTTAAAACCTCGATGACTGCAAACATTATGAAAAACTTTAATTTTATTATTTTTATCTCGTAAAATAATTAATGGAATTCCTAGTAGATCAAATGGTTTTGCATCTCCAATATTTGGTAGAGAGCTGCCAACACCAATTACAACCCATTTATTCTCAAAAATTTTTTTTCTCTCAATGGATAAATAATCTAAATCAGTATAGCACTCATTTGGTAAGCCATGAGCTTTATGAATATTTTTATTTACTACTTTTAATTTTTTTAAATCGAGTATTTGAGATAACTTTTTCATTTCAACTTTTATTAAACCTCCTTGTTTTAGTTGGAATTAATTAAAGCTAAATTTTACGATTCTCTTATAATGATTTGTTGAAATACAGTTTTACAATTTAAAATATAAACAAATTCTTTGAAAAAAAAATTTGCAGAAAATTTCATTCTCAGACTTTATCTCTTAATAAATGGCATTTAAAGACAATTTGACTTCAACTAAAGGTTGAAAGATATTTGCAATCTTTTCATTGATATGTTGTAGTAATGTATTGAAAATTAACTAACGGAGATATAATGAAAAAATTAAAAACAATTCTATTTTCCGCGCTTTTAGCATTCGGCATGACTTCTTTTGCAAATGCTTGTGGAAAATTAGTTATAGCCGAACAAAACTGGGCATCTGCCGAGTTAATGGCAAACGTTGATAAAATCATTCTCGAAGAAGGATATGGATGTGAAGTAGAACTAGTACCTGGTGCTACTATGCCTACATTTACTTCAATGAATGATAAAGGAACACCTGACATGAACCCTGAGCAATGGGCGAATGCGGTTTATACTCCTTTAAAAAAAGCGGTAAGTGAAAAAAGATTAATTATTGCAAATAAAGCTCCAATTACAGGTCTTGGAGAAGGTTGGTGGTTAAATCCAGCAGCTTTAGAAAAACATCCAGAACTTAAAGGAATGACAGCTGTTCAAATTTTAGAACGTCCAGATTTGTTTCCAGATAAAGAGGACCCATCAAAAGGTGCTTTCATGGGATGTCCAGCAGGTTGGGGATGTCAATTAGCTAATGCAAATTTGTACAGAGCATTTGAAATGGAAAAAAAAGGTTGGAAGCTTATTGATCCAGGTTCAGCTGCAGGTTTAGATGGTTCAATTGCTAAAGCGTCAGATTCTGGTGAGCCGTGGTTTGGATATTATTGGAACCCTACATCAATGGTTGGAAAATATAATTTACAGCCAGTTGATTTTGGTGTTCCTTTTGCAGGGAGAGATAATTGGGATAATTGCATCACTCTTGCAGAGCAAGATTGTGCAGATCCAAAACCAACTGCATGGACAAAATCTGAGGTTAACTCAATTGTAAGTGCTAACTTTGCTAAAACTGGTGGAAAAGATGTTTTAAAATATGTTGAAAGTAGAACTTTTCCAGGCCCAGTAATGAATGGAATGTTAGTTTATATGGCTGACAACCAAGCAAAAGGTTCTGATGCTGCGGTTGAGTTTTTAATTAAGCATGAAGATATTTGGACTAAGTGGGTGTCTTCTGGTGCTGCAAAAAAAATCAAAAAAAGTTTATAATTAACTTTTAATTACGAGCCTATTTAATATAGGCTCGTAAAAATTTTATATTTATGGAATTTTTTACTGAATTTCCAGAAATGGGAAGAAGATCCCAAATGGAGCTAAGAAAAGGTATAGATTTAGCTTTTAGAAATTTTTCAAGAGAATATGGAGACAATATAGAAGCATTTTTTGATCCATTATTATTTTTTTTAGTATCATTAGAAAAACTATTATTATCTACACCATGGATAATAATTATTGGAACAATTTGTGGATTAGCCTGGTTAGGTTCAAAAAGTTGGAAATTAGTTTTAGGAAGTGCAATAGCTTTTTTATTAATTGGTTATTTTGGAATGTGGGAAGATTGTATGGCAACAGTTGCAATTATTACTGTGTGTACAATCATTTGTATTGTTGTTGGTATTCCAATAGGAATTGTAATGGCTAGATCAGCTAGAGCTGAAAAAGCAATACTTCCTGTATTGGATATGATGCAAACAATTCCTAGTTTTGTTTATTTGATACCAATTTTAATGTTGTTAGGGATCGGAAAAGTCCCAGGATTAATTGCTGTTTGTGTCTACGCAGTTCCTCCAATAATTAGATTAACTAATTTAGGTATTAGAGAAGTAGATAAAGAGACTTTAGAGGCTAGTGAAGCTTTTGGAGCAACCACAGCACAAAAATTAAAATCTGTTCAGATTCCACTTGCTTTACCTACTGTTTTTGCTGGTGTAAACCAAACCATAATGATGGCTTTAGCTATGGTAGTTATTGCCTCTATGATAGGCGTAAAAGGCCTTGGTGTACCGATATTAAGAGCTGTTTCTAACCAATATTTAGCTCTTGGGATGATGAATGGATTAGCAATAGTAGCTCTCGCAATTGTCTTTGATAGGGTCACTCAAGAATATGGAAGAAGGATCCAAAAGCATAGAGGCCAGATAAAATAATTGATAATTTGTTTCATCGAATTTTCTAGACTCATATTTTAAAATAAATAAAGATCCCCAGTATGAATTTTTCATTGGAAATAGGACCTAAAACTGAAGTTGATACAGTTCCAGCATTGTCTGACATTTATATCACAATGCTACCTGGAGGTGATTATAGAGAGACCGCTGACAAGGCAGTAGAGCTTGTAAAAAAAGGATTTAACCCTGTACCTCATTTTCCTGCTAGATCAATGCATGATGAAAAAGAACTTAAAGATTATGTTTCTAGATGCAAAGATGGAGGCGTAAAGCAAGCCTTAATTATTGGAGGTGGAAGAGAACCGGCAGGTAAGTTTGATAGTTCCTTTCAACTTTTAGAGACAGGTTATTTTGAAAAAATGAAAATAGGAATTGCTGGACATCCCGAGGGGAGTCCTGATATATCCGACTCAGATTTAGAAAAAGCTATGATAGATAAAAAGCCTTATGCTGATTATATTGTAACACAGTGGTTGCTAGATCCTCAGCCTATTATAGATTTTATTTCTAAGCAAAGCGTACCAGTGCATGTGGGAATTACTGGGCCATTAAAAATATCTAGCTTAATTAAATTTGCTAATATTGTGGGGGCAAAAAATTCCTTAAACTTTCTTAAATCTAATTTTAGTAAGGCATTGGATTTATTGAAACCTAAAGACCCTAATGATTTAATTGGGAAAGTTAAATCGCATACTGATAACTTCCACATTTATACATTCGGCGGCTTGAAGGAAACTAACAAGTGGTTGAAGGAGAATAGTTATGTCTAAAGAATTTGACTATACTAAAGTACAACATGTTACTTCTGTTGATCAATCTGATAGAGAAGTACCATACAATTTAAGACAAAGTGGGCCAACTAAAGTTGAATTATTAATTTCAACAAGGGTAAGAAAGTCACCTTATTGGCATTTATCAATGCAGGCAGGTTGTTGGAGAGCAACTGTATACAATCGAATTTATCACCCAAGAGGTTATGTAAAACCTGAAGATGGTGGAGCAATGGTTGAATACGATGCTATCGTAAACCATGTAACAATGTGGAACGTTGCTGTTGAAAGACAGATAAGAGTTAAAGGTCCAGATGCAGAAAAATTTACTGACTACGTTATAACTAGAGATGCAACAAAAATTTCTCCTATGAGAGCAAGATATGTAATCTTGTGTAATGCCTATGGAGGAGTTTTAAATGATCCCATTCTTTTAAGAATCTCAAAAGATGAATTTTGGTTTTCATTATCAGACTCTGATATTGGTATGTATTTGCAAGGTGTTAATGCAGATGGAAAATTTAATTGCACAATTGAAGAAATTGACGCTTGTCCAGTACAAATTCAAGGTCCTAAATCAAAAGCCTTAATGCAAGACCTTTGTGGAGACCAAGTTGATTTTGATAATATGCCTTTCTATGGATTAGCAGAGGCAACAATTGGTGGAAGAAGTTGTGTAATTTCTCAATCTGGTTTTTCAGGAGAAGCTGGTTATGAGATATACTTGAGAAATGCAACTTTATATGCTGAAGATATGTGGAATGCAGTATTGGATGCAGGAAAAAAACATAACTTGATGGTCATTGCGCCTGCACACCATAGAAGAATACAAGCGGGTATTCTTTCTTGGGGACAAGACATGGATCAACAACATAATCCGTTTCAATGTAATTTAGGTTATCAAGTTTCATTATCTGGTAAAGGTGAATGGAATAAAAAAGCTGATTATGTTGGTAAAGCTGCTTTGGAGAAAATGGGAGCAGATATAAAAGCTGGAAAAAAACCATATAAACTTCAATTAGTTGGAATGGAGTTAGGTGGCAAACCAATTGACGATTATGCGCCTGACTTTTGGTTGGTATCACCAGAAAGTGGTGGAGATCCAGTTGGATTTATTACTTCACCATGGTGGCATCCAGAAAAGAAAACCAATATTGCTATGGGATATGTTCCATTTGATGGAACTTTAAACCCTAACGGATTTCCAAAAAATAAAGTTGGAACTAAGTTTAAAGTTCATCTTCCAGAAAAATACTCGGATACTCCAGGGACACCTGTAGATGCTGTAGTTGTGGATATTCCATTCAAAGAGTCTTTCAACGCAAATACAAGAGAAGTTGTAAAAGGCTAAAATTTACTAAAGGGGAGCTAATTTCAACTCCCCTTTTCAATTCTAATGGCCAAAAGTTTTCTAATAGCAGTTTGCATTATCATTGCTATTGCTTTAATAATATTTCCATTAATTGTTTCTTATAAAGCTCAAAAAAATAAAAATAAAAAAAATTAATGTTTGCTGAATTTTTAAATATAATTTTTAAGTCAATAAAATTAGACAAAACTCTTTATTCGGATAATAAAAATTTTGGAGAAGCTTCAATATACTTCGCTGGGATTATAATGATCCTAGATGGTATTGCTGGGGCAGTGGCGGCGAATACTATTATTAAAACAGCTATCGCAATGTCTGGTCTAACTGCAATAGTTACTTGGCTAATATGGGCAATTTTTATTTTTGTAATTGGAGTTAAATTATTTCCTGATAAGCAAACTAAAGTTTCTTTCAAAAAAGTTTTAACAGCAGTTGGTTTTGCTCATGCACCTGGTTTATTAAGATTTTTTGCAGTCACACCAGATTTAATGATACCAATAATTTTTCTTACTCAGTTTTGGATTTTTGCAGGTTTAATAATTTCAACTAAACAAATATTGAGTTTAAAATCTAATTTTAAATCTTTTGGTATTGTACTTTTATCTTTTTTAATTATTGCATTTTTGTCTATCTCATTTGTGATTAGCAGAATGAATATGCTTCCAGTTAGTCAAATTAGTTAAAGTGGAAAAATAGTCTTAGATACTCTACAAGAATTACATAATTTGAATCCGGTAAGAATTAAATTTTGAGTAACACTTTCGTCCTCCTCTTTGCATTCATCACAAATATTATTTAATTCTTCATTATCTACCTTTAGATTTTTTTCATCAATTTTATCAATCATTATCAGTCAAACCAGCACCTGCCGCACCCTCTTTTAAACTGTCACTTTCCTCTACAAAAGTTTCTTCAGATAACCTGTATAAATTATTCCATTCATCGTCTGTAAAGTTATCTTCATTTTCAAGGAGTTTTATCTCAATTATCTTCGCGATTTTCGGAAATTCTTGGTCAATAAAATTTGAACTAATATTTACATTTAAATTTAGTAAAATTTTTTTACCATCTATTTTTACATAAATTTTTTTTCCAATTATTTCTGATGAACGACTTATAAAGGAAATAAAAATTATTGGATAAGCAACATTTTTAAATTCAATTTTTTGTAAATTTTCTAAAACATTTATTTGATCTAAAAAACTAATACCTAAAGTAATTGGACAGTAAGAATATTTTGATGAAGAGTTATTTTCGCTAATTAAATTTAAATTTTCAAATTTACTTTTATTTTTTTCATTAAAATATTCATTAAGATGCTTAATACCTGGTAATCTAAATAGCTCTAACAACCTTATACTTTTTCCTGTCTCCTCAGAAACTCCCCAAGAATATCCCGCTGCTTTTGAAGCTCTTTTAACGGTAGTTTCAATTTCACTCAGTGATTTCATTAATAAATATTGGTTTTATATACCCACTGCTCGTCATAACTTTTTAGTTCATTTGGAAGTGGAGCTCCTTGGAACATACAAATTCTTAACCATTTATCAGATCGTGGATCAAATTTTAATGCCCCAAAAAAAGATAATTTTAGTCTAAGCATATCAATTGGCATTAAATCTTTACCAATTGTATTATCTTGTATTTCTGAATAAGGAAATTTTTCTACAATGAACGCTCTCCTTACAACATGTCTTAACTCAGAATTTAATGTTAAAAACTCAGCAATAGTTAAACTATTTTTTGAGACTAATAATTTGTCATAAAGTTTTTTTATATCTCTTGCTATTGCTAAAGGCTGTTCTAATTCTGATCCATGCTCTTCAAAACGATCCGCCAATCTAGGTTCCTCTTTATTTTTTGAAATAAACCAAAAATTTTTATTATTTTCTTTTTCTTCAAAATTAATATCTAATATGTTTGGATACTTTGCTTCAATAATATTACGCAATTCTTCAACTTTTCTATAGGTTGGGATATTAAAATATTTTTCTTCATCTGAGCTCATTTCTTTCACTAAAGGATTTACAATATTGTTATAAGGTTCCATCATTATTGAAACAATGTATTCAATACATTCCTCGCAAGTATTATCCTCTAACCATTGATATATTTTGTTAAAAGGATATTCGATCTCAAAATTAAAATCTTTGTTTATAAAATTTAAAAATTTTTCAACATCTTTTAATAATGATGAGATTTTTTTTTGTTGATATTCACTATCAGTATTCCAGCTTGTAATATTTTTTAATGATTTTTTTACACAATCTATAAATAAATCACTATCTTGACTTTCTACATTTTTGATTTCTCTAATTTTTTTAAGTGCTTTTTCTCTACTTAAAATCCAATTATTTAATAGAGTTGGGTGATTGACTATAAATGGAGCCATACCCAAGCCTGTGGAATTACCTATTCCCAAGTTTTTACAAATATTATCATCTAGCTTAACGGCTGTTTTTGGATTTTTATGATAAGCAACATGATTAACTTGATCAAAAGTAAATTGTCTTACCAAATATACTAACATCATTTCTAATCTGAATGGACCATTAATTTCTTCACGATTTTTAATTCTAAATCGATCTGCAAGACCAAATTTACCTGAACCATATACCGCTGTAGTCCTATATAAATAGCCTACTTTTGATAACAAATTTAAATCTGGCTGCTGACCT
>CACIRC010000006.1 GCA_902588895.1 uncultured Pelagibacteraceae bacterium
TCCTCCAGCAGATTTTCCTTCACCACCTCCATGTGGGTGATCAACTGGGTTTTTAACAACACCTCTAGTATGAGGTCTTCTACCCAACCATCTTGATCTACCTGCTTTTCCAATTTTGATATTTTTTTGATCTGGATTACTTAAAATTCCAATTGTAGCTAAAGCTCTTGAATCTATTTTTCTCACTTCACCTGAGGCTAATTTTATTAAACTATAGTTTCCATCTAGACCACTAATAGTAACTGATGAACCTGCTGCTCTAGCGATTTTTCCACCACCACCTGGCTGTATCTCGACATTATGTATATTTATACCCACTGGAATGTCTTGCAATGGCATACAATTACCTACTTTAATTTCTTTTTTAGAACCGCTTTCAACTTTATCTCCAACTTTAATTTTTTGTGGTGCTAAGAAGTATGCATGCGTATTATCCTCAAATTTAACTAACATGATGTAACATGATCTATTTGGATCATACTCTATTCTTTCAACTGTAGCTTCCATGTCAAATTTTTTTCTATAAAAATCAACATGCCTGTACATTTTTTTATGTCCACCAGCTCTGTTAATAGAGGTAATATGACCATTGTTATTTCTACCTTTCATGGCATTCTTTGGAGAAACTAATGACTTAAATGGTTTACCTTTCCATAAGCCAGTTCTATCAACTAAAATAGTGCCTCTTGTAGATTTTGTGTATGGTTTAAAAGTTTTTAATGCCATTTATTAAATTCCTGTTGTTAGATCAATACTTTGACCTTTTTTTAAAGTTATTATTGCTTTTTTATAACCAGATACTTTTACTTTTCTACCTCTGGTAACTTTTGTTCTGTTTTGTTTGTTTATAATATTTATCTTAGTCACATTAACTTTAAATATTTTTTCTATATTCTTTTTTAAATTTTTCTTATTTGCTCCATCCGGAACTTTAAAAACAATTTTATTAAGTTCAGATAAATTAGTAGATTTCTCAGTAACCACTGGAGAAAGAATTTTGTCGTATAAGTGAATTTTTTCCATTTTATGAATATCTCTTTTCTAGTTCTTTTACGGAGCTTTCTGTGAAAACTACTTTTTTAAATTTAATAATGTCGTAAGCACTGAAATGATTTACATCTGTAACTTTAATATTTGGAATATTTCTTACTGATTTTTCGATTTTTTCTTTTGAATTTTTATCTAGAATTATTAGTGAATTTGTAATTTCAAGTTTATTAATAATTGAGTTCATCTCTTTAGTTTTTTTAATTTCTGAACTAAAGTCATTTAAGATTAATAAGTTTTTATTATTATTTTTTTCTGTAATTAGTGAAGCTACACTTTGTTTTTTCTCGGTTTTGTTTAATTTTCTTTTTTTATAAGCTAATTCTCCTTTTGGTCCATGAGCTATACCACCACCTACGAAAATAGGAGCTTTTCTACTTGCATGCCTTGCACCACCTGTTCCCTTTTGAGCATATATTTTTGATGTTGGGCCTCTTACTTCATTTTGTTGTTTAGTTTTTGCGTGTCTTCCTTTGTAATTAGCATTCGTTTTGTAAAGAACAGCACTTACCAACTTGTGATTAATTTTTGCTGAAAAAATATTATCTAAAACTTCAATACTATCTTTTTTTCCATCTATACTAATTTTATCTAGTTTCATTATTTTTTCTTCTTTTCAGGTGTTTTTTTTGCTTCTTCCGCAGCTGCATGTTTCTCACCAATAGTCATTTTACTGATGTTTTTGACAGATTTTTTGACAATAACCTCTGCATTTTTTGAACCAGGAATTGACCCTTTTAAATAAAGAAGTTCGTTTTCTAAATCTGTTTTTATAATTTCAATATTTAGCATAGTTCTCAATTTATCTCCCATATGACCAGCCATCTTTTTTCCTTTAAAAACTTTTCCAGGATCTTGACTATGTCCTGTTGAACCATGTGCTCTGTGAGATATAGAAACACCATGACTGGCTCTTAAACCACCAAAATTATGTCTCTTCATAGCACCTGCAAAACCTTTACCAATTGTTTTTGATCTTGTGTCTACAAATTTAATATCTTTGAATATTTCTAAACCAAACTCGTTTCCTTCTTTGTAAACAGATGTGTCGTTTACTCTAAATTCTTTTAATTTTTTCTTAGCTTCAGTATTTTTTTTAGCAAAAACACCTTTCATAGCTTTTGTTAATTTTGAATTTTTAACTTTCCCATATCCAAGCTGAACAGCCTTGTACCCTCTTTTTTCTTCTTCAATAACCTGAATAACTCTAGCTTTTTCGACCTTAAGTACAGTCACAGGAACTAATTGACCAGATTTATAGAACTCTCTCGTCATTCCTATTTTCTTTCCTATTAAAGCTATCTCACTCATAATTAAATTTTTATCTCCACATCTACTCCAGAAGCTAAATCAAGTTTCATTAATGCCTCTACAGTTTGTGGTGTTGGTTCAATAATATCTATTAATCTTTTATGAGTTCTTGACTCAAATTGCTCTCTACTTTTCTTGTCTATATGAGGTGATCTTAAAACTGTATATCTTTCAATTCTAGTGGGTAATGGTATTGGTCCCTTTATTGTTGCTCCAGTTCTTTTTACTGTATTTACAATCTCTTCTGTAGAAGCATCTAGAACTTTATTGTCATATGCTCTTAATTTAATTCTAATATTCTGTTTTTCCATGATTAACCTGCAATCTTCTTAGTAACTTCATCTTGAACATTTTGTGGTACTTTTGAATAATGATCAAAAAACATTGAATATTGTGCTCTACCTTGAGACATTGATCTTAAATTATTTATATAACCAAACATGTTAGCCAAAGGAACCATTGCTGTTATTACGGTTGCGTTACCTCTTTGCTCTTGAGTGCTAATTTGACCCCTTCTACTATTTAAATCACCTATAACATCACCCATGTAGTCTTCAGGAGTTACTACTTCAACTCTCATTACTGGCTCTAATAATTTTAGCCCACCTTTTGTACATGCTTCTTTAAAGCAAGCTCTGCTTGCTAATTCAAATGCTAGTACACTTGAGTCAACATCGTGATGCAATCCATCTAAGATGGTTACTTTGTAATCAATCATTGGAAATCCAGCTAAAATTCCAGTATCTGAAACAGTTTCTATTCCTTTTTCAACACCAGGGATAAATTCTTTTGGAATTGCACCACCTTTAATTTTGCTCTCAACATCTCTACCTTTTCCAGGTTCTTGAGGCTCTACTAAAAGTTTAACTTTTGCAAATTGACCAGCGCCACCACTTTGTTTTTTGTGAGTGTATTCAACCTCTGAAGCAGCTTCTATAGTTTCTCTATAAGCAACTTGTGGAGCTCCAACATTTGCTTCAACTTTAAATTCTCTTTTCATTCTATCAACAATAATATCCAAGTGTAGTTCACCCATTCCCTTAATAATTGTTTGTCCTGACTCTTCGTCTGAAGTAACCCTAAAAGAAGGATCTTCCTTAGCTAACCTACCTAATGCTTCACCCATTTTTTCTTGGTCCGCTTTTGTTTTTGGTTCTACTGCAATTTCAATTACTGGATCAGGGAACTCCATTGGTTCAAGAAGGACAGAATTTTCTTTGTCACATAAAGTATGTCCTGTAATAGTATTTTTTAATCCTGCTAAAGCAACTATATCACCTGCATTAGCTTCTTTAATATCTTCTCGAGAGTTTGCATGCATTAAAAGCATTCTTCCAACTCTTTCTTCTTTTTCTTTAGAAGAATTGAAGACTGCTGTACCAGTTTTGATTGTACCAGAATAGATTCTAATAAAAGTTAGTGAGCCAACAAATGGATCGTTAGCAACTTTAAAAGCTAAAGCAGAAAATGGAACACTATCTTCAAATTTCATTTCCATTTCATCTTCACTACCTAATTTAGTTCCTTTGATAGATCCAATATCTACAGGACTTGGTAAGTAGTTCACAACTGCATCTAGTAAAGGCTGAACACCTTTGTTTTTGAATGCTGAACCTGTCAAAACTGGAACAAAACTAAAATTTAGAGTCCCTTTTCTTATGCATTTGACTAAATCTTCTTCTTTAATTTCATCGCCATTTAAATAGGCTTCCATTAGCTTTTCATCTTGTTCAACAGCTGTTTCAACTAATTCTGTTCTATATTTTTCTGAAATTTCTTTTAAATCTTCTGGAATTTCTTTGTATTCCCATTCAGCTCCTAGTGCCTCATTTTTCCAAACTTGAGCTTTCATTTTAACAAGATCAACTACACCAGATAGAGAGGCTTCAGCTCCTATAGGGACTTGCACAACCAAAGGTTTGGCACCTAATCTATCTCTAATCATGTCTACACATCTAAAGAAATCAGCACCTGTTCTGTCTAATTTGTTTACAAAACAAATTCTTGGTACTTTATACTTGTCGGCTTGTCTCCATACAGTTTCGGATTGTGGCTCTACACCTGCAACACCATCAAAAACAGCAACAGCACCATCTAAAACTTTTAAAGACCTTTCTACTTCAATGGTAAAATCAACGTGACCAGGTGTGTCTATAATATTAATTCTATGATCATTCCAAAAACAAGTAGTGGCCGCAGATGTAATTGTAATTCCTCTCTCTTGTTCTTGCTCCATCCAATCCATTGTTGCAGCACCATCGTGTACTTCACCAATTTTGTGACTCTTTCCTGTATAGTATAGAACTCGTTCAGTAGTAGTTGTTTTACCGGCATCTATATGGGCCATGATCCCAATATTTCTGTATTTGTCTAATGTGTGAGTTCTAGCCATTATTTATTACCACCTAAAATGAGCAAATGCCTTATTTGACTCTGCCATTTTATGCACATCCTCTCTTTTTTTAACTGCAGCTCCTTTTTTTTCATAAGCATCATAGAGCTCATTAAAAATTTTATCTGCCATGTGTTTATCTTTTCTTTTTCTTGCTGATTCAACTAACCATCTTATTGCTAATGCTTGTGCCCTTTTATTTTTTACCTCAACAGGAACTTGATAAGTTGCACCACCAACTCTTCTAGATCTAACTTCTACAGTTGGTTTAATGTTGTTAATTGCTTCATTAAAAATATTTATTGGTTCATCTTTCGTTTTTGTTTTAATTTTATCAATTGCATCATAAACAATTTTAGCGGCAATGCCTCTTTTGCCGTCATACATGATGTTGTTGATTAATTTTGGAATAATAGTTGATTTAAATTTTGGATCAGGAACTACATTTTTTTTGGGTTGAGTTTTTTTTCTAGACATTATTTACCTTTTTTTGTTCCGTATAAAGATCTTCTTTTTTTTCTGTTTGCAACACCTTGTGTATCAAGGTTACCTCTTAGAATATGATAACGAACACCTGGTAAATCTTTTACCCTACCACCTCTAATCAGAACTACCGAGTGTTCTTGAAGGTTGTGACCTTCTCCAGGAATGTAAGCTGTAACTTCAAATCCATTTGACAATCTTACTCTAGCAACTTTTCTTAATGCAGAGTTTGGTTTCTTAGGAGTTGTTGTATAAACTTTTACGCAAACACCTCTCTTTAAAGGTTGTTTTTGTAGAGCAGGAACTTTGTTCCTAGCTGCTGGCTTAACTCTTTTTTTTCTTAACAACTGGTTAATAGTTGGCATAAATTTTTTAAAATTAATTAGTTTATTTTTAGATGAAAATAACTGACAGGTTATTTTGTGGCAGCGTTTAGCACTGTTAGAAGCACTACATTCCAACCAAAAACATCGCCAAATTACTTAATAATAACCCTTTGTCAAACTAAAACTGCGATTTTTAGGCGATTTTTTTATTGATTTGTCTGTGTTTCTTCAGGTTCTGAAGCTTCTATTTTATCCTGCTCCGCTAAGAAATTATTATCATCCTCTAGAGCTTTATTGTTCCATCTATTTTTAATGTTACCAGTACCTGCAGGAACTAATCTTCCAACAATTACGTTCTCTTTTAGCCCATTTAATGGGTCAACTTTTCCTTTAATTGCAGCATCGGTTAATACTCTTGTTGTTTCTTGGAACGAAGCAGCTGAAATAAATGATTCAGTTTGAAGTGAGGCTTTAGTAATACCCATTAAGACTCTTTCGCCAACTGCAGGTGTTTTGCCCACAGCAACTAATTTTTCATTTGTATTATCAAACTTAATTCTATCAATCACTTCACCAGGTAAATAACTTGAGTCACCTGAAACTTTTACTTCAACCTTTTTAAGCATTTGTCTTAAAATAGTTTCAATATGCTTATCATTTATGATTACACCTTGTAATCTATAAACTTCTTGAACTTGGTTAACAAAGTATTCCGTTAATTCTTTAATACCTAAAATTCTTAAAATATCATGTGGCAATGGTTGACCATCTAGAAGATACTCTCCTTTTTGAATTTTTTCACCAGGGTTGAAATTAATATGTTTACCTTTTGGAATTAAATAATTTGAAGGTTCTGATCCATCTTCAGGAACAATAGATACTCTTTGTTTACCTCTTACTTCTTTACCAAAAACTACACTACCATCATTTTCTGCAATAATTGCACTATCCTTGGCTTTTCTAGCTTCAAATAACTCAGCAACTCTTGGAAGGCCTCCGGTAATATCTTTTGTTTTTGTAGTTTCTTTAGGTAATCTTGCAATTACGTCACCTGCATAAACTTTTTGACCATCTTTAATTGACAAGATTGAGTCTGGGACTAAATAATATCTAGCTTCATTATCATCAGCTTTTTTAATTACATTTCCTTTTTCATCTCTAAGAGTAATTCTAGGTTTTAAGTCAGTGCTTTTGGATTGACCTCTCCAATCAATTACTGATTTAGAAGAAATTCCAGTTGCATCATCAGTAGTTTCTTGAATTGATACACCATCAATTAAATCTACATAACTAGCTGTACCACTCTTCTCCGCAATAACTGGAGTAGTATATGGATCCCATTCACATATTTTAGTATTTGCCTTTACTTTATCACCATTGTTGAAAAATAGTCTTGAACCATAAGCAACTTTGTAAACTGCTATCTGAACTCCTTTGTCATCCTCTATAGAAAGTTGGGTGTTTCTTCCCATAACAATCAAATTCTTTTTAGAGTCCTCTAAAATATTAGAGTTTATTATTTTTAAAGTTCCTTCATTTTTGGTTACTATTTGAGAATCTTGTTTAACTGAAGCTGTTCCTCCAACGTGGAACGTTCTCATTGTTAACTGTGTTCCTGGTTCTCCAATTGATTGAGCAGATATCATTCCAATAGCTTCACCAACATGAACCATTTTACCTCTTGATAAATCTCGTCCATAGCAAGTAGCACAAACACCTTCTTTTGAACTACATGTCATTACTGAATAAACTTTAATTGATTTAACTCCTGCAGCATCAATTTTATCGCAGCCTGCCTCATCAATCATTTCAGATTTTTTAATTATTACTTCACCTGATAAAGGGTTTTTAACATCAGCAGCTGTTACTCTTCCTAATGCTCTTTCAGATAAACTAACCACCACATTACCACCCTCTAAAATTTCAGAAAGCTCAATAAATCCGGGATCATCACAATTAACTTTAGTTATTGTTAAGTCTTGTGCAACATCACATAGTCTTCTTGTTAAATATCCGGAACTAGCTGTTTTAAGTGCTGTATCTGCTAATCCTTTTCTAGCTCCGTGAGTTGAATTAAAGTACTCTAAAGCAGTTAATCCTTCTTTAAAGTTTGAAATAATTGGACTTTCGATAATTTCCCCTGACGGTTTAGCAATCAAACCTCTCATACCAGCTAATTGTTTCATTTGAGCAGCAGATCCTCTAGCTCCACTGTCAGCCATCATAAATACTGAATTTATTTTTAATCCTTCATCAGTTTTTTCTGTAGCTGAAATTCCTTTCATCATTTCTCCGGCAACTTTATCTGTACACTTAGACCAAGCATCAACAACCTTATTGTATTTTTCACCTCTTGTAATTAAACCTTCAGCATATTGAGTTTCATAATCTGCAATTAATTTCTTAGTATCATCAATTAATTGAGTTTTATTTTCAGGGATTACAAGATCGTCTTTACCAAACGAAATTCCTGCTTTAAATGCGTGTTTAAATCCTAAATCTTTAAGCTTGTCACAGAAAATTACAGTTGTTTTTTGACCACAAAATCTAAATACAACATCAATTATTTCTGAAACTACTTTTTTAGGTAATAATCTATCTACTAAAGAGAACTTAATGTTGCTATTTTTAGGTAATAAATTTGCTAATAAAAATCTTCCAGCTGTAGAAGTATATTTTTCTATTTTCTTGTTCCCTTGCTCATCTACAGTCTCGTATCTTGAAATAATAGTACTATGTACATTTATTTGACCAGATGATAATGCAAATTCAATTTGATCTGAATTTGTAAAGTATCCAGCAGGTTTATCAGAGATAGGCTCTTGTGAAAGATAGTAAATTCCTAAAATCATATCCTGACTTGGAACAATAATTGGTTTACCATTTGAAGGTGATAGAATGTTATTTGTAGATAACATTAAAATTCTTGCCTCTAATTGAGCTTCTAAACTTAATGGAACGTGAACTGCCATTTGGTCACCATCGAAGTCAGCGTTAAATGCTGCACAAGTTAAAGGGTGTAATTCAATTGCATCTCCTTCAATTAATTTTGGCTCAAATGCTTGAACCCCAAGTCTATGGAGTGTTGGTGCTCTATTTAAAAGCACAGGATGCTCTCTAACAATTAATTCTAAAGCATCCCAAACTGCATTTGTTTCTTTTTCAACTAATTTTTTAGCTTGTTTGATAGTTGACGCTAAACCTAATTTATTTAATCTTGCATATAAAAATGGTTTAAACAATTCTAAAGCCATTTTCTTTGGTAAACCACATTCATGTAATTTTAAATCTGGGCCGACAACGATTACTGATCTTCCAGAATAATCAACTCGTTTACCTAATAAATTTTGTCTAAATCTTCCTTGTTTACCTTTTAACATTTCAGCAAGAGATTTAAGTGGTCTCTTACCTGTACCTGTAATTACTCTACCTCTTCTTCCATTATCAAAAAGAGCATCAACAGACTCTTGGAGCATCCTTTTTTCATTTCTTACAATTATATCTGGTGCTTTAAGATCCATTAATCTTTTTAATCTGTTATTTCTATTGATTACCCTTCTATACAAATCATTAAGATCTGAGGTAGCAAATCTTCCGCCGTCTAGAGGTACTAGTGGTCTTAATTCAGGTGGTATAACTGGAACTACAGTCATAATCATCCATTCAGGTTTTTGACCAGTTTCAATAAAAGATTCAATTAATTTTAATCTTTTAATTGCTCTTTCTTCGTTAACTTTTGATTTAGTTTCTTTAATGAAGCTAACAAGATTTTTTCTTTCTAATTCTAAATCTAAATTTTTTAGCATCTCAAGAACAGCTTCTGCTCCTATTCCTGCTGTAAAACTTTCTTCTCCAAACTCATCCTGATATTTTGCTAATTCTTCCTCATTTAAAAGTTGATTTCTTTGTAAACCAGTTAAACCTGGTTCTATTACTATAAAATTTTCAAAATAAAGAACTCTCTCTATCTCCTTTAATTTCATATCGACTGCTAATGCAATTCTGCTTGGAAGAGACTTTAAGAACCAAATATGTGCTACAGGTGTAGCAAGATTGATGTGGCCCATTCTCTCCCTTCTTACATTTGATTTGGTAACTTCAACACCACACTTTTCACATATAATTCCTCTAAATTTCATTCGTTTATATTTACCGCATAAACACTCATAATCTTTTATAGGTCCAAAAATTCTTGCGCAGAATAAACCGTCCTTTTCAGGTCTAAAAGTTCTATAATTAATTGTTTCGGGCTTTTTAATTTCTCCAAATGTCCAAGATTTAATTTTCTCTGGGCTGGCAAGTGAAATTTTAATGCTATTAAAGTTTTGAGCTTCTGAAATTTCGCTACCTTTAAATAAATCTGTTAATTCTTTTTTCATTAATTTAGCTCCACATTTAATGCTAATGATTTAATCTCTTTTACTAAAACGTTAAATGACTCTGGAATTCCAGACTCAAAGTTTTCCTCACCTTTAACTATGGTCTCGTAAACTTTAACTCTTCCCGCAACGTCATCAGATTTAACAGTTAAAATTTCTTGCAATGTATATGATGCACCATAAGCTTCAAGCGCCCACACCTCCATTTCACCAAATCTTTGACCACCTAACTGTGCTTTACCACCAAGCGGTTGTTGAGTAACTAAACTGTAAGGTCCTGTAGATCTAGCATGAATTTTATCCTCAACTAAGTGATGAAGTTTTAACATATAGATTATTCCAACTGTAACCGGTCTATCAAACTTTTCTCCTGTTCTTCCATCCCATAAGTAAGTTTGCCCAGACCCTGGTAAATTTGCTAATTCAAGCATCTCTGTAACATTTTTTTCTTTAGCTCCATCAAAAACAGGTGTTGAGATTGCGATACCATTTTGTAAATTTTCACAAAGATCTTTAAATTCATTTTTGCTTAATTTGTCTACTTTTTCATTGAAAATTTCTTCTCCGTAAACAGATTTTAAAAATTTTTCAATTTTTTCTGTTCTTTCAATTTTTTTGTTATTTTCGTTAACTAAATTTTTAACTTGTTCTCCGAATTCTTTACATGCCCAACCCAAATGTGTCTCTAAAATTTGTCCAACGTTCATCCTGCTTGGAACACCCAAAGGATTTAATACAATATCAACTGGTCTACCATCTTCTCTATATGGCATATCTTCAACAGGTACAATTTTACTTACAACTCCTTTGTTTCCATGTCTTCCGGACATCTTATCACCAGGTCTTAATCTTCTTTTTATGGCAACAAATACTTTTACCATTTTCATAACACTTGGTAATAAATCATCTCCACTTCTAATTTTTAAAACTTTGTCTTCAAATCTCTCAGTTATATCTTGTTTCGCTTTATTATATTGATCTTTTAATTGAGCTAATGTTGCTTCATGATTTACATTTCCTACTGTGATTTTGAAGACATCATTAATTGATAATTTGTTAATTATATCAAAATCTAACTTGGTTCCTTCTGAAAAATCTTTTACTTTTTTAGTTAAAGATGCACCTGACAGGAATTGTGAAGCTCTTTGTTTAATGCTTCTTTCTAATATCTCTTCTTCAACAATTTTATCTTGTTGAACTTGTTCAATTTCAGCTCTTTCAATAGTTATTGATCTTTCATCTTTATCAATTCCATGTCTATTGAATACTCTTACATCAACGACCGTTCCACTTGATCCTCTAGACATTCTTAAAGATGTATCTGTTACATCAATAGCTTTTTCTCCAAATATAGATCTTAATAATTTTTCTTCAGGACCAGAAGCTGAGTCTCCTTTAGGAGTAACTTTACCAACTAAAATATCTCCAGCATTAACCTCGGCACCAATATAAACTATTCCTGATTCATCAAGGTTTTTTAAAGCTTCTTCATTTACATTTGGTATATCTCTTGTTATTTCTTCTTCACCAAGCTTTGTATCTCTCGCCATAATTTCGTATTCAACAATATGAACAGATGTAAATACGTCATCTGTAACACATCTCTCTGAAATTAGGATAGAATCTTCAAAGTTGTAACCTTGCCACGGCATGAAAGCTACAGTAACATTTTTACCTAATGCAAGTTCACCTAATTTTGTTGAAGGACCATCAGCAATTATATCTCCTGATTTAACTTTATCACCAACTCTAACTAAAGGTCTTTGATTTATGCAAGTATTTTGGTTTGATCTTTTAAATTTTTGAAGGTTGTAGATATCTACACCAGACTTACTAAAATCTGTTTCCTCAGTTACTTTTATAACAATTCTTTTACCATCTATTTTATCAACAATCCCATCACGCTTAGCAACAATTGTTACGCCAGAGTCTAAAGCAACATCACTTTCAATTCCTGTACCTACAAGTGGCGACTCAGGTTTTAATAATGGAACTGCTTGTCTCATCATGTTTGATCCCATTAAGGCTCTGTTTGCGTCATCATTTTCTAAGAATGGAATTAATGATGCTGCAACTGAAACCAATTGTTTTGGTGATACGTCAATGTAATCAATAGATTCAGGTTTTGCTAAAAGAAAGTTTAGGTTTTGTCTACACGAAACTAGTTCTTCAGTAATTTTTCCATTTTTGTCAAGTTTTGTATTTGCTTGAGCAATAGTGAATTTTGTTTCTTCCATTGCTGATAAGTATTCAACTTTATCTTGAACAACACCTTCTTTTACTTTTTTGTATGGGCTTTCAATAAAACCATACTTATTAATTTTTGCATACGTAGATAAACTATTTATCAAACCAATATTTGGACCCTCTGGTGTCTCAATTGGACAAATTCTTCCATAGTGTGTTGGATGTACGTCTCTAACTTCAAAACCTGCTCTTTCTCTTGTTAAGCCACCTGGACCTAACGCTGAAACTCTTCTTTTGTGAGTAATTTCAGATAATGGATTTGTTTGGTCCATAAATTGAGATAGTTGTGAACTTGCAAAAAAATCTTTCAATGAGACTGTTAATGGTTTTGCATTTATTAAATCTTGTGGCATTGCTGATTCAACATCTAGAGTTGTCATTTTTTCTTTAATAGCTCTTTCCATTCTGTAAACACCAATTCTAGCTTGGTTCTCTACTAACTCTCCAACAGAACGAACTCTTCTATTTCCTAGGTGATCTATATCATCAACATCGTCTTTACCATCACGTAAATCCAACATTTTATGAATAATTGCAATGATATCGTCATTTCTTAATATGGTAATTTTGTCAGAACACTCTTGGTTTAATCTTGAGTTCATTTTAACTCTTCCAACATCAGACAAATCATATCTGTCTGAACTAAAGAAAAGATTATTAAATATTTGAGTTGCTATCTCTATAGTTGGAGGTTCACCAGGTCTTAACATTTTATAGATTTCCGTTATAGCTTCGTCTTTAGTATTATTTTTATCAGCTAAAATAGTTGTAAGTAGATAAGGTCCTTTATTTATAGAGTTTGTAATAGAAATTTGAAGTGTATGTATGTTTGCATCTAAAATTTGTTGAATAATTGTGTCATTTAATTCAGTTCCAATTTTAAATGCACCGTCCTCTTCTTCATTAACTTTGACATTTCTGTGTAAAAATTTACCAAACAAAGACTCTCTAGAAACTAGTATGTCTTTTAAACCATCGTTAGCTAATTTTTTTGCACTTAAAAAATTAATCTTGTCACCTAATTTAATTACTACCTCTCCTGTTTTTGCATCAATTACTTCTTCTGAAAAATTTTTAGCCTTGTAGTTTTCAGGATTAAATTTAGTCTTCCACTTTTCTGTTTTTGGATCAAATTTATATTGTTCACTTTCATAGAACTCATCTACTATTTCTGATTTTGTGTAACCTAAAGCTAATAATAAAGTAGATGAAAAAATTTTCTTTTTTCTGTCAATTTTAAAATATAGAAAATCTTTAACATCATACTCAAAATCTAACCAAGAACCTCTATTAGGTATTACCCTACAATTAAATAAAAGTTTACCGCTTGCATGAGTTTTTCCTTTATCATGATCAAAAAACACACCTGGACTCCTATGCATTTGATTTACTACAACTCTTTGAACACCGTTAGTAATAAAAGTTCCACTATTAGTCATCATAGGAACTTCACCCATATAAACTTCTTGTTCTTTAGCTGATAAGATATCTTTTGTATTATTTTCTTGATCTATTTCGTAAACCACTAATCTTAAAGTACACTTAAGAGCTGATGAATATGTGAGACCTCTAGCTATACATTCTTCAACATCAAATTTCGGTTTCTCTAATCTGTACGAAACATACTCTAAAGTTGCTTTATCATTTAAATCCTCAATTGGAAAAATGCTTTTAAATACTCTGTCAAAACCTTTGGTAAGTTCTGCCGCATCTACATTAAATTCTGTTAATTCTTTGTAAGAATTTTTTTGTACTTCAATTAAATTAGGAATAGATAAACTTTCTTTAAGTTTACCAAAACTTTTTCTTATATTTTTCTTTTCAGTAAAAGATAATTGCATCTATGTCTATAAATACTGATTAAAAAATAATCAGTATTTGAATTCTTTCTATTTAATTTATTTAAGTTCTACTTTAGCGCCAGCAGCTTCTAACTTAGCTTTGATCTCTTCAGCATCTTTTTTATTTACACCAGATTTAACTTCTTTTGGTGCTCCCTCTACAAGATCTTTAGCTTCTTTTAAACCTAATGAAGTTGCTGCTCTTACTTCTTTGATAACATTAATTTTTTTATCACCTGCAGAAACTAGCATGATTGTAAAATCATCTTTATCTTCTACCGGAGCTGCACCACCTGCTGCTGATGGGGCTGCTGCTGCCATTGGAGTTACACCCCATTTTTCTTCTAATTGTTTTGAAAGTTCAGCTGCCTCTGCAACAGTCAAACTTGATAAGTCTTCAATAATTTTGTTTAGGTCAGGCATATGTATTACTCTTTGGGTTGTGTTTCAGAATTTTCTGCCGACAAACTACTCATTTTTTCTGAATGTGCAAGCAAAATACTGATTAATTTAGATGCAGAAGCGTTCAAAATACCCACAATATTGGCTCTTGCTTCATCTAATGTAGGTAAACTTGCTACATTTTGGACACCGGCCTGATCTAGGACCTCGTTATCCATAATTCCGCCAATTAATTTTAAGTTTTCGTTATCTTTTGCAAATTTTGAAAGAATCCTTGCAGACATTATGGCATCCTCTCCAAATGCAACTGCTGTAGGACCAGTAAATAAATTCGATAAATCTTTACACTTTGTTTTTTCTAAAGCTAATTTTGTAATTCTGTTTTTTGTTATTGTAAAAATTATTCCATGATCTCTCATTTTCGATCTTAATTCGTCTAATTGAGTCATAGTTAAACCTTGATAATGAGTAACCATAACAGCTTTACTATTCTCAAATTTACTAGTCATTTCTTCGATATAATTTTTCTTTTGTTCTTTGTTCATCATAACTATATCGATTTCCCTAATTTAACTTTATATGAAACACCCATTGTTGATGTGGCAAATACACTTCTAATTAAGTCACCTTTTAAGGTGTTGTTTGATTTTTCTTTTTCTAAAGCATCTAAAATTGCATTGTAGTTTTTTAATAATTGATCATCACTAAAAGATTTTTTACCAATACTAACTCCAATATTTCCATCTTTATCATTTCTAATCTCTACTTGACCAGATTTAGCATTAGTTACAGCTTCTTTAATATTTTCAGAAACTGAACCAAGTTTAGGATTGGGCATTAAACCTTTTGGTCCTAAAACTTTACCTAGTTTAGAAAGTTTAATCATCATTCCGGGTGTACAAATTAGTTTTTCAAAATTTAGCTCTCCACCTTTAATTCTGTCAACAAATTCATCACCACCTACAATGTCTGCACCAGCATCTTTTGCATCTTGTGCTTTATTATCTTCACAAACTACAGCAACTTTAACTTTCTTGCCTGTACCACCTGGTAAATTAACTACTGTTCTAATATTAACTTCACTTTTTTTTTGTTTGTTATTTATTTTAAAACTTAAATCTAAAGACTCATCAAATTTAGTTGTGCAGTTTTTCTTAAGCTCAGGTAATAATTTCTCGATAGAATCAGCGCTCAAGTCTTTAGTTTTTTCAGGTAATTTTTTATATCTTTTAGATGACATTATTCTTTTACCTCGATACCCATTGATCTAGCTGATCCTGCAATAATTTTTATAGCTTCTTCAATATCATGAGCGTTTAAATCATTCATTTTTTCTTTTGCTATACTCTCTAATTGTTTTTTAGAAATTGAAGCAACAATATTTCTTCCAGGTTCTTTAGACCCACCTTTAAGTTTTACTGCTTCTTTAATATAAAAAGATGCTGGAGGGGATTTAATTTTAAAATCAAATTTTTTATCTTTATATACTGTGATTTCTACTGGAACAGGCTTGCCTGCCATTGACTTAGTCTTATCATTAAAAGCTTTACAAAACTCCATAATATTTACTCCACGTTGTCCTAATGCAGGACCAACTGGGGGAGCTGGATTAGCTTGACCACCTTTAATTTGTAGTTTTATAAATCCACTAATTTCTTTTGCCATTAACTTACCTTCTCAACCTGATTATATTCTAAATCAACTGGTGTAGGACGACCAAATATAGAAACTGACACCTTAAGTCTAGCTTTTTCTTCATCAATTTCTTCAATCATTCCAGTAAATGACGCAAATGGACCATCTACAACTTGTATTTTTTCACCAACATTATAATCAACACCAGATTTTGGCTGCGCCACGCCATCTTTAATCTGACCTAAAATCTTCTCTACCTCTTTATCTGAAACTGGAACCGGAATACCTTTTGTGCCCAAGAAACCACTAACTCTCTTTATGTTCTTAATCATGTGATAAATATTGTTATCCATTTCACTCTTTATTAGTACATATCCAGGAAAGTATTTTTTTTTTCTTTGAATTCGTTTTCCTCTTTTAACCTCTGTAACGTCATGTGTTGGTACTATAATTTCCTCAAACTTGTCAGCAATTTTTGCTTTATCAGCTTCTTCTTTAATCAAAGAAGCAACCTTATTTTCAAAACTAGAATGAGACTGAACAATGTACCAATTTTTCATTATATGCTTACTTTAAGTAATAGTTCTAAGAAAAATTTTAAAACCTGATCTAAAAGAAGAAAAAATAAAGACATAACAACAGCCATTACAAAGACCATTAATGCACCTTGTAACGTCTCTTTCCATGTGGGCCAAGTAACTTTAAAAGCTTCTTGCTTAACTTCCTGTATAAATTTAATCGGGTTCCTCATAATTTTATCAGCTCAAATTGGCAGGAGCGGAGGGACTCGAACCCTCAGCCTCCGGTTTTGGAGACCGGCGCTCTACCAATTGAGCTACACTCCTATTTATAGAGTTACTCTATAATTTTAGTTACTACTCCTGCACCAACAGTTCTTCCACCTTCTCTGATTGCAAAGTTTAATTTCTCTGCCATAGCGATTGGTGTAATTAGCTTAACAGTAAATTTAGCATCATCACCTGGCATAACCATTTCAGTACCAGCTGGTAATTCTACCTCTCCTGTCACGTCTGTTGTTCTAAAATAAAACTGTGGTCTGTATTTAGTGAAGAAAGGTGTGTGTCTTCCCCCCTCGTCTTTTTTAAGTACATACGCTTGAGCTTCAAATTTAGTATGCGGGGTAATTGAACCAGGCTTACATAGAACTTGACCTCTTTCAATATCAGTTCTTTCGATACCTCTCAACAAAATTCCTACGTTATCACCAGCCTCACCAGAATCTAAAAGTTTTCTAAACATTTCAACTCCAGTACAAACTGATTTTTTAGTTTCTTTAATTCCAACTATCTCAACTTCTTCTCCAGTTTTAATTACACCTGACTCAACTCTACCAGTTGCAACTGTTCCTCTTCCAGAAATTGAAAAAACATCTTCAATTGGCATCAAGAATGGTTTATCAACCTCTCTAGCTGGTTGTGGAATATGCTCATCTACAGCTTTCATTAATTCTAAAATTGAATTTTTTCCAATTTCATCATCTCTCCCTTCCACTGCAGCTAAAGCTGAACCTTTAACGATTGGTGTTTTATCACCTGGGTATTTGTATGAGGTTAAAAGTTCTCTAATTTCCTCCTCTACAAGATCAATCATTTCTTTATCATCAACTTGATCTACTTTATTTAAGTAAACAACAATTGCAGGAATACCAACTTGTCTTCCTAAAAGAATGTGCTCTCTTGTTTGTGGCATTGGACCATCTGCTGCATTAACAACTAAAATTGCTCCATCCATTTGTGCGGCACCTGTGATCATATTTTTAACATAGTCAGCGTGACCAGGACAGTCTACGTGAGCATAGTGTCTTTTTTCAGTTTCATACTCAACGTGTGCTGTTGAAATTGTTATACCTCTCTCTTTTTCTTCAGGTGCTTTATCAATTTGATCATAAGCAACTGCTGTTCCGCCGCCTGCTTGTGCTAATACATTTGTAATCGCGGCAGTAAGAGTTGTTTTACCATGGTCGACATGACCAATAGTCCCAATGTTACAGTGGGGTTTATTTCTTACAAATTTTTCTTTTGACATTACGTTTTTACCTCAGTTTATTTGTTTTCATTTTCAATTTTATTTTCTTGGAGCGGGTAAAGGGAATCGAACCCTTACATCCAGCTTGGAAGGCTAGCGTTCTACCATTGAACTACACCCGCACAACCCCAAGAGTAACACTCCATGTTATCCAAAATTTTATTAAATGGTGGAGGGGGAAAGATTCGAACTTTCGAAGACCGAAGTCAACGGGTTTACAGCCCGCCCCATTTGACCGCTCTGGAACCCCTCCTATGGGGAAGTGTCCCCTTGTTCAATAAAGCTTCAAATAACAAGCGTTTTATATATTTTATTTATGCAAATGCAACACGTGATTTAATAGGAAAATATTAAAAAAACCGTATAAAACAGATACTAGTTTATGAATAAATCATCATTTTTCATTGTCGGTCAACACGCAGTTATTGAGGCTCTTAGAAACCCTAAAAGAAAGGTTTTAAGAGTATTTTTAACGGAGGAGTCTAAAAAAAATATTCATCGAAAAAATCCAAATAAGAACGTTTTGGAGGATGTTAAAGTTTACTTTAAATCCAAAAAAGAATTAGACAAATATACTTCAAAAGAACAATTAATGCATAATGGATATGTTGCAGAGATTGAACATTTAGATCAAATAGACCTAAAACAATTCATTAAAGGCAAAAATAATTTAACATTTGTCTGCCTTGATGAGGTTACGGATCCAAGAAATATTGGTTCATTAATAAGAAGCGCAGCATCATTTGATATTGATGGATTGATAATTAAGGAACGACATTTTCCAAGAGATAGTAAATTAATGTATAAATCAGCAAGTGGATGTATGGAACATCTGAACATATTCCAAGTATCTAATATTAATTCTACACTTAAAAATTTAAGAGAAAAAAACTTTTGGGTATATGGTTTTGATACAAAAGGTCAAAAAGATTTCACGGATATAAAATGGGAAGGAAATAGTATTCTTTTATTTGGTTCAGAAGGATTTGGCATGAGACAACATACAGGAAAATATGCAGATTTTTTCGTTAAAATTAAAATCAATGAGAATATTGAAAGTTTAAATATCTCAAATAGTGCAACAATTGTATTTCATCACCTTAGTTATTTAAAAAAAAAGAGTTGATTATTTAATAAATAGTTAATAATTATTGCGCATGCCCTTGTAGCTCAGCTGGTAGAGCAATTGATTTGTAATCAATAGGTCCGCGGTTCGAATCCGTGCGGGGGCACCATCACTCAATAAAATCAACGTTAATTATTTTTAAAAAGTTAAATTTCTATTCTGAGTGTGCTCATAGTGTGCTTTGATTGTGTATAGAGTGTGTATAGATTGTGTATCAATCAAGTGGTCGTTTAATCTAAAACTTTAACTATCACAGAAATAAAAATTATAAACCCAATATAAAATAAAAAAGCATTATCATTTTTTTGTTTCCACGCTAGTTTTGAGCTCATTGGTTCTTCTTCTTTTTTTGGTGGAAGTTGAATTTTAATGTATTTTTTCTTTCTCTTTTTGACCATTAATGCAAAACTTTATCTAAAATTTTGAAAGTGACATAACGATGTTGCTCATCACTCTCAACATCAAACTCTACCTGTGGATCAATATCCCCTACCATAACATCTGCCATATAAGTTATATAATCACCTAACTCATTATCCGTTGCACAGAAATCAAACTTTTTCTTAAATGTTATCATTTTTTAATTTTTTTCTTCTTTTTTTTCTTTGTGTAAAAACCAGTTTTTGGATCTAGGTTATGCGTTTTTAGCATTTTCCTTTTCTCTTTTTTTAATTGATTATTATAGCTTTCCCATTTTTCAGCATCAAAACCACTTTTCCTATCAAATAATTTTAAAATAAAAAATATGACTATAATTATTCCAAAAACAACACCAATAAACTCATTAGGTGAAGCCATACCAAGGTCAATCATAAAATTAAAAGAATAAGCATTCCCACTTAACAACAAACCCAGAACCACGATCCCTAAAAGTTTTTTCATTTAATCTACCACGCAGTTAATTTCCAACACTCATCGACATCTTCAATACGAACATAACAACCTAGAAAAGACATAATTTTGAATGCACAAAAACCTCCAACTAAAATAATAACTACTAGCATTATTGGATTAATTTTTTTCATTTACTAACTTGTCTCTCTTCTTATTTGTTCAATTTTAATCTTTTTTTGTAGACTTCTGTTTTTATCATAAAGAAGATTAAACTTTATTTTATTATTAGTTTTAACTGTAATTGATTTAGCATTTCTTACTTCTAAATTATCTGCAACAGCACTAATAGGTCTCTTAGTTGGGTTTAAGTTAGTTATAACTATTTTAGTTTTATCATTAACAATTTTACCCTTCCATCTTCTTGGTCTAAAAGCACTTATTGGAGATATTGATAATTTTTTTGAATGAAGACTTAAGATAGGTCCATGAACTGAGAGGTTATAAGCTGTGCTTCCTGCAGGTGTTGATACTAATACCCCATCTGAAACTAAATTCTTAATTACTTGTCTTGAGCCTTGTTTAATAGATAATGAAGCAGCCTGTCTACTTTGTCTAAGAACAGACACTTCATTAATAGCTATAGATCTTCTTATTTGATTATTTTTATTCCTAACAATCATTTCTAATGGAGAAATTGAAACCATGTTTGCTTTTAATAAATTTTTTATAATATCTTTTGATGAAAATTTATTCATGAGAAAACCATAATTTCCTGAATTGATTCCATAAAAATGTTTTTTAGAATTTTTATTCTTTTTAAGTGTTTGAAGCATAAAACCATCACCACCGATAACTATGATCAGATTCTCTTTTTTAAAATGACTAAACTTAATTTTTTTTATTAATAAATTTTTAATCTTTGAAGATTTTTTATTTTTATCTGAAATAATTTGAAGTTTATTCATTTAATGGTGCCCTCGGCCAGACTCGAACTGGCACTCCGCAAGCGGCAAGGATTTTAAGTCCTTTGTGTCTACCAATTTCACCACGAGGGCATTAATGAATTTCATGGGTGTTTATGCTAATATTTATAATTCAACAAGACTAATAAGTAAAATTTTTTTAAATTATCTCGCTAGGTACTGGTCAGGTACTGGTTGTCCTATATTATCCTATAAGATTTTCCTTTATCTATAACTCATTAAAACTTTGTCAGGATCCCCTGCAAGAGAAGGATTTTGTTGTCTACCAAGCTCTGAGGCTTTCTGAGATACGTTTTCATCCATGTAAGCTAGTAACTCTCCATTTGTTATTTTCTTATCTTGATTGATATCAGCCTTCCCTTCTAATCCTTTCATTAAATAATAACTAAATATCCCATGTTTAGCTTCTTTTAATCCTGATGAAATTTGATCAAGTTGTGAAGCTGAAAAAATTGTAAAGTTATCTGGTATACCCTCCTCTTCATTTGCAACAATTCTAACTGGTCTAGCTGATGCCAATAAAGTTTCTTCATCTCTTGATACACCACTATAACAAGTATCAAAAAACATGGTCACTGACTTTGGTTTTAATTTTGTTATCGTATCAAATATTTCTGATCTAGATAAAGCAGTTCTTTTTAATAAATCAGGATCACTATCTTGAGAAAGTAAAAATAATTCTTTTCCATCATTAGTAGCTAGACCATGACCTGCAAAAAATATAATTAATTCTGTCTGACCTGATTTAATTTTACCAGGTAACCATTTTTCTAAAATTCCTATAGAGCTTATTAAATTAGCATCTTTATCTATTAATAATTTAATGTTCTGTTGTTTTATCCCAAAGCCTCTTTTTGCATATTCAGCAAAATATTTTGCATCTAGATTTGCGTATGTTGCTTTTGGTGATTGATTATAATTCTCAATACCAAAGATCAACGCTACAGTATGATTATTTGTTTCTTTTTTAAGTTTTGAAGGATCCAAAGGTTCTAATTTTTTTACAACAGATGTTTCTTCAATATCTACAATAATATTTATAATTTTTTCCTTAGATTTATTACCCCATTGATCAATAGCTACAAGTTTAATGCTTTCATTTACTGGACTAAATCGTTTTATATCAAACTCTTTATTTTCAAGCTTTACAATTTGTCCATCTATTTCAAGATATATTTTTTCAGAACCATCCTCTATAACTTTACCTGAAATCATATAAGTTGAATCTTTAAACGTAAAACTATCTGCAATAATTATTTCTGGAGCAGTAACATCTTTAATTTTTAAATAACCAGGTTCAAATTCTTCTTGTTCTATCTTTTCTACTTTTTTTTTCTTTTTTATTAAGTCAACTAAAGTTTTTTTTGGTTTTTTAGCTACTTCTGTATCTTCTTTCGGTTTCTTTCTTTTCTTAACGATATATTTACCTTTACCGATACTTGCTTTCATTGCCTCCCATTTTTCTCCTGTTTCTGGATAGTTATCAGCCCAAAATAAAGCATCAATAAAAATAAAATTTTTAGTATTTTGTGGAGAAGTTGACATTTGTGGTAACATATTTGTTTTACCGTCTTTAAAAAAAGGCTCTCTATCCTCAACAAATTCTATTGCAGAACGTCTCCAAGGAGCATAAGCAATATATTTTAGCTGGGAAGCGCCGCCAGCAGTACTAGTCATTTCTCTAAGAATTTTTAAAGCTTTACCATTTTTATAATTGGGTCCATTTTTTACTAATGCAAAAAACTCATAATCAATTATTTGTGCATCCCAAACTTGTTTAATAGGTTTTCCTGCTATTTCAGCATTAAACAATCTACCGTTCCAAGCTGTTGACATCACAACTTCGCCACTGGCTAATAATTCTGCTGGTTGAGCACCTGCAGACCAAAAAACACATCCACCTTGTGGATCTGCACAAAGATCATTTATTTTATAAAGTGCTCTTTGAAGTCCTTTTTTAGTTCTTAGTTTTTTATAAATATTCGCACCACCATTTCCTGGTTTTACTCCATCAGCTGCTAGAGCAATCTCTAAATTAGCTAATGCTCCTTTATAAAGCGCTCTTTTACCTGGGAATTTTTTTGTATCAAAAAAATCTTTAATAGTTTTTGGTTTTCCTTTGACATTATTTGTATTGTAAGCCCAAGTCCATGAGTATAAAATATTACCAACTGCACACTTAGATGGCATTCCAGTTATAAAGTCTTGGCTTGCAGGAGTTCCATCAGGAGCTGGTGAAAAATCTTTATCAAAATCAAATTTATGAAAAAGACCTTCATCACATCCAACAATAGTATCCATGGCAAATACATCCATTATATCCCATTTAATTTTTCCAGATTTTTTTTGAGCTTTTAATTCAGATAAACCACCAGAATAATCAACAAATTTAGTTTTTATACCTGTTTGTTTTTCAGCATAATCTGCTGGTCCCAACCTTTGCATTTCTGTGTAAGCACCACCCCAGGAAACAATGGTTACTGGTTTTGCGTAAGTATTAATTATAGTTACAAAACTAAAACCAAGAACGAGGGACAGATGTGCTAGTAAACGTTTCATGAGATTTATATTATCTCTTTAGGTACTGTTTTGGTACTGGTTTTAAAGCATTTAATAAACTTTATTTCCTAATATTTATTTAAGGTTTATTTGAAATTATAAGATTTAATAGGATGTTTTAGACTACCTTGGACTACTATGGACTGACTAAAAAGTGAATCCCTCGGCTTTTAAGTCCTTTGTGTCTACCAATTTCACCACGAGGGCATTAATGAATTTCATGAGTATTTATGCTAATATTTATAATTGAACAAGTAAAATAAGTAAAATTTAACATTAATAAAATTTAAGATTAAAAAAATATAAATTATCTTTATTTTTGTAGGAATAAATATTTGTAACTACTAATCCTATAATAAATAACAATAAAATTGGCTGATATATTGTATCAAAATCAATCAGATGATTAATTATTCTATTAAAATAAAAGAAATACAAAACAAAATATATATTAATTTTATTTATTAAATATTCAGTATTTAAAAACGAATAACAAAGAATAGGAAATAATAAAACATAATCATAGTTTGAATGTGGAAAAAAAATTAGCGGACATATAAACACTAAAGACATTTTAAAAAAAATATCATTATTTTTATTTATTTTAATTAGCAAAATAAAATTAAATATAAATATTAAGAGTAAGATTAACAACTTAAAATAAAGTTCTTTTGCTGGAGCAAAATAAATATTTA
The DNA here is from genome assembly GCA_902588895.1 of uncultured Pelagibacteraceae bacterium. Taxonomy (GTDB): domain Bacteria; phylum Pseudomonadota; class Alphaproteobacteria; order Pelagibacterales; family Pelagibacteraceae; genus Pelagibacter. The sequence continues at coordinate 24,307 of CACIRC010000006.1, forward strand.
TTAAAGAAAAAAGATCTGCATCTCTGATGTACCCTTTTTTTAGAGATAATTGAATTGGCTCAAAAAAATTTATTAATGGATCGCTACTTGTAACTGAAAAGTAAATTAACCAACCAGCAAAATATGGAATAGAAGCTAAAATAAAATATTTATATTGTTTAGATGCAAGAAAATTTAAAAAAACTACGTATCCAGTACTATATTTAACATAGGATAAACCAGAAAGAATAGCTGAAAAATTTTTATAATATATAAAGGGAAGCATCATAAAAAACATAACAAACAAACTTTGTTGTCCATAATTTAAAGTCATTCTTGATGGGTAACATGTAATAAATATTAATAATAATAATATAGTTTTATATTTAGATAATTTAAAAGATGTACAAATTAAAATTGGAATAAGAAAAATAAAAATAATATTAACTCCAAGCCAAAGTATTCTTGCTGTTTCCCATTTAAACAAAGTAAATGGGTAGTACAAGACATGAAGTAAATGAGCGTATTCACCATTTTGACATAGAAAATCACCTTTTCCATTTATTATAAATTTTTGATAATGATTTACACCTTCCCAAAATAATACAGCAGGTTGCCATTGAAAATCACATCCATTTACTAATCCCTTGCTTACGGTGTTTATAAATGAAAATATTGAAACAATTATCAAAAAATATAAAAAACCTTTTTTATTTTTTTTTATAAATTTTGATATCATTTAATTTAATTTAATTATTTAAAGCCTTTGTAAGAAATTTTATATCAAGCTTACAATCACGATATCCTCTCTTTACTACATTTAAATATCTTTCTGTAGGAAACTTAAATGGTGTTTTTTTAACCATTGTATACGTCATCACTTTTTTTCCATAATAGTAAAAAAAATACTTCTTATAAAGAATTGGAAAATCCTCATACACATCTAGCTTTTTTTCATCACTTTTGGAAATTTCAAACAATGCACCAGGAACAATAGAATTTTTTTTTAGCTCAATATCTGCAGCTCTATACTTGCTTCTAAAGGTTAATCTAAAATTTTTTAAATTTATTTTTTTAAGAAATATACTATCTTTACATCTACGTCGCATCTGAAAGTGATTGAGATTACTACCATAAGCAAAATAAAGCATTATCGATCAACTACCTCAATTTTTTTTTCATTAACAAATTTTGATATTTGAGAACTACATTTATCAATTTTATTTTGATCTTCAGATCTTATTACTATTGAAACACCTAATTTACCTGCATGAAAGAATGGATAACTTCCTATTTCAACATCTTGATTATCATTTTGAACTTTTTTTAAAGAGCTGGCTATTTCACTTTCAACAGTTCTTAAACTTATCGTCAGACTTTTTATAGGCTCACCACCTACTATGCTGTTTGTTAATCCTCCTAACATCGATTTCAAGATAGATGGTACTCCTGGCAAAGAAAAAACATTTTCAACATTAAAACCTGGCGCTCCACTTGTTGGATTTAAAATTAATTTTGCATTCTCTGGCATCCATGCCATTTTTTGTCTTCCCTCAGTAAATTTGCCTGGTTCATAATAAGTTTCTAAAATTTTAAATGCCTCTTTATGAGCTTCATATTTTATTCCAAATGCTTTTGAAACTGCTTGAGCAGTTATATCATCATGAGTTGGACCAATACCACCGGTTGTAAAAACATAATCATATGTTGACCTTAGCAAATTTAAAGTATCAATAATTACCTTCTCGATATCTGGTATTACCCTAACCTCTGCAACATTAACTCCTATTGAATTAAGCCAAGTAGCCAAGGTTGATGTATTTGTGTCTTGCGTTCTCCCAGACAGGATTTCATTACCAATAATTAAAATCGAAGCATTAACTTTTACTTTTTTATCCATATGAAATATATAATTTAGTAATGGAATTTACCAAGTCTTTAATAAAAGGCAAACTAATCAAACGTTATAAAAGGTTTTTTACTGATGTTAAACTTGGTAAAGAAATTGTCACAGCCCATTGTCCTAATACAGGATCAATGGAAGGATTACTAAATGAAGGCAATGAAGTTTTTTTGCTTCCTAATAATGATCCAAAAAGAAAGCTTAAATATGGATTGGAGATAATTAAATCTAGGAAAAATTTAGTTGGAGTTAACACTCACTTGGCAAATAGAATAGTTGAGCATGGTCTTAAAAATAATTTAATAAAAGAGCTTAAGAATAATGACACTATAAAACCAGAGGTTTTCTTTAATAAAGAAACTAGATTTGATTTTTTATTAGAAAAAAAGGGTCAGGAAACTTTTGTAGAAGTTAAAAATGTTACTTTATTTCGAAATAAAGATACTGCAGAATTTCCAGATGCACCAACAACAAGAGGAATTAAGCATTTATTAACCCTTATTGATGCCATAAAAAAAAGTTATAAAACGTACTTAATATTTTTAGTTCAAATCCAAAATATGAAATATTTTAAAATAGCTAAAGATATAGACGAAGATTACTATATGGCTTATTTATTAGCTAAAAAAGCTGGTGTTAATTTTTTAGCTTATAGATGTGACATAAGCTCTAAAAGAATTTTTATTGATCAAAAATTAAAAATTATAGATGACTGATTATAAAGAGAAATTTGAAAAAATGAGAATTGCAGGAAATTTAGCTGCAAGAGCTTTAGATATGTTAACTGAAAATATTAAAGAAGGCGTATCAACTGATTATATTGATAAATTAGGATACGAATTTATAAGGGATAATGGTGGCTACTCAGCCCCGCTATATTATAGAGGCTTTACAAAATCTTTATGCACATCTTTAAATCACGTTATATGTCATGGAATACCTTCAGATAGAATTTTACAAGAAGGTGATGCTTTAAATGTTGATGTTACAGCTATTGTTGATGAACATTATGGTGATACAAGCAGAATGTTTTGTATTGGAAAAACTTCAGTTAAATTAAATAATCTTATTGATGCTACTCACGAATCTATGATGAGAGCTATTAGAATTTTAAAACCTGGGATTAAATTAGGAGATATTGGTTATGAAATTCAATCATTTGTGGAAGAAAAAGGTTTTTCAGTCGTTAGAGATTTTTGTGGTCACGGAATAAGCACTACATTTCATGAGCCACCAAATATTCTTCATTACGGTAGAAAGAATACAGGTATAGAATTAAGGCCTGGTATGACATTTACTATAGAGCCTATGATAAATGCTGGTAAATATGATGTTAAAATGTTGAATGATGGTTGGACAGCTGTTACAAAAGATAAATCTTTATCTGCACAATTTGAACATACGTTAGGAATTACTGAAAATGGTTATGAAATCTTTACAGAATCTGCTAAAGGTTATTCAAAGCCTCCATACTTATAATTAATGATTAAAAGATACTCGCGAAAAGAATTAACTGATATTTGGTCAGAAGAAAATAAATACAAAATATGGTTAGATGTTGAAGTTGCAGCTGCAGAAGCAATGGAGAAACTTGGTCAAATTCCAAGAGGTGTTGCTTCAATAGTTAAAAAAAAAGCTAGAATTAATGTAAGCAGAATTCACAAAATAGAATCTGAGGTAAAACACGATGTAATAGCTTTTCTAACTTCTGTTACTGAAAAAGCTGGAATTAAAGCTAGATACCTCCATCAGGGTATGACTTCATCTGATGTTCTAGATACTAGTTTTAATATTCAATTGGTCCAATCAGGTAAAATCATTTTAAAAGATATAGATCAAATTTTAAAAGTTTTAAAAAAACAAGCCAAAAAATATAAATTTACACCGTGTATGGGAAGAAGCCACGGTATCCATGCTGAGCCAATTACTTTTGGGTTAAAATTGGCTTCGTTCTATGAGGAATTTAAAAGAAATAGAAAAAGACTAAAAGATGCTATTGAGGAAGTATCAACTTGTGCAATTTCTGGGGCTGTTGGTACATTTGCCAACATTAATCCAAACGTTGAAAGACATGTTGCCAAAAAATTAGGTCTAAAAGTTGAGCCAATATCTACACAAGTAATTCCAAGAGACAGACATGCATTTTATTTTTCTGTTTTAGGAATTATTGCAGGTTCAATAGAGAGAGTAGCAGTTGAAATAAGACACTTACAAAGAACTGAGGTTTATGAACTACAAGAATATTTCTCTAAAAATCAAAAAGGATCCTCCGCAATGCCTCATAAAAAAAATCCTATCTTAAGTGAGAATCTTACTGGTTTAGCTAGAATGGTTAGAAGTTCAGTTATGCCAGCACTTGAAAACATTGCTCTTTGGCATGAAAGAGATATTTCTCATTCAAGTGTTGAAAGAAATATCGGACCAGATGCTAATATAACAACCGATTTTGCATTAGTTAGACTTACAAATATTTTAGATAATATGATTGTTTATCCAAAAAAAATGCTGGAAAACTTAAATTTAACAAAAGGTTTAATTTTTTCTCAAGAAGTTATGTTGGAATTAACTAAAACAGGTTTAAGCAGAGAAAAATCATACAAAATGGTACAATCTTATGCAAAAAAATGTTTTGCAGAAAATTTAAACTTAATTGATGTAATCTCATCTGATAAATTTATAATAAGCAAAGTTTCACCAAAAAAAATAAAGTCTATATTTAATTATTCTAAACACTTTAAAAATGTAAATTTTATCTTTAGAAGAGTTTTTAAATAATGAAAAAAGGTAAAAAATTATACGAAGGCAAAGCTAAAATTATTTATGCAACAAATGATAAAGGCTTAGTGATCCAATATTTTAAAGATGATGCAACTGCATTCAATAATCAAAAAAAAACCACCATTGAAGGTAAAGGCGTTTTAAATAATAGAATATCTGAGCATATACTTTCAAATTTATCTGAGGTTGGAATTAAAAATCATTTAGTAAAAAGAATTAATATGAGAGAACAACTAGTCAAGCTAGTTGATATAATACCAATAGAATTTATAGTAAGAAATATTGCAACCGGATCATTAACTAAAAGATTAGGTATTGAGGAAGGAACCGTCCTTGAACGACCATTGATAGAATACTGTCTAAAAGATGATAAACTTGGAGATCCAATAATTAGTCGTGAACATATTTTAACTTTTAATTGGCTTAATATAATGCAGCTTGATTGGATTGATGAAAATCTATCTAGATTAAATGATTTTTTACTAGGAATGTTTAGAGGTGTCGGAATAAAATTAGTAGATTTTAAAGTTGAATTTGGCTTCACTCATGAAAGTGAAAAAACTCAAATTATATTGGCTGACGAAATAAGCCCTGACACATGCAGATTATGGGATACTTTAACAGATAAAAAACTCGATAAAGATAGATTTAGAAAAGATTTAGGAGATCTAATCCCTGCATATACAGAGGTTGCAAAAAGGCTTGGGATACTTCATGAACAATCAAATGTTTCTGCTGTAAATGTTACCCAGCTTTCATCTGTAAAAAGAAAGAAGAAATGAAAATCTCAGTAATAATAACTTTAAAGAAGGATGTTCTTGATCCACAGGGAAAAGTTATTCATCAAACTTTGGATGGAATGGGTTTCAATGATGTTAATGAAGTAAGACAAGGAAAGTATTTTGAAATAGACACTAAAGAAACAGATAACGACAAAGCAAAAGCAAAAGTTGAAGAAATGTGTAAAAAACTTTTGGCAAATCTTGTAATAGAAAATTATAAAATTATTGATCCAAAGTAATTAATGAAATCATCAGTTATTACTTTTCCTGGATCAAATTGCGACAGAGACATGGATGTTGCTCTAAAAAAATTTGGATTTAAAAACAAAATGGTTTGGCATGCTGATGCTGAATTACCAAAAAGTGATTTGGTTGTATTGCCAGGTGGTTTTTCATATGGGGACTACTTAAGATGTGGAAGTATGGCATCTAAATCAAAAATAATGCATTCAGTAATTAATTTTGCAAATTCAGGAGGTATGGTTATGGGTATCTGTAATGGATTTCAAATATTGGTAGAAACTGGTTTAGTTCCAGGTGTTTTGCTTAGAAACAAATATTTAGAATTTATTTGTAAAAATGTTTTTGTAAAAATTAATGATAAAAAAAATAAATATTTTAAAAATGTAAATAATGATGTTTTGGAATTTCATATCGCTCATAATGAAGGAAATTATTTTTGTACCAATGATCAATTGAAAGAAATTGAGGATAATAATCAAATAGCAATTAACTATTGTGATGAAAATGGAAAAATAGAAGATCAATTTAATCCCAATGGATCCATAAAAAATATTGCTGGTATATTTAATAAAGAAAAAAATGTTCTAGGAATGATGCCCCACCCTGAAAGAATGATTGATGCATCTTTATCTGGTGAGGATGGATCATTATTTTTTAAAAACTTAATAAATAACTTAAAATGATTGTAAACGAACAAGTAGCAGTCGATCACGGTTTAAAAAAAGAGGAATACGCTAAAATTTGTGAGTTATTAAAAAGGTCTCCAAACATTACTGAATTAGGAATTTTTTCTGCAATGTGGAATGAACATTGTTCTTATAAATCATCAAGATTGCATTTAAAGAAGCTACCTACTAAAGGAAAGAAAGTTATCCAAGGTCCTGGAGAAAATGCAGGTGTTATCGATATTGAGGATAATGATGCGATAGTATTTAAAATAGAAAGTCACAATCACCCTTCATTTATTGAACCTTATCAAGGCGCTGCTACCGGTGTTGGAGGAATAATGAGAGATGTATTTACAATGGGCGCAAGACCAATAGCTAACTTGAACTCCATTCATTTTGGGTCACCACAAAATAAAAAAACAAAAAATTTATTAAGAGGTGTTGTTCATGGCATAGGCGGTTATGGAAACTGCATGGGTGTTCCAACAATAGCTGGACAAACAAGCTTTGATAGCTCGTATAACGGAAATATTTTGGTTAACGCTATGACATTGGGATTAGTCAAAAAAGATAAGATTTTTTATTCTAAAGCTGCTGGTTTAAATAAACCTGTCATTTATGTAGGGTCTAAAACAGGAAGAGATGGAATTCATGGAGCAAGTATGGCTTCAGCTAGTTTTGATGAAAAAATTGAGGAAAAAAAGCCGACAGTTCAAGTTGGAGACCCATTTACTGAAAAACTTTTACTAGAAGCTTGTCTAGAGTTAATGGCAGGGGACTCAATTATAGCCATTCAAGATATGGGTGCTGCAGGATTAACTTCTTCAAGTATTGAAATGGCTTCAAAAGGAAACCTCGGAATTGAAATCAATTTAAATAAAGTGCCATGCAGAGAAACCAAAATGACACCATACGAAATTATGCTCTCTGAGAGCCAAGAAAGAATGTTGATTGTTTTAGAAAACGGTAAAGAAGAACAAGCAAAAAAAATATTTGATAAATGGAATTTAGATTTTGCGGTAATTGGAAAAACGACTAAGTCAAAAAAAATAGAACTTTATTTTGATGAAGAAAAAGTTGCAGACATACCTGTTAATACATTGGTTGAAAACTCTCCTATGTATGATCGAAAATGGAAAAAAGCAAAGTTACCTAAAAAAAATAAAATTAAAAAAGAAGATCTTAAGCATTTAAAAATTATTGATGTATTAAAAAAAATTTTAGCAAATCCAAATGTATGCAGCAAAGAATGGATTTGGCAACAATATGATCATACTGTAATGGGAGATACTATACAGAAGCCAGGCGGAGACTCAGGGGTTGTAAGAGTTCATGGTACAGATAAAGCTGTTGCTGCTTCGGTAGATTCCTCTGCAATTTATTGTTGGGCTCACCCTTTAACTGGCGGAAAGCAAGTAGTTTGTGAAAGTTTTAGAAATCTTATATCTGTTGGCGCAAAACCTATTGCTATCACGAATTGTTTAAATTTTGGTAGTCCTGAAAATGAAGAAAACATGGGTGAGTTTGTTGAATGTGTTCAAGGTATTGGTGAAGCGAGCGAATATTTAAAATTCCCAGTTGTTTCTGGAAATGTATCTTTCTACAACCAAACAAAAGAGGAAGGTATAAAACCTACGCCTGCAATTGGTGGGGTTGGGTTACTCAAGAATTATCAGAATATGACCACTATGGATTTTAAAGAAGTTGATAATTTAGTTTTAGTGATTGGAAAAACTGAAGGACATATTGATCAAAGTTTATTTGCAAGAAATATTTTAGATGAAAAAAATGGACCTCCACCTGAGGTAAATCTATTTAATGAAAAAAATAATGGAGAAACTTTACTCAAATTAATTGATAATAATTTAATAAAAAGTGCTCATGATGTTTCTTTAGGAGGCATAATTACTGCAGTATCAAAAATGTGTATTAAAGGAAAAAAAGGAATAAATATTAAAAAGCCCAAATATCTAATTAATGAAATAGAATACTTTTTTGCTGAAGATCAAGGTAGATATATTATAGAAATAAACAAAAAAGATTTTAAAAAAGTAGCTGATATATTGCATAAAAATGCAGTCCATTTCGATGAACTTGGTACAATTAATGAAAATGAACTATATATTAATGATAAGACAAAAGTTACAATTGACGAATTATCAACTTCTAATAAAAGTTGGCTTACAAACTATATGAGTAAATAATGGCGATGGATTTAAAAGAAATTGAGAATTTTATAAAAGAGGCAATGCCAGATGCAATTGTTGAAATACAAGATTTAGCAGGTGATGGAAATCATTATTCAGCTACCGTTACCTCGTCTCAATTTTATGGAAAAAGTAAAATTGAGCAACATAAAATGGTTTACAATTCATTAAAAGGTAGAATGGGCAATGAACTACATGCATTAGCAATTAAAACAAAGGAGAGTTAAATGGATCAACAAACAAATGATTTAATAAAAAATGAAATTGAAAATAACGAAGTATGTCTGTTTATGAAAGGCACACCTGACGCTCCACAATGTGGGTTTTCAATGGCTACTTCAAATATTTTAAAAATCCTAGAAGTAAATTTTAAAGGAGTAAATGTTTTAGAAAATCAAAATTTAAGAGAGGGTATTAAAGTTTTTAGTGATTGGCCAACCATCCCACAACTTTATGTTAAAAATGAATTTATTGGTGGATGCGATATTGTTAAAGAAATGTATGAAAGTGGTGAATTGGCAAAACTTTTTGAAAGCAAAAATATAAATTTTAAGGCTAAAAGTTAATTATCTAGAATAATATTCAATCACCAGATTAGGCTCCATAACAATTGGATATGGAACTTCTTCAAACTTTGGAACTCTAACAAACTTTAATTTTTTGTTTTTTTCATCCATCTGAATATATTCTGGAGTTTCTCTTTCTTTATTAGCAAGAGCAATATCGATTATTGCAAGCTGTTTAGATTTATCTCTTATCTCAATTGAATCTTCTTCTCTAACTAAATAACTTCCAATATTTACTTTTTTACCATTTACTTTTACATGGCCGTGATTGATTAATTGTCTAGCTGAAAAAATTGTTGTTGCAAATTTTGCTCTGTAGATAACGGCATCCAATCTTCTTTCAAGAAGGCCAATTAAATTTTCTCCAGTATCACCTTTAAGCATTACCGCTTTTTTGTAAATATTTCTAAACTGTCTCTCATTAATGTTGCCGTAATATGCTTTTAATTTTTGTTTAGCTTGAAGCTGTATTCCATAATCAGATGGCTTTGATGTTTTTGTTTGACCATGTTGTCCTGGTCCGTAAGCTCTAGTATTAAAAGGACTTTTAGGTCTTCCCCAAAGGTTAACTTTTAATCTTCTGTCTACTTTATGTTTAGAGTTTAATCTTTTTGTCATTTGATAGTGGGCTTTATAAACTTACTCATCATTTTGTCAATCAACGTTTTTTACCTAGACTTGCAAATACTCCTGATAAAATACGTGTTTCTTTGGTTGATAATTCCATCCTATAAAAAATATTCCTCAAGTTTTCAAGCATAATCGGTTTCTTCTCTTTTGATTTAAAAAAATTAATCTCTTCAAGATTCTGTATACAGAGTTTTGCCATGGCAACTATCTCTTTTTTAGATGCTGATTTAACTTTATTTGATTTCTTAAAAGAAGATGCTTTTGAATTAATTATACTTGATAGATATTGAGCAATTATTATTAAGCTGTGAGATAGATTTAATGATTTAAAATCAGGATTAGTCGGAATTTGAAGAGTATAATTGGCATAGCTTATTTCATTATTTGATAGACCAGATGCTTCTGAGCCAAATAAAAAAGCTATTTTCTTTTTATAATTTATTTTTTTTAAATCTTCTAATTGGATGTGTTTAATATTTTTATTTCTAAATCGCGCTGATGTTGCAATTACAATATCAATATTTTTTAAAGATTTTTCTAAATTTTCAAAATTTTTTGCCTTATTAATTATATTTTTTGCTCCTACTGAGGTTGCTAAAATTTTATCATTTGGAAATATTGGTTTAGGATCAATAACAATAAGTTTATTAAAATTAAAATTTTTCATTCCTCTTGCACATGCTCCTATATTTTCTGAGAGTTGAGGTTTGTGTAAAATGAAAGAAATATTATTAACAGACATTAATCTATGCCATGATTTCTATTATAATTGGAAATAGATGATGGTTTAATATCATTTAAATATTTTGGATCTACTGTCCAAGTAGAAACTTTTAATGGATAACATTTTGCTACATTGGATGAATGTTCAGATCCACAATCACCACCTGGACAAGCAGAAAGTGCACCCAATAAATCTGTTTCAGCAAAAAATTCTAAATAATCACCAGGTCTTACAGGACTTGCTTTCATAAAGTATTGTTTAGTATCATTGGTAAATCCAGTTAACATAAATACATTTAATACATCATGAACTATTTTTTCTGCATGATCTAATTGAATATTTTTTTCTTTAACCAAAGCTCTTGTTAAATTTGAATGGCAACAATAATGATAATCATTATCACTCAAAAGTTTTGATGTATAAGGATCACATCTTGTACCAATGACATCATGAACCGATCCTCCATCCTTATCATAATCATACCAATCTAAAGTGTCCCAAGTTATAGTAGCTAAAGATCTAAGATATGGAAAACTACTAAACATTTTATCTCCAACTGAAAGATGAGTTCCATAGAGTGCTCTTGTTTTTCCTGAGTAGAATTTTTCCTCTAAATTATTTAAATTAAATAAATTTAAATCACCTACTTGAGGTCCCTCTACACTTTCAATTCTAAAAAACTCTCCAAATTTAACTTCAAACGTTTTTGCATCTCTTGGAGGTATTACAACTTCCTCTTTTTTAACCAAGTTTTCCCGAGCGGAATGTAAAATACTTAAATTTTTTTCTTCAATATTAGTATTTGGGTAACAAACTATTGGTTTGGCTCCTATTCTATCTTTTAGATCAGATGGTTTTTCTGAAAATTTTTTAATTTTCATCCTTACGAACTTCCAGGAGCTTTATCCTTAAATAACTTATAATCTAAACTATCAACAAGAGCTTTGAAAGATGCATCAATGATATTTGGTGATACTCCAATAGTAAACCAATTAACACCCTTCGAATCTGTACTTTCAATACTAACCCTTGTTACAGCTTCTGTTCCAGTATTTAGAATTCTAACTTTATAGTCAACCAATCTCAAATCTTTTAAATATTCTGAATATTTAGCAAGTTTATTAACATTCTTTCTAATTGCATTATCTAGAGCATTAACAGGTCCGTTTCCTTGTCCTTCACACAAAATTTTGTCTCCATCTACTTCTAATTGAGCTTTTGCATATGAAACTATTTCTCCTGCATTATCTTTCTTTACCGAAACATCATATTCATTAATAGAAATATATCTTGGTATCTCGCCCATTAATCTTCGAGCTAACAACTCAAAGGATGCATCAGCACCATCATAACTGTAACCAATAAATTCTCGATCTTTCACTTCATCTAAAAGTTTTTTAATTTTTGGATCACTTTTCTCAACATTTATTCCTATTGAATTCAATCTCGACATTATATTAGATTGTCCCGATTGATCTGAAACAACTATATTTCTAGAGTTTCCAACTTCTTCTGGATTTATGTGCTCATAGGTTTTAGGATCCTTTTGAACAGCTGAAACATGCATTCCGCCCTTGTGAGAAAAAGCAGAAGCTCCAACATAAGGTAAATGTTTATTGGGTTTTCTATTTAATATCTCATCTAATAATCTTGAGCATTGAGTTAAGTTTTTTAAATTTTCTCTTTTAATACTCAGTTCAAACTTATCTGAAAAATCTTTCTTTAAAAAGAATGAGGGAATTAATGACATTAAATTAGCATTTCCACATCTTTCTCCTAAACCATTGATTGTGCCCTGGACTTGTCTAACACCTGCTTGAACTGCTGCAAGACTATTAGCTACCGCATTTTCTGTATCATTATGAGCATGTATTCCTAAATTTTTTCCAGGAATTTGCTTGCTTACTTTAGATACAATTTCTGTAATCTCATGTGGAAGCGTACCGCCGTTAGTATCACATAATACAATCCATCTAGCACCATTATCAAAAGCAGCTTTTAAACATGACATTGCATATTCTGGATTAGCTTTATATCCATCAAAAAAATGTTCAGCATCAAACACGAACTCTTTTCCAGATTTAACTATGTGTTTTGTGCTTTCGCTAATATTCATTAAATTCTGCTCATTACTTATTCCTAATGCGACATCCACTTGAAAATCCCATGATTTTCCAAATAAGCAAACGGAAGTGCTTTTTGAATTAATTAATGATGAGAGCATAGGGTCATTTTCTGCGCTGTGTTCAGATTTTTTAGTCATTCCAAATGCAGTTAATTTCGCTGATTTGAAATTATGATCTTTATTGAAAAACTCAGTATCAGTTGGATTTGCTCCTGGCCATCCTCCCTCAACATAATCAACACCTAATTTGTCTAATGCTGATGAGATTATTTCCTTATCATCAATTGAAAAATCTACACCTTGAGTTTGTGCACCATCACGCAGTGTTGTGTCAAATATATAAAGTTGTTCCTTGCTCATTTAAATTTCCAAGTCGTTTTACCATCTTTATCTTCTATTAAAACACCTTTATCTAAAAGCTCTTTTCTAATTTTATCAGCTTCTTCGTAATTTTTGTTCTCTCTAGCCTTATTTCTTTCCTGAATTTTTTGTAAAATTTCTTTTTCTGAAATTAAAGCTTTGCTAATTTTAAATTTAAGCCAATTTTCTTTACTTTCATTTAATAGTCCTACAAATTGACAAGCAGAAACAAATAAAGATTTATCTTCATCGTTACCTTTTTGAGCTTTGTCATATAATTGATGTAAATTAGCAATATATCCAGGGGTGTTTAAATCATCATAAAGTGGCTGAAGAATCTCATCGGAAATCTTGGAAGTACTTTCAATATCTAAATACGAATTGTACCATTTATTTATCGTGTTTTGACAGTCTTCAAGAAGTTTATCATTCCAATCTAACGGTTGTTTATAGTGCGCACTCAGTAAAGCTAATCTTAAAACTTGACCGCTTATCTTATTTCTAAAATCTTTTATTTTTAAAATATTTCCCTGAGACTTGGCCATCTTTTCATTAGACATAGTGATGAATGCATTATGCATCCAAAATTTTGCAAATATTTTTGTATCATTTGCACATCTTGATTGAGCTATTTCATTTTCATGATGAGGAAAAAGCAAATCTATACCTCCTCCATGAACATCAAACTCATCACCTAAAAATTTCTTTGACATTGCCGAACACTCTAAATGCCATCCTGGCCTTCCTTTCCCCCATGGGGAATCCCATGATGGTTCATCATCTTCCGAAGGTTTCCATAAAACAAAATCTTCTGAATTTTTTTTATTTTCACTGACTTCTACTCTTGATCCAGCAATTAGTTCATTTAATTTTTTGTTTGATAACTGACCATAATCCTTAAATTTTATAACCTCAAAATAAACATGCTTATTATTTTCATAAGCAAATCCTTTTTTTATTAATTCAGAAATCATTTCAACCATCAAATTTATATTTTCTGTTGCTTTAGGTTGATAGGTTGGTTCTTCACAATTTAAGTAATGACAATCTTCACTAAAACTTTTAATTACCTTATTTGTTAATTCTGAAATTAAAATATTATTTTCTTTTGAAGATGTAATAATTTTATCATCTACATCTGTAATATTTCGCACATAAGTAACTTTAGGATAATTTTTTTTAAAAATTTTAAATAGAATATCAAATACAACTATTGGTCTTGCATTTCCAATATGGGGATCATCATAAACAGTTGGACCACACACATACATTCTAATGTTGCTTTTATCTAGTGGAACAAACTTCTCTTTTTTATTTGTTAGGTTATTTGTTAAAAAAATATCTTTGCTCATTATTTTAGGAATATACTTAAAAAATAGATTTGTTAATCTATTTGATTAATTTGGAATTTTGCATACAGGAATTGGCTCCATTTTATGCAAATTTTGTTTTCTAATAGTTTCGTATTTATCTCGATTAGCTGAATTCGGATTATCCATAGCTTCTTCTAATTCTTCATATTTCAGTCCAAGTTGACCTTCATCAGTTCTTCCATCGTCCCACAAACCATCAGTAGGGGCAGCATCTATAATTTCTTTTAAAATTCCAAGCTCTTTTCCAAGTTCCCAAACTTCAGTTTTATTACAATCAGCTATAGGAGATATATCTACCCCACCGTCTCCGTATTTTGTGTAAAACCCAACACCAAAATCTTCAACTTTATTTCCGGTTCCAACTACTATACCTTTATTCGCTGCAGCAACTTGATAAAGCGTTGTCATTCTCAATCTAGCTCTAGCATTCGCCATTCCATGCTCATTATCAAATTTAGATAAACTGGAACTAAATGCTAAAAATAATTCATCCAAATTAACTGTATGAGCCTCTACATTATTAAAATTTTTAACTAACCACTCTTGATGTTTTAAACTTAAATCATGTTGATGAGATTTTTGTTTGATTGGCATTGACAAAACAATAGTTTTTAAACCTGTCATTGCACTTAAAGTGCTAGAAACAGAAGAATCTATTCCACCAGAAATTCCTATTACCAATGACTCTGCCTTACTTGGCATACTATTTACATAGTCTTTAATCCAATTGGATATAAAATTTACTTTTTCTGAAGTATTCATGATTTTAAACTATTAGATATTTAAAATTTTACAATGTCTTAAGATGCCGCTCTATTTGCATTTTTAGAATAAGAGCTATTCTTTTTAATCTCATCTGAAATCAAGAAAGCTAATTCTAAAGCTTGGTTTGCATTTAGTCTTGGGTCACAATGTGTATGATATCTTGATGATAAGTCTTTTTCAGATATCTTTTGAGCTCCACCGATACATTCTGTTACATTTTGACCGGTCAATTCTATATGAAGTCCTCCAGCATAACTTCCTTCACTTTGATGACATGCAAAAACATTTTTAACTTCTTTTAAAACACTATTAAATGGTCTTGTTTTAAATCCTGTCGCAGCTTTTACTGTATTGCCATGACAAGGATCACATGACCAAATTACATTTAAACCTTCTCTCTTTATTGCTCTAATTAATTTTGGTAAAAATTTTGAAACATTATCTGCTCCAAATCTCGAGATAAGTGTAATTTTACCTTTTTCATTCTTAGGGTTTATTCTATTACAAAGATTTACTAAATCTTCAGCCTTTAAAGTAGGTCCACATTTTATTCCTATTGGATTTTCTATACCTCTACAAAATTCAACATGACCACCATCGAGTTGTCTGGTTCTATCTCCAATCCAAACAAAGTGAGCAGATGTGTCGTGATTCTCTCCGGTTGTTGAGTCTGTTCTTGTCATTGTTTCCTCAAAAGGTAGAAGTAATGCTTCATGCGATGTCCAAAAGTTAACAGTTTTTAATCTTCTATTGAAATCAGAATTAATTCCACAAGCATCCATGAAAGCTAACGCATTTGCGATATTATCTTCCAATTCTTTAAATCTTTTTAACTCAGGCGAATTTTTTATAAAACCTAAATTCCAATTATGAACATTCTTAAGATCTGCAAAACCTCCATGACAGAATGCTCTTATTAAGTTTAAAGTAGCAGCTGACTGTGAGTATGCCTTGAATAATCTTTTGGGATCTGGAACTCTGGCTTTTTCATTAAATTCCATTGCATTTATGTTGTCACCTAAATAACTTGGAAGCTCTAATCCATTTTTTATTTCTGTAGGTGCACTTCTCGGTTTTGAAAATTGACCAGCTATTCTTCCAACTTTAACTACTGGTAATGAAGCTGAGTATGTTAAAACTAATGACATTTGCAACATTAGTTTAAATGTATCTCTAATATTATCTGGATTAAATTCTGCAAAACTCTCAGCACAATCACCACCCTGTAACAAAAATGCTTTTCCGTCTACAACGTCAGCTAACTGACTTTTAAGATGTCTCGTTTCTCCAGCAAATACTAACGGAGGAAATGTTCCTATCTTATCCAAAACTTTATCCAATTCTTTTTTATCTGGATATTCTGGAATATGTTTTACAGGATATTTTCTCCAACTATTTTTTTTCCAACTTTTCATATTCAACCTACAAGTGTTTTAACAGAGATTTAAAAATTAACAACCATGTTTTATAATTTAATAACTTAAATTTATAATGGTTTATAATTTAATAGAATGCTCAAAATTATAATATTTAAATATATTATTATTAAAGTTTTTGTATCAAGTGAGAAAATATAAATTAAATATAAATATTTAAATGAATACTGATTTAATATTTAAAAAAGCTGTTAATTTACATTTATCAAAAAAACTTTCTGAGGCAGAAGAATTATATAAAAAAATATTAAAGATAAATCCTAATAATTTAATAGCCTCAAATAATTTAGCTTCAATTTACAATTATAAAAAAAATCATGAAAAAGCAAAAAATTTATTAGAATATGTTTTAAAAATAAAACCCTCAGATACAGATGCACTGAATAATTATGGAAACGCTCTAAAGGGTCTAAATCGTTTTGAAGAAGCGTTATTGTATTATAAAAAATCCTTAGAATTAAAACCTGATTTTATAGATGCTATTAATAATATGGGAAATTGTTTAACATCAATAGGAAGATTAGATGAGGCAATAAAAAGTTTTAAAAAAGCATTAAGTATAAACTCAAATCATATAAATTCTAATTGGAATTTAAGTTTGTTGCAACTTTTAGTTGGTGATTTTGAGGAAGGTTGGAAAAATTATGAATGGAGAAAAAAAAGAAAAACAACAAAAAATAAATACATCCAAAATCTTAACAAGGAATGGGATGGTCGAGCTTCTTTAAAAAACAAAAAAATTTATATCTATAAAGAACAGGGTCTTGGAGATTATATTCAGTTCTCAAGATATTTGTTTTCAATTAAAAAACTTGGTGCACATATTATACTGGACACACCTACTTCCTTAAAAAAATTGATTAAATCACTGGAAATAAAATTTGAGTTTATTGACGAATTAAAAGATCAAAGTTTTGATTTTTACTGTTCCATTATGAGTCTACCTTTTGCATTCAAGACAAATTTTGAAACTATTCCAAATAAAACACCTTACTTCTTTGTTGAAAAAAATAAAGAGATCTTATGGAAACAAAAGATAAAAAATAATACAAAAAAAATTGGATTATGTTGGTCAGGTAATTCAAAAAATTTAACAGTTTTTAATAGAAATATACCTCTTAAAAAATTAGTTCCACTTTTTGAACTTCCTTTTTCATTTCATTCATTACAGATTGAAATAGAGGAAAATGAAAAAAAAATATTTAACCGACATAAAAATTTCTTTAATCATAAAAAAGAAATAATGGGTTTTGATAATACTGCGGCTTTAATTAATAATTTAGATTTGGTTATTACTGTAGATACATCAATCGCTCATTTAGCTGGAGCTCTTGGAAAAAAAGTATGGATTATGTTACCATTTATACCTGACTTTAGATGGTTGTTAAAAATTGATTGGAGTCCATGGTACCCGAGCGCACGATTGTTACGTCAAACAAAATTTAATGATTGGGATGAAATTATAACCCTCATTCAAAAAGACTTAAAAAAAGTCTAAAATTTACTTCAATTACTCGACAGTTACTGACTTAGCTAAATTTCTAGGCTTATCTATATCATAACCTTTTTTAAGAGCAGAGTAATATGCAAGTTTTTGAAGTGGAATAGTCAAAAGGAATGGAAGCAAGTCATGATTTGTATTTTCAACTTCAATAGTTTCCCAAATATTTTCGGAAACAACTTCATCTTTACTTTTATTAGTTATCAATAATACCTTCGCTCCTCTAGCAATAACTTCCTGCATATTCGAAATTGTTTTTTTGTAATAATTATCTCTAGGAGCTAAAACTACTACAGGCATTCCCTCCTCAATTAAAGCTAATGGCCCATGTTTCATTTCACCAGCTGGGTATCCTTCTGCATGAACGTATGAAAGCTCTTTAAGTTTTAATGCACCCTCTAGAGCTATTGGATATGAATAACCTCTTCCTAAAAACATAGAACCTTTAGCCTCATTAAATGTTGAAGATATCGCCTGGATATCATTATCATGCAATAAAGTTTTTTCTATTAATCCTGGCAAGGCTTTTAAGTCTTTAATCTTTTCTTGGTATTCATTTTTTTCAATTTCTTTTCTTAATGACCCAAGTTTTAAGGCTAAAATATACAAAACTAATATTTGACCTAGAAATGCTTTTGTTGATGCCACTCCTATTTCAGGACCACAATGAATTGGTAAAACAAAATTAGAGTCTCTTGCTATTGAGCTTTCGATTACATTAACAACAGAACATGTTTTCATATTATTTTTATTACAAAGATCTAGGGCCGCATACGTATCTGCTGTTTCTCCAGATTGTGAAACAAAGATATATAAACCGTCATTTTTAAATCTATTTTTTCTGTATCTAAATTCCGAAGCTATATCTATGTTAACATCTAAGGTTGTAAGTTCTTCGAACCAATATTTAGCCATTAAACAAGAATGATATGCTGTACCACAGCCAATTAAAGTTATTGAATTAATTTCCTCAATTTTCCACGGAAAATTGAAAATATTTATCTCTTTGTTCAAGTTATCTACGTATTCTTTAATTCCAGTTTTAATTGTCGTTGGTTGTTCTTCAATTTCTTTTGCCATAAAATGTTTGAAATCACCTTTATCATAACTTGCTTCATCTGATGATAATTCTAATATTTTTTTATTAACTTTATTACCTTCTTCATTAAAAAAAAGAACTTGATCTTTTTTAACAACACAAAATTCACCGTCATCAAGATAAGTAATTTTATTTGTCATAGATTTTAAAGCGTAAGAATCTGATCCTAGATAATTTTCATTCGGACCGTAACCAACAGCTAGTGGTGATCCTCTTCTAGCGCCAACTATTAAGTCTGGAATATCTTTAAAAACGATTCCAAGAGCAAAACTACCATGAAGTTGTTTCAAGGTTTTTGTAATAGCTTCTTCTAGTTCAGATGTTTTCAAATTCTCAGTTATCAAATGAACAATTACCTCTGTATCTGTTTGTGATTTAAAATTATGACCTTTATTTATTAAATGTTTTTTTAATATTGTTGAATTTTCAATAATTCCATTATGAACTACTGAAACATTATGAGAAGAATGTGGATGTGCATTCAAACTATTTGGAATACCGTGAGTGGCCCATCTTACGTGCCCTATTCCAATATTTCCTCTTAAATTTTTTAAATCAAAATTATTTTCCAAATTATCTACTCTACCCTCTGATTTTACTTCATTAATTTCACCATCTGAAAGTGTAGCTATACCTGCTGAGTCATACCCTCTGTACTCTAATTTTTTTAACGAATTAATTATATTTGAATAAACAGGTTTGTTGCTAGATATTCCTATAATTCCACACATAAATTATTTTTTCTTTCTTTTGTAATTTTTAACTTCTAATTGTGGCGATCTTGTTAATGCTAAAGATTTTGTTCTAACATTTTTTGTAATTACTGATCCAGCCCCAACAGTACTATTTTTGCTTATTGTAATTGGAGCAACCAATGATGAATTTGAGCCAATAAAAACTTTGTCTTTAATCTTTGTTTTATTTTTATTAACTCCATCATAGTTACAAGTAATAGTACCTGCACCAATATTTACAGATTTTCCAATTTGAGTATCTCCCACATATGATAAATGATTTATTTTAGATTTATTTCCTAAAGTACTTTTTTTAATTTCAACAAAATTACCTACTTTAGATCCTGATTTTAAAATTGTGTTGGGTCTTATTCTGGCATAGGGGCCAATTTCAACTTTACTTTCTATTTTACAAGATTCTAAATGTGAAAAAGATTTTATAATTACATTATCTCCAATTTTAACATTAGAACCTATAACAACATAAGGTTCTATAGTTACCTTTTTTCCAACCTTGGTATCTTTCGAAAAAAAAATAGTTTCAGGACCTATCATCTTAACTCCTAATTTTATAAATTTTTCTCTTAGTTTTTTTTGATTTAAAACTTCCATTTAGAATTGATTTACATTAAGAATTAGTCTTGATTAATTCACAATTTATTTCTTTAAAATACTTTTAAAATGAAACAAAAATTTACAATTTTATTTGATTTAGATGGTACATTAGTAGATACAGCTCCTGATTTAATACGCGCCCATAACCATGTAATGAGAAAATTTGGCTACCCAACTAAAACTTTGGGGGAATTAAAAAATGCTGTTGGCAAAGGCGCAAAAGCTATGATGGCTAAAGCTAACGGTCAGTGGAAATGGTTTGATGAAAAAATTCAAAATGAAATGACTAATGAATTTCTATCTTATTATGGAAAAAATATTTTACACGAAAGTAAATTAATAAATGGTGTAAAAGAATTTTTAAATTGGTGTAAAAATGAAAATATTTCTATGGCAGTGTGCACTAATAAAACTGAACACTTGGCAGTTGATCTTTTAAAAAAAATTGGGATTTATGATTATTTTGAATATGTTGCAGGATATAATACTTTTGAATATTGCAAACCAGACCCTCGTCATTTAACAACGACTATAGAAATTTTAGATGGAGATAAAAAAAAATCAATTATGATTGGTGATAGTGAGACAGATGCTAATGCCGCTAAGGCCGCTGAAATTCCAATAATTTTACTAAAATATGGATATACAGAAAAAAGATCTGAGGAAATTTATCATAATCACATAATAAAAGACTTTGTCGGTATTGAGAAAATAATATCTGAATATCTTTAATATTGATTAATTTTTTTTAACTATTAAAACAAAATCACAAATTAGGAGTTATTTTGTTATTACACACAGTTAAAGTATATCCGTCAAAAATCAGCCTTCCAAAGAAGAAACAACTTGCTTGGAAAATAGCTGAGATAGCAAGTGATAATTCTAAATTAAATAAAGATGCTATCGAAATGGTTATCAATAGAATAATTGATAACGCCTCAGTTGCCATTGCTTCATTAAATAGAAAACCAGTGATCTCTTCTAGAGAGATGGCTTTAAAACATTCTAGAAAAAATGGTGCTACTATATTTGGTGTAAACTCAAAATTAAAATTTGATTGTGAATGGGCAGCATGGTCTAATGGAACCGCAGTTAGAGAATTAGATTTTCATGATACCTTTTTAGCTGCAGATTATAGTCATCCTGGTGACAACATCCCTCCAATTATAAGTGTTGCACAACAAAATAAAAAAAGTGGATTGGATTTACTAAAAGGAATAATTACTGCATACGAAGTTCAAGTTAACTTAGTTAAAGGAATTTGTTTACATAAACATAAAGTTGATCACATTGCTCATTTGGGACCTAGTGTAGCTGCTGGATTAGGAACAATGCTAAAATTAAATACTGAAACTATTTATCAAGCTGTTCAACAAGCATTACATATAACAATTTCTACAAGACAATCTAGAAAAGGGGAAATTTCAAGTTGGAAAGCTTACGCTCCTGCTCATGCAGGCAAACTTGCTATAGAAGCAGTAGATAGAGCTATGAGAGGTGAAGGTGCTCCAAGTCCAATATATGAAGGGGAAGATAGCGTAATAGCAAGAATACTAGATGGTAAAAAAGCAAATTATAAAGTCCCATTACCAAAAAAAGGCGAAAGTAAAAAAGCTATTTTAGAGACATATACAAAAGAATATTCTGCTGAATATCAATCTCAAGCATTAATCGATCTGGCAAAAAAACTAAAAACAAAAATCTCAAATTTAAATCAAATTAAAAAAATCGACATTTTTACAAGTCATCATACACACTATGTTATTGGAACAGGTGCTAATGATCCTCAAAAAATGGACCCTAACGCCAGCAGAGAAACGCTGGATCATTCAATAATGTATATATTTGCTGTAGCATTAGAAGATGGAGATTGGCATCACGTAAAATCTTATACAAAAGCAAGAGCTAATAGAAAAAGTACCATTAAGATTTGGAGATCAATAAAAACATATGAAGACAAAAAATGGACAAAGAAATATCACGATCCGAATCCAAAAAATAAAGCATTTGGTGCCAAAGTAGTTGTAACCCTTAATAATGGAAAAAAAATAACAGAGAAACTTGATAGAGCAGATGCACATCCATATGGAGATAGGCCATTTAAACGAGAAAATTATATAAATAAATTTTTAACTTTAACTGATGGTATTTTAGAAAAAAAAGAAAGTGATCGTTTTTTAAAGACTGTACAAAATTTAAAAAATTTAAGATCTGGCCAACTTTATAAATTAAATATTGAAGTAAGAAAAAAAATATTAAAAAAAAATAATAGAAAAGGAATTTTTTAATGCACTTTGTTGAAAAAGAACCAAGTCAAAAAAGATTAGATTTTGATCAAAAATTAAAATCAAATAAAATTTTAAGAGTTCCTGGCGCTTATAATCCACTGACAGCAAAATTAATTGAGGAAATTGGTTATGATGCAGTTTATGTATCTGGTGGAGTTATGGCTAATGACCTTGGTTTTCCTGATATTGGCTTAACTACACTACAAGATGTTAGTACAAGATCTTATTTAATTTCTAGAGTTACTAATCTCCCAACAATAGTTGATATAGATACGGGATTTAAATCATGTAAAGAATCAATTGAAACATTTGAACAATTTGGGATAACAGGGATTCATTTAGAAGATCAGATTGAAAGAAAAAGATGTGGGCATTTAGATAATAAAGAACTTATTTCAACAGATGCTATGGTTAAAAAAATTAAAGAGTGTGTTGCAGCAAAAAAAGATCAAAATTTTAAAATTATTGCACGCTCAGATGCTAAAAGTGTTGAAGGAATTGATAAAATGATTGAAAGATGTAAATCCTACATTGATGCAGGTGCTGAAATTATATTCCCAGAAGCTCTTCATGATGAAAAAGATTTTGAAAAAGTTCGTAAAGAATTATCTGGTTATTTATTAGCCAATATGACTGAATTTGGTAAGTCTAAATTATTCAACTATAAAGAATTAGAAAATTTTGGATATAACATTGTGATTTATCCTGTAACAACACAAAGGTTGGCTATGAAAAATGTAGAAGATGGATTAAGGGACATTTATGCAAATGGACACCAGAATAATATTATAGATAAAATGCAAACTAGAAAAAGACTTTATGAGTTGGTTGATTACGAAAAATATAATTCTTTAGATGAAGAAATTTATAATTTTAGTACGGAAGGACATGAATAATGAGTGATGATATAAAAAAAGGCTTACTAGGTATTGTTGTAGATGAAACTGAGGTTTCAAAAGTAATGCCAGAAATAAATTCTCTTACATATAGAGGTTATGCTGCTCAAGATTTGTGTGAATATTGTAGGTTTGAAGAAGTTGCTTATTTAATCCTTAACAAAGATCTTCCCAACACTATTCAGCTTAGAAAATTTGAAAAAGAGGAAAGAAATAATAGAGAACTAACTAAAAATTTATATGAAATTATAAAACATATGCCGAAGAAATCACATCCAATGGATGTTGCTAGAACAGCTGTAAGTGTGATGGGTTTAGAGGATAAAGAAACTACCGACTCTTCTCCAGATGCAAATATGAGAAAGGCATTAAGAATTTTTGCTAAAACTCCTACTGCTCTAGCAGCATTTTATAGGATTAGAAAAGGAAAAAAAATTATCAAACCAAAGAAAACTTTGGCTTTTGCAGAAAATTTTTTTTACATGTGCTTTGGTAAAGTTCCGCAGAAGGAAATTGTTAAAGCATTTGATGTGTCTTTAATTTTGTATGCAGAACATAGTTTTAATGTTTCAACTTTTACAGCCAGAACAATTACAAGTAGTTTATCTGATATCCACGGCGCAATAACTGGTGCAATTGCAAGTTTAAAAGGTCCATTACATGGTGGTGCGAATGAAGAAGTAATGCACATGATGAATAAAATAAAAAAACCTGAAAATGCACTTAAATGGATAAACAATGCTCTCAAAAACAAAGAAGTGGTAATGGGTTTTGGACACAGAGTTTATAAATCAGGTGATTCAAGAGTACCAACTATGCGGGATTATTTTGGTAAAGTTGCAAAAATTAAAAAAGATAAAAAATTTGAGAAGATTTATGACATTGTCGAAAAAGTAATGATTAAGGAAAAAAATATTTATCCTAATGTTGATTATCCAACTGGTCCCACTTATCATTTAATGGGTTTTGATACTGATTTCTTTACACCTATTTTTGTTATCTCAAGAATAACAGGCTGGTCTGCTCACATAATGGAACAGCACACTGCTAATAAATTGATACGTCCACTTGCTAAATATAAGGGTAGCAGGCATAGGAAAGTAATGGAACTAAATTACAGATAATTTAGTCTTTTTTAATCTTTGCGAATCTATCAAATTCTAAAATTGTACATTTAAAATTATTTTTCAGACAAAATTCATCAATTGCTTTTTTTACACCAGGTGCATAAGTTAAATTGTAATCATCACATAAAATCGTACCATTTTTATTAATGACATCTATACAACTATTTAAATCATTAATAACTGTCGAATACTCATGTCCTCCATCTAAAAATACGTAATCAATTTTAGACATGTCCATTTTTTTTAATAAAAAATTTGAATTTCCTTTTATTAAATTGATATTTTTTTTAAATTTCTTGAGTAGATCTTCAACAGCTGTTTTACTGTAAGGGTTCTGTCTTTTTATATATTTAAAATAAAATGATTTAATAGGGTTTGAGAAATTTGTATTAGGAATAAATTCATTCTTATTTTCGATACTTTCTTCAAAGAGATCTATACCAACATAATTGAAGTCATTATTATGAATTTTACTTAATAATTCGCAAACATTACGTGCAGTAACACCATGAAATACTCCAACTTCTAAAAAGATTTTCGGTTTTTGTGATTCAATTTCTTTTAAAAAAAAATCACCTACACCTTTTTGCTTAAAGCTTGTTTTTCTAAAATATTTTTTATACTTCAATTAACTAAACGCTTCAGCCCAAGTTCCTTGTGTTGATGCTTTAGAATATTCTGTTGCACGACCTTCAAAGAAATTCATGTGCTCAACTGCATTAAGCATTGTATCCAACCATTTTAGTGGATTTTTTTGAACTTCATAAATTGGTTCTAATCCTAATTGAATAAGTCGTCTATTTGCTATGAACCTAATATAATCTTTAACTTCTTGCGCAGTTAAGCCTTCCATCGGACCCATTTCAAAAGCTAAGTCGATGAAAGCATCTTCATGCTCAACAATTATTCTACAAGCTTCATAAAGTTCTTTTTTAAGTTTAGGTGTCCAAATTTCAGGGTTTTCTTTTATAAATTCCTTAAAAATTCTTATCATTGAATTACAATGAAGTGTTTCGTCTCTTACTGACCAAGTAACTATCTGTCCCATTCCTTTCATTTTATTATGTCTTGGAAAATTCAATAAAATTGCAAAACTTGCAAACAACTGTAATCCTTCTGTAAAGGCACTAAACACTGCAACTGTTTTTGCAATATCCTCTTTAGAATTCACATTAAAACCTTGCATGTAATCGTACTTGTCTTTCATCTCTTTGTATTTCATGAAAGCTGAGTATTCGGACTCAGGCATACCTATAGTATCTAAAAGATGAGAATAAGCAGCTACATGTACTGTTTCCATTGCAGCGAATGCTGTCATCATCATTAACACTTCTGTTGGTTTAAATACAGTTGTGTAATGTCTTAAATAACAATTATTAACTTCTACGTCTGCTTGGGTAAAAAATCTAAAAATTTGTGTTAATAAATTTTTTTCTGGTTGAGACAAATTTTTTTGCCAATCTCTAACATCGTCTCCTAAAGGGACTTCTTCAGGCAACCAATGAATTCTTTGTTGAGTTAACCATGCATCATAACACCATGGGTATCTAAAAGGTTTGTACACTGGGTTTTCTACTAATAGGCCCATTTTTTTTGGTTGAATAATCTCTTTATTAATTTTTTCTGCTACTGACATGATAAACACTCCTCGTACTCTGTCTGCTCGTTAGATTGTTGATTTTTAGATTTATAAACATTTGCTGTTATATCGGTTGATTTAGCATCATTGATATTTTCAGCTCTTTGAATTGATTTTGATCTACAGTAATAAAGGCTTTTTAAGCCTTTTTTCCAAGCATCAAAATGAATTTTGTGTAATTCTTTTTTATGAACATCTGCTGGTAAAAATAAATTTACCGATTGAGCTTGTGAAATATAAGGGGTTCTGTCACCACTAAGTTCAATGATCCAATTTTGGTTAAGTTCAAAAGCTGTCTTAAATACATCTTTTTCTAAATCAGTTAAAAAATCAAGGTGGCTTACAGATCCTTGATTAGTAGTAATGGTAGACCATATTTCATCATCATTTTTACCATGACTTTGTAGTATTTCTTCTAGATATCTATTTCTGACATTAAAAGAACCTGATAGAGTTTTGTGTGTATAACTATTTGCTGCAATTGGTTCTACTCCTGGAGATGCTCCACCACAAATAATTGAAATAGAAGCTGTTGGTGCTATCGCTGTTTTGTTTGAAAATCTTTCTTTATAACCATACTCAGCGGCATCTGGACAAGCACCTCTTTCTTCAGCTAAATCTTTAGATGCTTGATTTACTTTTTCATCTATGTTTTTAAATATTTTTTTATTCCATGATTTCGCCATCACTGACTCAAGTGGAATTCTATTTTTTTGTAAAAATGAGTGAAAGCCCATTACGCCCAAGCCGACACTTCTTTCTCTTTCTGCTGAATATTTTGCATCTCTAAACTGATCAGGAGCTTTATTAATAAAATCTGATAAGACATTATCTAAAAATCTCATCACATCATTAATCATATCAGGATCATCTTTCCATTCATCATACTTCTCTAAATTTAAAGAGGATAAACAACATACCGCTGTTCTATCCCTTCCATCCTTATCAATTCCTGTAGGTAAAGTTATCTCGCTACATAAGTTAGAAGTTTTAACTGTAAGATTTGCTAATTTATGATGCTGAGGAATTTGTCTGTTAACAGTATCAATGTAAATTATATAAGGTTCGCCAGTTTCTATTCTTGCCGTTAATAATCTAATCCATAAATTTCTTGCAGAAATAGTTTGCTGAATACTTCCATCAGCAGGACTTTTCAATGCCCATTGTTCATCAGTCTCAACTGCTCTCATAAAAGCGTCTGAAACTAAAACACCATGATGTAGATTTAATGCTTTTCTATTTGGGTCTCCTCCTGTTGGTCTTCTCATCTCTATAAATTCTTCAATCTCAGGATGATCAATTGGAAGATAACAAGCAGCAGATCCTCTTCTTAATGAACCTTGACTAATTGCCATTGTTAATGAATCCATAACTTTGATAAACGGAATTATTCCTGAAGTCTTTCCAACTTTTCCAATTTTTTCTCCAATGGATCTTAAGTTGCCCCAGTAACTTCCAATTCCACCACCCTTAGCAGCAAGCCAAACATTCTCGCTCCAAAGATCTAAAATTCCACCTAAACTATCTGAAGCTTCATTTAAAAAACATGAAATTGGCAAACCTCTTTTAGTTCCACCGTTTGATAAAACTGGAGTAGCAGGCATAAACCAAAGGTTGCTAATGTAGTTATAAATTCTTTGTGCATGTAAGTTGTCATCAGAATATGTGCTGGCTACTCTTGCAAATAAGTCTTGATAAGATTCATTTGGACCAAGATATCTATCTTTCAAAGTTGCTTTTCCAAAATCAGTTAAGTTTAAATCTTTTGATCTATCAATTTTAATTATGATACCTTTATTGTTTTGAAAAAGTTCTGTTTCATTGTTTAATGAAAAGAGATCTGGTCTATTACCTTTCGAAACTTCTTTAACCTCAGGGCTATATTCAGAGACAGCTTTTTTAAGGGCTTGAGAAAGAATCTTATTCATAAAGGTTTAATATATTTTGTTATTACTACGAAAACAACTATATGTTGTAGGCGTTTGATGTAAATATACTATATAATCATTATATCAACAGAACATTTATAGAACGCGACAATATGAAAATCAATAAAAAAATTAAATCTTTTCCAAGAAATTAACATAAAAAGGTTAAGTAAATACCTAATGAATCAAAACATAAAAATAGATCCCTATGGCTTTAGAGAATATGACGCTCGCTGGTTGTATCACAAAGACATAAATTCTGCTGGAATAGAAAATCTAGGAAAAGGGCTTGGAACACAAATAAAAATTCACACTAAAAAAGAAAACCCAAGAATCATAGTTGGTCATGATTACCGATCTTATAGTGAGGAAATAAAAACTGCTCTTAAAAAAGGATTAAAATCAACTGGATGTAATATAGAAGATATTGGTCTGTCATTGTCTCCAATGGTTTATTTTGCTCAATTTAATTTAGATGCGGATGCAGTTGCTATGGTTACTGCAAGTCATAATGAAAATGGTTGGACTGGTGTAAAAATGGGAATCAAAAAAGGATTAACTCATGCACCTCAAGAAATGAAAGAATTAAAAGAAATTACATTAAATCAAAATTTTTCTAAAGGACATGGAAATGAAAAACAAATAAATAATTTTGATAAAATCTATAAAGATGACTTAATTAATAAAAATAAAATAAAAAAAAAAATTAAAGCTGTAGTTGCTTGTGGTAATGGGACTGCAGGAGTTTTTGCTCCAGATATATTAAGAAATATTGGTTGTGAGGTAATTGAGTTGGATTGTAACTTAGATTGGAATTTTCCAAAGTATAATCCAAATCCAGAAGATTTGGAAATGCTTCACGAAATTGCCAAAGTGGTCAAGGAAAATAATGCAGATATAGGTTTCGGATTTGACGGTGATGGAGATAGAGTTGGCGTTATAGATAATGAAGGAAATGAAATATTTTCAGATAAAATAGGACTGTTAATAGCTAGAAATTTATCAAGCAAATATAAAAATTCTAAATTTGTAGTTGATGTAAAGTCAACTGGATTATACTCAAAAGATCAAATTTTAATTAAAAATAACTGTAAAACTATTTATTGGAAAACAGGACATTCTCATATTAAACGAAAAGTTAATACCGAAAAAGCACTAGCAGGCTTTGAAAAAAGTGGTCATTTCTTTTTTAATCAACCTTTGGGATATGGTTATGATGATGGAATTAATTCAGCTATTCACATATGTCACTTATTAGATAATCAAAATAAAAAGATGAGTGAAATTATTAATGAATTACCTAAAACATTTCAAACACCAACAATGGCACCTTTTTGTAAAGATGAGGAAAAATATTTAGTTGTTGAAGAGTTAGTTAGACAAATTGAAAATTTAAAAAAAAATAACACTGAAGTAGATAGTCAAGTAATAAGTGATATTTTAACTGTTAATGGAGTTAGGTTTTCATTTGAAGATGGTTCTTGGGGGCTTATAAGAGCATCTTCAAATAAGCCATCTTTAGTAATTGTTACTGAAAGCCCAACATCAGATAAAAGAAAGAAAAAAATCTTTGATTTTATTGATAATTTATTACAAAAAACTGGTAAAGTTGGTGAATACGACCAGAAAATCTAATTTTTTAAATTATCTTCATCAGATTTAGTTTCTAAATTGTCTTCATTCTTGTTGTTTTCTTGTTCAGAAATTTCATCACTATAAAATTTTTTAATTAGCTCTTCTTCTTTTAGTCTTTGTTCTTGATCAAATTTTTTCTCCCATTCTTTCATCCGCCTATTTTCCTCTTCAATTCTCTCTTTTTGTGCTATTTCAGCTAATCGGATTCTTTCATTATCTTCTTCAATTCTTTTTTGTCTTTCCTCTTCTATTTTCAATTCTCTTTCTCTTTGACGTCTTTCATTTTCTTTGTTTATTCTCTCACGTTCTGCATCTTTAAGTTCTTTTTCTTTAATTCTTAATTCCTCTTCTTTGGCTCTTTGTTCAGCTTCCTCTTTTAAAATCTGCCTTTGAATTTCCTGTTGTCTTTCAGTTTCAAGATCTCTTAATCTTTCTTCCATTTCTTTTAGTTTTTCTTGCTCATATTTCAACTTTCTAGCTGCCT
>CACIRC010000007.1 GCA_902588895.1 uncultured Pelagibacteraceae bacterium
TCTAACAATTGTTAAAATAGGATAATAAGTTTTTAATGATACTTTTTGTTTGTTAAATTTTATGTAACTAAAAAGCAAAATAGCTGCAACAAAATATCTTCCAAAAAAAATCTCATAAAGAGAGGCTTTTTCAAAAATATATTTAATTAAGGAGTCCTGCATCGCAAATAATGTCATTGCAATAATTATTAAAATAACACCCTTAGAATTATTATCTTTAGTCATTTATCTAAGGGGTTTTTCTGTAGCTATAGATTGATTTTGTGCTTTTTCACGCATAAAAATATAAACACCACTTGATACTATAATTAAAATTCCAATTACTGTATTTAATGAAGGTATTTCATCAAAATATAACCATCCTACAAGTGGTGACCAAAATAATATTGAATATTCGAAAGGTGAAACAACAGCTGGAGAAGCTATACTGTAAGCTGTAAATAAAAAAAGAAAAGCAATCGTAGCAGTCACCCCTGTTGCAGTCATTAATAGGATATTAGAGTTAAAATCAACAAACCATTCCCTGAATATAAATTGAGAAGCTGGATGATCCGAGACGTTATATTGACCATCACCAATTATAAAATAGAAAATTATACTAATAATTATTGCGCCAATATAAAATGTAAATGTTTGTGTATAAACACTATCCTTATCAGATGTTTTTTTTATTATTATCATAGATAATGAATAACAAAGCGCACATAAAATAGGTAATAAGCTTAAATAGTTAAAATTACTAAAATCAGGATTTAATGTTATATAAACTCCAATAAATCCCACAACTACAGCAGTCCATCTTCTCAATCCTATTTCTTCTTTTAAAAAAAAATGAGCGAATATTGTAATTAAAAATGGAGTAACAAAAAATAAAGCTGTAGCTGTACCAAGTGGTAACACGGTCAAAGAAACATAAAAAGAGCTGAAACCAAAGAAAAAAAGTATTACACGCGTAATAGTTAAAAGAGGATATTGGGTTTTAAATACTATTGGTTGTTTTGTAATTATTAAAAACATTAAAATAAGCATAAAACTTATTACTGTTCTAATTAAGTAAATTTCATAAAGTGAAACAAAATTATAAATATGTTTCATAATTCCATCCTGGACAGAAAAAACCATCATGGCTATTAGTATGAATACTATCCCTTTAGGATTATTATTAGGGGCGGACATTAATTAGTTTACAACGAATTTATTGTTTTGGAAAATAGTTCTGAAGATCGCCATCTCTAAAAACATCAGTTGTACTGCAATGTAAACTACCACCAAAAGCATAGACTTCTCTAAAATCTATTGGAATTACTTCCATTCCAAGCTTATCTAATTGTTCAGCTTGATAAACTTCTGTCTTTTCTACACATACTGTTTTTGGGTCTAGAACTAAAACGTTCATTGATAACCATACAGAGTAATAACTTAGATCTGGAGGTGAATTATGAGCTGGTTGCGCTGCATAAACAATTTCCCAACCATTATCCTCAAAAAGTTTCCTTTGTTCTTTTGGAAGTTTTCTAACCGGATTATTCAAAATTAACCCAGGTTTTATAGGTGTAAAAGTTGCATCTATATGAATTGGGTAGGGATCTCCTGGAAAATTCACTGTATGGATCCTATGATCTGGAAAATGTCTTTTTAACCAGTCAATTCCTTTTAGATTAGTTGTAAATCCATGTTGAACAATTAAATCCTTCCCAAATCTTAAAATATCTGCAGCATCAAAAAGTGGTTCCTCTTCAGTTGTAACAAAATATTTTTTCTCTGCCCACTGTAATCTTTGATCTATACTCACATCTTCAGATAAATAATTCATATGATAATCAGCATCAGTCAATCTAGGCTTAGGTGCTGTTTCGTGTCTCATGCCTGGATCCTCAACAAAGTACTTTTGTAATAATGGTCTATAGGCCAAATACTCAAACCATCTACATCTAAAACTCATGGTAGCTTCCAGCATTTCTTTTCCAACTGTAATTATAACGTCTCTAGACGGCATACACCCAAACATATGTTCTACTTCCCAATCAGGAGTAGCAATTTTTTCATCAAATTTGAGTGGAGTAGGTCTATCAACTCTTATACCTCTACCTTCAAGCGTTTTAACAAATTTGTCTAATAGTTCATTAGCTCTATCTATAGAGTCTTGTGTTCGTCGTCCGTGTTTACCTTTCATCACAGAGTCAGGTGGAATCTTACAATCAACAGCTGGTTCAGGTGCAGGAATACAACAATTATCAGCCCGTCCAACTATTACATGTTTTAAAGGATCCCATTCATTCCAACTTTGAACAATTGTCTTTTTCATTCTATGTAGATGATTAATTTAAATAGAAGTTAATTTCAATAAATTTCAATATTAAGAATTTAAAATAAATTCCGATGCTCTTTCGGCAATCATTAAAGTTGGAGCATTTAGATTTCCACTTGTAATTTCTGGCATTACAGAAGCATCAACTACTCTTAAGTTTTCTATACCATGAACTTTTAGTTTTTGGTCAACTACAGCCATATTATCTACTCCCATTTTTAAAGTACAAGATGGGTGATATGCTGTCTCTGCTTTTGAACGAATATATTCCTCAAATACTTCATTAGTTTGAGCATGTTCTCCTGGTCCAATCTCATTTCCCGCAT
The DNA here is from genome assembly GCA_902588895.1 of uncultured Pelagibacteraceae bacterium. Lineage (GTDB taxonomy): Bacteria > Pseudomonadota > Alphaproteobacteria > Pelagibacterales > Pelagibacteraceae > Pelagibacter. The sequence continues at coordinate 2,635 of CACIRC010000007.1, forward strand.
ATGGTTTAAAGGAATCTTGTCCCAAAATTTTTCTAGCTACATGAATACATTCTATTGTTTGCTTTAGATCATCTTCATGTTCTAGATAATTAAATTGTATTTTTGGATAATCATAAGGGTTTGAGCTGTTCAAAGTTATATGACCTCTACTTTTTGGATGGTTTGGGCTAGCATGTAATTGGTAACCATGCCTATCTGGATCAACTAATCCATGATCAATTACGAAAGCAGGAAAAAAATGAAATTGAATATTAGGATACTCTCTTGCTGGAGATGATTTACAAAAACCCCCAGCTTCTAAGAAAGAAGTAGAGCAGGGACCACTTCTATTTAAAAACCACTGAATACCAATCCTTATCATATTAAGCTTATTAACATATGAATATAAGGTATCTTTAGTTTTACATTCTTGCTGAACATAAGTTTCTAAGTGATCTTGCAAGTTTTTCCCAACTCCCTCTAAGTTGTGAACAACATCAATTCCCTTATCTTTTAAGTGCTGGCTTGGACCAATTCCAGAAAGCATTAGTAATTGCGGTGAATTAATTGCACCTCCACTTAAAATTACTTCTTTATTGGCATAAATCTTTTCGACTTTATTTTTTATTTTTACTTCAATTCCAATTGCTTTTTTTCCATCAAATATAATTCTCTCAACAAAAGCTTCAGTGAATACTTTAAGGTTTTTTCTTTTTTTGGCAGGATTTAAATAATATTTTGATACGCTAGCTCGTTCACCCTTATGAATAGTAACATCATACATTCCAAAACCTTCTTGCTCTTTACCATTCATGTCATTATTTATTTTGTAACCAGCTTCACCAGCTGAGTCGACAAACGCTTTGAATAAAGGATTTTTATTTTTAGATTGGTTTACTGGTAGTATTCCACTACCACCTCGATACTCATTTTCTCCTTCAGACCATGTTTCAATTTTTTTGAAATAGGGAAGAACTTTTTCATAAGACCAATCTTCCAATCCAAATGAAGCCCATCTTTTATAATCATTTGGATTTCCTCTGACAAATACCATTCCATTATGTGCAGAACATCCACCAATCATTTTTCCCCTAGGACAAAACAATCTTCTGTTATGTAGATGAGGTTCTGGTTCTGAATAATATTTGTAGTTATATTTTGGATCATGCATTGTGTATAAAATCGCAAGTGGCATGTTGACTTTCCAAATATCACTGGGTTTTCCTGCTTCAAATATTGCTACATTGTTTTGATCATTTTCTGTCAATCGGTTTGCAAGTACACAGCCTGCACTTCCTGCGCCAATTATTAAATAATCAAAATTCATATAAGTTTCGAACTTAACAACTTTTCATAATCATGAATAGATTTCATTTTAATGTCAGTTCTTTTTGCGGCTTCGTCAAATTTTCGGAGTAGAATTGATGGCTTAAAGTAAGATTTATTCTCAAATTTTTTACTTTCTTTATCATTTAAAACTCCGCCTTGTAACTTGAGGCTTATTTTTGACGCATCTGATAAAAAATCAAAATATTTTTTATCTCTAGCTAAATAACGTTTAGCTAAAACATGATATTTAATTGGCTCAACAACTTTTTGTCCAAAAAATTTTTTTAGATACTGATATCCAATATTTTCATGCTCTCCATCTAATTTATTTTTAACTAATTCATCAGGATCTTCTAAAAGAAAATGACCATAATCATGAAGCAAACATGCGCAAATTAAATCATCATTACATTTAGCCTTTTCAGCTAGCATGGCAGACTGAATCATATGCTCTGACATAGTTACTTTCTCACCAATGTACAAAGATTTATTATTTATAAAATTTGAAATGATTTTATAAATTATCTTCATTTATTATTGCGGATGATCCCCTTCAACAGCTATACGATCCATTACTCTTTCAAAGCCAAGCCCTTTATTTGGATAAAAATCAGCAATAGCATAATGCTGAACACTTCTATTATCCCAAATAGCTATTGCATTTTCGGTCCATTTAAATCTACAAGTAAGATCTAATCTTGCCTGATGTTCAAATAAATAATTTAATATCTCTTTACTATCTTCTTTGTCTATACCAACAATTTCTTTTGTGTAAGTCCAATTTACAAAAAGAATTTTTTTACCTGTTTCTGGATGAGTTCTTAAAATTGGATGAGTGTTTGAGTATTCATCCATATTTCCATTACTTTGCATTGCTTTATATTTATCAAGAAAAAACCCACCTCCTAGTGAGGAATGAACTGCTTTTTTATTTTTGATTTTATTTTTTATCTCTTCTTCTAGTGTCTCCCATGCAAGTTCCATGTTTGAGAAAACAGTATCTCCTCCAACTGGTGGAATTTTAATTGATTTTAAAATTACAGCTTTAGTTGGTTTTTCGTTATAGCTAACATCTGAATGCCAACCTTCACCCCATTGTGTTTTTTCTTCAGGTTTTTTTATTATTCTAATTATTTCAGGGAATTCACTTAGACCTCTTACATAAGCATGTGTTTCTAATGGTCCAAACTTTGAAGCTAGAGCAACATGTTGTTCTGACGTCAAAGGTTGATCTCGAAAAAATATAACTTTGTGTTCTAATAATAGGTTATTTATTTTTTTAAAATTTTTATCTGAAACGTCAGTCAAGTCAATTCCACTTATTTCAGCACCTAATGCTCCTGATAATAATTTTACATCAATCATTTTTTAAGTTTTCCAATAATGGATAAATTGTCAGAATTAAATTCATTTTTATTTTCATTAATAAAGTCATCCATAATTTTAATTTTTTCATCTTCAAATTCTGTAACTTTTCTTTTACTAAGATCAATATAAAGCGCTAACATTTCAATAGTTGCTGATAATTTTTTTGATGATTTTTCAATCATTTCCATCTTGAAATGTAATCTCTTTCTATCATGATCAAAGAAGCTTAAAACAATTTCAACTTCATCTCCCTCTTTAACTTCACCATCATATGTAGTACGTGTTTCAACAACCATGGTACTTCTTTGGGTATCCTTTGCAGATTTTTCACCCATCTTAAATTTTTCTAGAATGATCTCCCAAGTCTGATCAAAAACTAAGACATAGTAAGCCATGTTCATATGATTATTATAATCAGTCCATTCTTTTTTGATTGTTTGGTTTGTTATGTGAAAAGACATTTTTTTATTCCCTCGTCCTTTTTATAATAGTATAAATCTTACTTAAAATGAACAACAAGGTATTCATATCATGTGCTGTGACGGGGTCAGGAGATACCGCAAGTAAGCATCCAGATTTACCAAAAACACCAGAACAAATTGCTAAAGCATCAATTGAAGCCGCAAAAGCTGGAGCTGCTATTGCTCATATTCATGTGAGGGAGGAAGACGGAACTCCAAGTAGAAGATTAGAGTTATACAAAGAGGTTGTAGATAGAGTTCGTTCAAGTGATACAGATGTGATTTTGAATCTAACAACTGGTATGGGTGGAGATTTAGATATTGGTCAAGGCAAAGACCCATTAGAGTTTGGACCAATGACTGATATGGCAAATGTTATGGAAAGAATTGCAAATGCTGAACAATTTTTACCAGAGATTTGCACTTTAGATTGTGGAACTTTAAACTTTGGTGATAGTTCAGTTATAACCGTTAATACTCCAAACGATTTAAGAAAAGCTGCAAAAAGATTGAAAGAAATTAAAGTAAAACCTGAAATCGAGGCGTTTGATTTAGGCAATATGTGGTTTGGTGCACAGCTATATAAAGAAGGATTGTTGGATGATCCGCCTATGTTTCAAATGTGTTTAGGAATTCCTTGGGGAGCACCAGCTACTCCATTAGCAATGCAAGCTATGAAAGATATTATGCCAAAAGAAGGCGTGTGGTCAGGCTTTGCAATTTCAAAAAATGAGATGCCATTTGTAGCACAAACAGTAATTATGGGCGGTAATCCTAGAGTAGGTTTAGAAGATAATTTGTATTTATCTAAAGGAAAACTGGCAACAAATGCCCAATTAGTTGAAAAGGCAATTAGAATTGTTGAAGATCTAGGTGTATCAACAATGACACCCGCAGAAACAAGAGAGAAGTTAAAACTTGTTAAACACAAGTAATGCAAAATATTAAAAAAGTTGCAATAATTGGAACTGGGATAATTGGGGCAGGGTGGATCATACGTTGTTTGGCTCACAACAAAATTGTTTATGCATTTGATAAAGATATTAAGTTAAAAAAAAATTTATTATCTGAAATAAAAAGAACTTGGCCATTTGTAAAAAAACTATTTAATAAAAAAAAATTAAATCTAAAAAATTTTCATTTTTTTACCTCAATAGAACAAACATTAAAAGACGCAGATTTTATTCAGGAGTGTGCAACTGAAAATTATTCTTTAAAAACTAAATTGATTAGCACTATTGGAAAATATGCAAAATCTAATTCAATAATTGCTTCAAGCTCATCGGGTTTGTTGCCAACTAGAATTTATTCAAAATGTAAAAATCCAGAGAGGGGAATAATTGGACATCCATTCAATCCTGTATATTTACTGCCTGCTGTAGAAATTGTTCCAGGTAAGAGAACTTCAAAAAAAAATTTAAATTTAGCTAAAAAATTTTACAAATCAATTTCTATGAATCCAATTATGGTTAAAAATGAATTACCTGGATATTTGTCTGACAGATTACAAGAAGCTTTATGGAGAGAAGGGCTACATATTATTAATGAGGGATATGCAACTACGGAAGAATTAGATAGAGCAATTGAAGATGGCCCAGGATTAAGATGGTCTTTGATGGGTACATTTTTAACCTTTCATCTTGCTGGAGGAAAAACGGGAATGAAACATATGTTGGAACAATTTGGACCTGCTTTAAAATTACCATGGACTAAATTAAAGGCCCCTAAGCTATCAAAAAAATTATCTTCTAGATTGATTTCAGGAACAGCAAGACAGGCTAAAGGTAAATCAGTTGCAATGATATCTAATATAAGAGACCAGTATTTGGTTGATATTCAAAAGTTAAGAAAGAAATACGAAAAAAAACTTAGGTAATTTAATCATTTCTTTCTGTGTGACCATCTACAGAAATTACTTGTCCTGAAACCTTACTGGAATCGTCTGAAATCAAAAATGCGCACATCTTTCCTATATCTTCTTCAAGAATCCACTTTTTCATAGAACTCATTGAAATAAAATCTTTCTCAATTTTTTTTGATGAAACTTTTGTAAATTTTGCTTTATCTCTGATCACTTTTTTCATTCTTTCACCTTTAATAGAACCAGGGCATACTGCATTAACTCTTATATTGTATTTTCCAAGTTCCATTGCGAGAGTTTTGGTAATTCCAATAATTGCCCATTTACTTGCTGCGTAAGGTGATCTTAAAGGAAAACCAAGTATTCCAGCAGTTGAAGAAATGTTTATTATTGATCCATTTCTAGACTTTTTAATTAAAGGTATAGCCTTCTTAGTGAAATAAAAATGACTATTAACATCTATCTGAATAGTTCTTTCCCAATCTTTAGACTTTAGTTTTTCTAGTGATCCAGTTGGTCCAGCGACTCCAACATTATTTATTAAAGCATCAATTTTTTTTGTTTTTCTATTTATTTTTTTAAATAAATCCAGTACTTGGCTTTCGTCAGAGGCATCACAATTATATTTAAACAGCCTCTTATTTATAAGAGGATGTTTGTTTAATTTATTTAGTGATTTATTATCAATATCGCAAAGATAAACGTATGCTCCACGTGAAAGACAAACCTTAGCTGTTGCTAAACCTATTCCAGATGCACCTGCAGAAATTATAATTTTTTTATTTTTTAATGATTTGTTAACCATTAATTATGATTTTGTTAATGATGTCTGCAATTCTTTATTAGATATGTACCCTTTAACATTTCCACTTTTGTCAACCACTTCACAATTAGAATTCGAGCATACAATTTGAGGTAAAAACTCCTCAATAAATTGATCTTCATTAACTTTTATTAAGTTAGATTTATCTATATCGTTAGACTCATTAACACTCTTCATTATAATTTTAGCTTTAATTACTTTTGCTCTGTTAACATCTTTAACAAACGCTTTAACATAATCGTCTGCTGGGTTCATAATGATGTCAACTGGCGTTCCAACTTGAACTAATTTTCCAGCATTCAAAATACCAATATGGTCTCCAAGCCTCAAAGACTCATCTAAGTCATGAGTAATAAATACAATAGTTTTTTTTAATTCCGATTGGAGATCTAGTAATTGTTTTTGCATATCACTTCTTATTAATGGGTCTAATGCACTAAAAGCTTCATCCATTAACATTATATCACTATCAGTTGCTAAAGCTCTTGCAAGACCAACACGTTGCTGCATACCACCTGATAATTGATTTGGAAATTGATTTTCAAAACCATTTAAACCAACTGCTTCAATTTTTTCCATAGCGGTTTTGTTTATTTCTTCCAATGGTTTTCCTTGCATTTCTAATCCATACCCTACATTTTGAATAACTGTTTTATGCGGAAATAAACCAAACCTCTGAAAAACCATACTCATCTTATGTCTTCTAAAATCTATCAGTTGTTCCTTGTTAAACGACATAACATTATTTCCTTCTACGATGATTTCACCGTCAGTAGGATCGATTAATCTGTTTAAATGCCTAATTAGAGTTGACTTTCCAGATCCTGACAAACCCATACAAACAAAAGTTTCACCTTCTTCAATTTTTAATGAAACATTATCAAGACCAACAGTATGACCAGTTTGTTCTAAAACCTCTTCTTTGTTCGCTCCATCTTTTACCATAGGCATTACAGATTGAGGATTATTACCGAAGATTTTATAAACATTATTAATCTCAATTTTAGACATTATTTACCTTTCTTTGTATTTGGTGCTGTTCTCTCTTGTAGTGTTTCTCCGTAAGATTGAGTTATTCTATCAAGAACTATTGCTAAAAGTACAATTGCAATTCCTGCCTCAGCAGCTCTTCCTACGTTTAATTGTTGGAGACCTAGCAAAACTTCATCTCCAAGACCTCTAGTACCAATCATCGATGCAATAACAACCATCGCTAATGCCATCATTGTACACTGATTAATTCCTTGCATAATATTTGGCAAAGCTAATGGCATTTGTACACCCCAAAGCTTTTGTTTTTTACTTGCACCAAATGCATCTGCAGCTTCAATAACCTCAGTATCAACAAGCCTAATTCCTAAATCTGTTAGTCTAACTAGAGGAGGTACCGCATAAATAAATGTGGCTATAATTGCTGGAACCGCACCTAAGCCAAATAACATAATACCTGGAATTAGGTAACAGAAACTTGGAATAGTTTGCATTAAATCTAAAACTGGTAAAATTACATTTCTTGTTCTTACGCTTCTTGCCATTGCTATCCCTAATGGAATGCCTGCAACAACACAAAGAAATATTCCAATTAACATTATCGCAGTTGTTTCAATTGCTTTTTGCCAAAATATTGGGTGAAGAAAACCTATAAAAAAAGTACAAAATCCTACAAATACTGTTGTTCCAACTTTTCTACCACTTGCAAAATAAGTTAGAACCACCACACCAAGTATAACCAATGGCCATGGAGCTTGAATTAAAAAGTTTTTTACAAGCATTAACATATAAAGAAGAACATTGTTAATAGCTTCAAATATGTATCCATATTTTTCATTAAGTGCTTTAAAACCAACGTTGATCCAATTCATTAATGGTAAATCTAACCACTTTGGCCATTTACCTCCTAACCAAGAAAAATCGTTTAATAATTCTCCAATATTATCTGGTTTTCTTTTTGACTGAGAATAGCTAGTTATTAACAACCACACAAAAACAACCAATAAACCAATATTAAAAATTATTTTTTTATTTTTCTTTAATGCTTCCATAATTTAAATTTAGTTAAAGAAAGAGCCCCGAAGGGCTCTTTCATAAATTATTTAAGATATTGGATTATAGAGCGGCGCTAACTTTTTTAGCAACGTCTGCAGGCACCCAATCTTTCCACATGCTTTCATTTTTTAAGAAGTGCATCGCGGTAAGTTCCATATCACCATCTGACTCATCTTCGTAAAAAGCTAACATTTTGTTAACTGTAGCTGTTGGAATAGTATATTTCTTTAAGAAATCAGTTTCTTTAGGATTAGCTTTCGCCCAATCAGTTAAAACAGATTTTGTCAAAGCCATATCTCTATATTCACATGCACAGCTTTTCTTGTAAGCATCTGGTCCGTTTGCTTTAATATCTTCAACAACTGCGGACATAGAGTTCCAACAATCAGAATCAAATTTTGGTTCTGTAAGTCTAACAAGGTCAACTTTACCCATTAAACCAGTTGGTGCCCAGTAATATGTAAAGATCGGTTTTTTCTTAGCAAAAGCTCCTGCAATAGCAGCATCTAATGCTCCACCTGAACCTGGGTCAAAGTTAGTATAGTATTTGTCTAAACCATATTCTATTTGCTTAACCAAGTTTACAGTATAACAAGTCCAACCAGATATACAGCTAGTCATTCTTCCTTTTGAAGGATCTTCTGGATCTTTAAATAAAGCTGCAATTTTTGGATCTTTCATATCATCAACTGATTTCAAATTGTATTTATCAGCTGTTGTTTTATCTACATAGAATGCTTGTTGAGAGTCTGGTGTGTTAACTCCAATATTAATAATAGTACCAGCCTTTTCATGTGGCTCGTAATTAGCAATAATGTTGTCATACCAAACTTCAGTAATAACATCTAATTGACCGTCGTAATGAGCAGCCATTATTGGGGTAGTACTTCCTTTAGTTACAGAAACTTCACACCCGTATCCTTTTTCAAGGATGAAGGTAGTAATAGCTGTATGGATGTTAGCACTACTCCAGTCAAAATCTCCCAATCTTGCCTTACAATCACCAGCGTTTGCATTACTTACAATCAAAGATGACAAAAGGAAAATTGAGATTGTTAATCTCTTTAAAAACTTCATTAAATTATCTCCTTAAGGTTAAGTTTTAATACCGAGATTTAATAATGAATGTAGATAAAAAACAAGCTTTGAATTATTAATACAACTATTAATTGAGTTGATTTGATTACTCTTTTATATAAAAATTAAGTGTGAGCTCAATTTCTAAACTAGAAAAAAATTCAACGTATTTAAAAGTTATTTGGAATGATGGTGAAGAGAGTAAGTTTAATTACCTTTGGCTAAGAGATAATTGTCCAACTGCTCATGATAAAGATTCGAGACATAGAATGTTTAATATTCTGGAAGTCTCACAAAACATTAATCCCACAAAATATTCTATTAGTTCTGATGGAAAATTAGAAATTGAATGGAGCGAAGGAGATCATACAAGCTATTATGATCCAAAATGGTTAAGAGAAAATTGTTATACATTAAAAAATAAGCAAAAGTATGTATCACCCTATAAACTTTGGGATAATTCATTAGAAAAAAACTTAGAGTCTATTCAAATTGATCATGATGAAATTGTAAATTCTGATGATGGCTTGATTAAATGGTTGGAGCTTTTACATTATACAGGAATAGCCATTGTTAAAAATGCTCCAGTAGAAAAAAATTCTGCATTAAAAGTTTTAAACCGTATAAGTCATACTCGAGAAACTTTTTTTAAAACACCTTTTGAAGTAATTAATATTCCAAAACCAAATAATTCTGCATATACAGCGCATGCTTTAAGAAATCATATGGATTTGCCTTGGTTTGAAAATCCACCTGGTTATCAATTTTTACACTGTTTAATAAATTCAGCGAAGGGTGGCGACTCATCAGCTGTAGATGCATTTGCTGTTGCAGATTATTTAAAAAAAAATGAAAAAGATATTTTTGATATCTTAGTAAATACTCCTTTAAAATTTAGAGACAAAGACTATACCCAAGAAGCAGTCAGAAGTGTTTATGGTACAGCAATATCACTCACTAAAGACGGAGATTACAACGATATTCGTTATAGTATTGCAACACTAGATGCTCTTGATTGTCATCCAGATATAATGGATTCAGTTTATAAAGCCCATCATCGATTTGGAAATTTATTACATGATGCTAAATTTCAAATTAATTTTAGACTAGAGTCAGGAGATATTTTTTCATTTAACAATAGAAGATTGCTTCATGGAAGAACAGAGTTTGATCCTAATTCTGGTCATAGACATCTTCAAGGATATTACATGGATAGAGATGAAATAATTGGAAGATTAAAATTTCTTAAAAATTATTAACAGATACAACCTGATTTAGAAAAATAATATATTTTAATATTTAAGTAATTTTAATTTAACGTTATCTTAACATTTATATTTTACTTTATTGTAAATACATAAATTAAAAAGAGAGGGAAAAAATGAAAAAAATACTTAGTATTTTAACAATTCTATTTACATTCTCTTTTACATCACACAGTTATTCAAAGACAGAAATTCATTGGTGGTATGGAAACAGTGGTTTTCTTGGTGATGTAATTATTGAAATTGCAAATAGATTTAATGCTTCACAAGATCAATATACGGTCATTCCTACAGGTAAAGGAAGTTATGAAGATAACATGGCAGCAACTATTGCTGCATTTAGAGCAGGAGACCAACCACACTATTCACAGGTTTACGATGCTGGTGCTGCGATAATGGTAGCGCAAGTTAAAAATGGTGTTGTCATTGGTTTTGAAGAAATGGCAGAGAAATATGGAATTAAAGTCGACGCAGACAATTATATTCCAGGAATTAAAAATTTCTATGCTGATGCTGATGGAAAAATGATTGGTGTTCCTTTTAATAGTTCAACTTGTTTGATGTATGCAAACATGGACATATTGAAAAAAGTAGGAATTGAGTCTGTTCCAAAAACTTATGAAGAGTTTGAGGCTATGGCTCCAAAAATTAAAGCTGCAGGATACATTCCTTTAGTTCAAAGTCACTTTCCTTGGATCTGGACAGAAAATTTCTTTTCAAGACATAATCTACTTATGACTGATGGAAACAATGGTTACGATGCTGTTCCAACAAAAACTTTATTTGCTGAAACAGATGCATTTGTAATGCATTGGAAAAAAGTTAAGGAATGGTATGAAAAAGGCTTTTATGGTTATAAAGGAAGAGCATGGGGAGATAACCAAGCTCCATTTATAGCTGGTGAAGCTGCGTTTTGGTTTGGTTCAGCTGCATCTTTCGGTGGAATGAAAGGTGTTGTACCTAACTTTACAGTAAATCATATTCCTTACTGGGATTCTGTAACAGGTGGTAAAGAGTATCCAACATTTATCGGAGGTGCTGCTAACTGGATATTAAATGGTCATACAGAAGAAGAGTATAAAGGACTTGCTAAATTTATAGAATTTATGGGTTCTCCAGAGATGGATCTGTATTATCACAATATGACTGGTTACTCTGCAGTAACTAAAGGTGGTATAGCGTTAGCTGAAACTATAAACTTCTATAGAGCTTCTCCATATCATAAAGCAGTTGGTGAACAATTAAGCTTAGAAGGTTCGACTATTCCTGGTGGATATAGAGCTGGTAACTGGCCACAAATTCGTGAAGTAATTTACGAAAATGTTGAGCCAATGTTAAACGGCAAAATATCAATCGAAAAAGGATTGCAGAACATGGATAAAGGTGCAGCTAAATTGTTAAAACAATTTGCTAAAACTTTATAATTAATAATTTAAATAAGGAGGGTATTTATTTACCCTCCTTATTTTTTATTTTACTTATATGAAAAAAGTCCAATTTAAATCTAGCTATTCACAATATTTATTCTTAGCGCCTCAGTTAGGAATTTTATTAATTTTTTTATATTGGCCGATCATACAAACATTTAGAGATGCATTTACAATGCAAGATGCTTTTGGATTTGGAGCAACGTTCGTATGGTTTGATAATTTTTTATTTATTTTTGATGATCCAGCTTATTTCATAGCTTTCAAATTTACTATTATTTATAGTTTTGTAATTACATTAATTACAGGCTCCATTGGATTATTGCTTGCCGTTCAGGCTAATAATGTAATGCATGGTAAAAGCACTTACAAAACACTTTTAATTTGGCCTTATGCAATCGCGCCTGCGGTTGTCGGTGTAATGGCAAATTATTTTTTTAGTGAAAGATTTGGACTTCTTTATCATTTATTTCACGAACTTTGGGGATTTAACTGGTACGAGAGTGTTTTTGACTCTTATATTTACGTAATAATAGCTGGTTCTTGGAAGCAAATCAGTGCTAATTTCATTTTCTTCTTGGCAGGTCTTCAAGCTATACAAAAATCTGTAATTGAAGCATCAATGATTGACTGTAAAAATAGTTTTAGAAGATTTTGGACAATTACATTCCCATTATTAATGCCAACTACATTCTTTTTAATAATTATTAATATAACCTATGCTTTCTTTGATACATTTGGAATTATCGATACCACAACAATAGGTGCTCCTTCGGGTGAAACAAGAACTCTAGTTTATAAAGCCTACATGGATGGATTTAGAGGACTAGATTTAGGAAGTGCAGGAGCTCAATCAATAATGATGATGTTGATTGTATTAGTAATTACAATTTTTCAATTTAGATATATCGAAGGGAAAATACATTATAATTAATGACTAGATTTATCACATCAAGTTTATCACATTTAATTTTACTCATTGGAATACTTATTATGGCAGTTCCTGTATGGATGATTTTTGCTAGCTCAACACACACAAGTTCAATGATTAATATGAATGGTCTTCAAATGTTATTAGGGGATAGCTTTTACGAGAACTACTTACGGGTTTTATTATATCAGGGTGGTTTTTTTAAAGAGATAACAGCATTAAAAATGTTTTTTAATAGCTTTATAATGGCTACAGGTGTTGCAATATTATCTGTTGTTACATCTTTAATGGCTGCATACGCTTTGGTTTATTATAGAATAAAACATGCAACATTATTGTTTTGGATAATATTCATTACAATTTTAGTTCCATTAGAGTTAAGAATTTTTCCTACTTATTCAGTAATGGCTGAACTTAATCTAGTGAATTCTTACTTTGGATTAATAGTTCCTATTTCAGCCTCAGCTATAGCAACCTTATTCTTCCGACAATTTTATAAAACTGTTCCAGATGAATTACTTGAGTCTGCAAAACTTGACGGGGCAAATACTTGGAGATTTTTTATTGATTTTCTAATTCCTTTGTCAAAAACAATGATTGTAGCGATGTTAATATTTATGTTTGTTTTTGGTTACAACCAGTACCTATGGCCGCTATTAGTAACAACTTCAGAACAATATTGGACAGTGGTTATGGGGCTGAAAATGATGTCAGGTTCTATTGTCCATCGTTTTGCTTTCGTGATGATGTCTATGGTTCCACCAATTTTAATCATAATTGTGTTACAGAAACATTTTATTAAGGGGGTTTTTCAAGATAAATGAAAATTAAACCACTTCAAATAATTGCTCATATTATTTTAATATTAGGAGTATTGTTAATGGTAGTTCCGATTTGGATATCTTTTGCAAGTTCTTCACATGACTCTGTAACTATACTGACAGAAGGTATGAAGTTTCATATAGGTGATCAGCTAGCAAGAAACTATAACGAAGTTTTAAATGAAAAAGGTGGTTGGTCAGAAGAAGTGACTGCTGCAAAAATGTTTATTAATAGTTTTATAATGGCATTAGGAATTGCAACACTTAAAGTAGTTATTTCTGCAATGTCAGCATATGCTTTGGTTTATTATAGATTTAAATTAGCTGTACCAATTTTTTGGTTAATCTTTATTACTCTACTTGTTCCTTTGGAGGTAAGAATTTTTCCAAGCTATAAAATTGTATCTGATTTAGGTTTAACAAATTCATATACAGGCCTTATTCTTCCATTAGTTGCCTCAGCAACAGCAACTTTTTTCTTCAGACAATTTTACAAAACAATTCCAGATGAACTATTGGAGTCAGCAAAATTAGATGGAGCAAATGCTTGGAGTTTTTTCATAGATTTCTTGGTTCCATTATCTAAAACTATGATAGCAGCAATGTTTATCTTTATGTTTGTGTATGGATATAGCCAATATTTATGGCCGCTAATAATGACAACTGCAGAAGAATATTGGACTGTTGTAATGGGAATGAAAATTATTTACACAGAAAGCTATGAAGGAGTTGCTCTGCCAAGAACGGCAGAAAGATTTGCATATATCATTTTGTCAATGATCCCACCTGTTTTAGTGGTAGTATTTTTACAAAAATGGTTCATAAAAGGATTAATTCAAACGGAGAAATAAATGAGTTTTTTAGATTTAAAAAATGTGACTAAGATTTACCCAAATGGAACTAAGGCTGTTCATGAAACTTCATTAAGTATTGATGAAGGAGAATTTATGGTTTTTGTAGGACCTAGTGGTTGTGGAAAATCAACTTTATTAAGGATGGTTGCAGGTTTAGAGGATATTACAGAGGGTGATATTAATCTTGATGGAAAATTAATGAATGAAGTTGATCCATCTGAAAGAGATGTAGCAATGGTGTTTCAGAACTATGCATTATACCCACACATGAATGTTTATAATAATTTAGCTTATGGTCTAAAAAATAGAGGAATTGACAAAGAAACAATTGAGCAAAAAGTAAATGATGCAGCTAAGCTGTTACAAATTTCAGATTATTTACAGAGAAAACCTTCAATGTTATCCGGAGGTCAAAGACAAAGAGTTGCAATGGGCAGAGCAATTGTAAGAAATCCAAAAATATTCTTATTTGACGAGCCTCTTTCAAACTTAGATGCAAAATTAAGAATTCAGATGAGACTTGAAATTAAAAAACTTCAGCAGAAAGTTGGAGTAACAAGTATATTTGTTACGCATGATCAAGTTGAGGCCATGACACTTGCTGATAGGTTGGCAGTAATTAATAATGGAATTATTGAACAGCTTGGTACCCCTATAGAGATATACGATAATCCAAAATCTTTATTTGTTGCGGGTTTTATTGGTTCACCACAAATGAATTTTTTAGATGGTAATTTAAAAAATAAAACATTATCTGCAGAAGGTTTTGAGATTAAAGACGTTAATACTGAGCATGAAGGAGAAGTTACTTTAGGAATAAGACCAGAGCATTTAGTACAATCTGAAAATGGTTTAATTAATTTAAAAGTAGACCTAGTGGAACAGCTTGGTTCGGATAATCTTGTTTATGGTCAATTGACAAATATAAAAGACTTTTGTTACAGGTGCCCAGGAAATCAAACTATTGAAAAAGGTTCTAATCTAAGTCTAAATATTGAGAACAAAAAATATTATATTTTTGATAAAAGCACTGGTAAAAGAGTTAATTAAATTTGATTTTAAGCAAACCAAATCATATAAAAATTTATGGACACCGAGGAGCTAGGGGAGATCTTCCTGAAAATACTTTAGAGAGTTTCAAATATTTATTTGAAAATAATATTAATGCATACGAAACAGATATATTAATTTCTAAGGATCTTGTACCAGTTATTGCTCATGATTTTAGATTAGATCCAAGCAGAACAAAAGATAATGAGGGGAATTGGATAGAGGATGAAAATTTAAAAATATTTGATTTAACTTATGACGAACTCTCAAAGTTTGACGTAGGTTCAGTAAATAAACTATCCAGATACGGAAGAAGATTTATTAATCAAAAAAAATTAGAAAACCAAAGAATACCAAAACTTTCTGAATTATTAGAAATGTCTTCAAAAAATAAATCTGAAAAATTATTAATAAATTTAGAAATAAAATCTACACCAGAGGAAGAAAATTTAACACCAGAACCAGAAGATACAGTAAAATTAATTATGAACGATATAAATGAATCATCTTTAAAAGATAAAATAATCGTTTCATCATTTGATTGGAGAACTTTATCAGTAATTAAAAATCAGTATCCTGAAATTCCAAGAGCTTACTTAACTCAACATTTGACAGGTATTAATATTAATCAAACTATTTACAACAGATCTCCATGGTTGAGTTTTTTGCCTTATTATGAAGATCATGAATTGCCAAAAATTATAAAGTCACAAGGTGGAAAAGCTTGGCATCCATACCGAAAAGACATTACAAAAAAACTTGTTGATATTTCTCATCAAGAAGAATTGCCAGTTAATGTATGGACAGTAAACAAAGAGTACGAAATGTTAAAGATGGTTGAGTACGGCGTAGATGGTATTATGACAGATTATCCATTAAGGTTGAAAGAACTTTGTGAGAAAGAAAATATAAAATGGTTTTAGTTTATTTTAATGGATTTAAATATAGTTAATAACCAAGAGAAATTTTTAGCAGGAAAACTTGAAGGATATACTTTAAAAGGTGCAGAAAATAAATTTGACGACAGAGGAAATCCTTTACCATTTCCAGGCTGCACAATAATTTGTAATATTCCTCTTAATACCGATTTATCTGATCAAATAATTAGTTTCCAAAAAAATATAGAAAATTTTAATCCTGAAAAAACTTATTTCTATTTACCTCCATCCAGTTTTCATATGACATTATTTGATTGTTGTAATTTAAATACTAAAAACACCAATTATTGGCCATCAGATATAGATCCCGATATGCATTACAAAGATATAGCTGTTGAATTAAATAAAAGAATTGAAAACTATAATTTTCCAGAGGAATTGAATTTTAAACTAAAAATGTTTTTTGGTGGTTATAGTATTATTTTAGAACCATTTTCTGAAAATGATGAAAAAATATTAAGAAATTGTAGAGATGAAATAAGCAGCTTATTAAAAATTAAATTTGAAAACCATCAAAGATATACTTTTCATATTACTTTGGCATATATCTTGAGAGAACTTAATCAAATTGAAATAAAAAATTTAATTGAATTTAATAAACAATTATCGTTTGACTTTAGTAAAAAATTTCCAAAAATTACTTTCACAAGACCTGAAATGTGTACTTTCGAAGATATGCTAGAATTTAAAAGTATTAATCTTTCCAGCCTGTAACAGTTTTTACTTCTAAATATTCTTCAAGCCCCCAAACTCCACCTTCTCTTCCATTTCCTGATTGTCTGTATCCCCCAAATGGTGTGCCTGCGTCAGCTGGATTTCCATTGATATAAACACATCCTGACCTTAGTTTTTTTGCAACTCTATGAGCTTTCTCTCTATCTTCAGTTTGTAAATAATTTCCTAAACCATAAGATGTATCATTTACAATATTTACTGCCTCATCTTCACTTTCAAAAGGTATTATGGAAAGCACTGGACCAAAAATTTCCTCTTTTGCAATTCTCATTTCATTTGTTACATTTGTGAAAATAGTTGGTTTAATAAAATATCCTTTATTTAATCCATTAGGCAACTCTGGCCCACCCGCAGATAATGTTGCTCCTTCTGATATTCCGCTTTCAATTAAATTTATAATTTTATCATACTGTGTTTTAGAAATAACCGGACCAATATGATCTCCTTTTTTTGATGCTTGATCTACTTTTATCTTATTGGCTTCATCTACTGCCTCATCCACTGCTCTTTTATAAATAGATTTTTCAACTAACATTCTTGTTGGTGCATCACATGACTGACCAGAATTACTCATTACATTTCTTATGCCATCTCTAACTGCATTTTTATAACTATCGGCAAAAACTATATTTCCACCTTTGCCACCAAGTTCTAAGCAAACTCTTTTTATTGTTTCGGCTGCATTTTTAGAAATTAGTCGTCCAGCACGTGTTGAACCTGTAAAAGAAACCATATCAATATCGGGATGGCTAGATATTTGAGTTCCAACTCCTGCACCATCTCCATTTACCAGATTAAATACTCCTTTTGGGAAACCAACTTCATCAATCATTTCTGCAAATAGCATTCCTGAAAGTGGTGCTATTTCTGATGGCTTTAGAATCATTGTGCATCCTGTTGCAAAGGCAGGAACTACTTTGAGAGCTATTTGGTTTATTGGCCAATTCCATGGGGTAATTAGTCCACAAACTCCGATTGGTTCATAATAAATGTGGTTATTAGATTTGTGATCAAAATGTTCATCAAATTCAAAGTCTTTAAGTCTTAAAATAAAATCTTCTAAGTGTGTTTGTCCAGATCCAGTTTGTACATCTGTTGCCCAATCCGTTGGAGCTCCCATTTCTAGCGAAATAGCCTCTGCCATTTCTCCAAATCTTTTTTTATAAACTAATAATAATTTTTCCAGCAAATCTAATCTTTCCTCTTTGCTAGTTTCTTTCCAAGTTTCAAATGCAGTTTTTGCAGCTTTAACTGCGTTATCTGTGTCTTTTTTTGAACCCAATGAAATAATTGCACAAGGATCTTCATTACAAGGATTAATTACCTCAAAGTCATTTTTTTCTACTGGATCAACCCATTTACCATTTATGTAAAATTTTCTTTTATCTAACATTTAATAATCTTAGCATATTTATTAAATTTCATAGCCTTTTTCTTCAGGTTCATTATCCACAAGCTCATCAGGAAAACCTTCGGCCCTAAAATCAATTTTATTTAAATCTTCCATTCTTTTTACAATCATCGAAGACCATGCTCTTGAACCATATTTTTCTTGTCCATCTCTAAATATCTCAACTATCTTTGGCGAAATTTCTAAAGGAGCATTTAATTTTTTAGCTAGATTATCAAATAAACTAGTATCTTTTAAAACAAGATCCATTGTAAAATTAATATTATAAGAACCATTTAAAATAACCTGACTTTCTGTTTCATGGACAAACGAATTTCCAGATGAAACCGCTATACCTTTAAATGTTTTATTTAGATCTAAATTTGATTTTTTAGCAACAGTCCATGCTTCACCTAAAGCCACTAAATGAACTGATGCCAAATAATTTGTTATGACTTTAAGAACCGAAGCACTACCTAATTCACCAGTATGTAATACTTTTCTACCCATTACAGTTAAGGCAGGTAATATTTTTTCAAAAGCTTTTCTTTCTCCACCTACAAATATCGCAATATTACCTGTGGCTGCTCTATGACATCCTCCACTAACAGGTCCATCTAGTGGGACAGCTTTTTTTGATATCACCTTATTTCCAAGTCTTTTAACCTCATCCTCATCTGTTGTGCTCATTTCTAACCAAATTTTATTTTCTGATAAACCATTTAAAATTCCATCTTCACTCTCCATAACCTCCGCGGAAACTTCAGGTGAAGGAAGTGAAGTAATAATTAGATCAGTTTGTTCTGCCAATTCTTTAGGAGACTTTGCAACTTTAGCACCTAGCTTTTTAAATTCATTTGTTAAACTTTCATCTATTTCTCTAACAGTTACATCAAAATTATTTCTTATTAAGCTTCCAGCTAGTTTACCGCCTACATTTCCTAAACCAATAAAACCTATTTTCATTTTATTTCCTCTTCTTTTTTATTTTTTGTAAATACAATTAAAATTACACCCACTATTATTATTGCCCCACCTATAAATAATTCTTGTGTTGGTTTTTCACCTAAAAGAAATATAGCAGCTAGTAAACCTGTTGGGGGTATACCCATGGTAACGATAGGAAGCACTTTATAAAGTGGGTTGTTTTTTAAAACATAATAGAAACAACCATAAGTAATTGGTTGCATGATAAAACCAATATAAATTGCAATGATCCAGTGATCAATCTTGGCATTTGTTAAATAATTAATTGTATTTCCATCAATTATTGATGAAAGCATTATTAAAATTGGCCCAGAGAAAAATGCTAACCAAGCAACTAGAGCCAAAGGATTTATTTCTTTACTTAAAGGTTTAACCATAACTTGTCCAAGAGCCCATATAGCAGACCCTAAAATTGTAAGGCCAATTCCAATAAACTTTCCATCTAAGTTAGGAGATCCAGTTAAAATATAAACACCAACAAAAGCGATAGCTATACCAATCAAAGCTCTAATAGTTGGTTTTTCTTTAAGCATGAAGTAAGCAAAAATAACTCCAAACGGAACTTCCATCTGAACCAAAAGAACTGCTGAAGATGCATCAATTAAATCTAAACCAGTATATGTAATACTATATTGCAACGTATTAGCCACTAATGATGCAGCAAATATTCTTTTTAAATATCCTTTTGGTATTGGAAACCACCAAACTAATAATGATGCAGCAAATGTAAATCTTATACCCATTAAAAGTATAGGGGGGAAAGATTCAAAAGCAGGTTTTGCAATTACAAAACCGAAGCCTAAAAAAATAGGCACCAAGGAGGCTACAAAAGTGTCTTTTATATTCATGCCTATTTTAATATTAATGATTATTAAAGAACTTGTGATATATTCACTTTTTAAAATATGAATTCAACAAAAATAGATCCAAAGTTTATTGGCCAAGCCAATCCAAGAGTTGGCTTAATTGCACTTGCAAGTGACTTTATGATTGAAAAAGATTTCATTAATGTGATTAAAAATAGAAAAATCGATTTCTTTGTAAATCGTATTGAGTGCTACAACCCTCTCACGAGAGAAAACCTCATTAAAATGTCTAATAAAATCACTGAGGTAACAAAAGACATTCTGCCAGATCAAGATTTGGATTGTGTAGTTTATGGATGTACCTCGGGGACTATTGCAGCTGGTCATGACTCAATAGAAAAAAAAGTCAAAGTCGTAAAGCCTATGGCAGAAGTTTCAACTCCTAGCACAGCAGCTATTAATGCGTTAAAGAAATTAAATATTAAGAAAGTTTCAATTTTTACACCATATAGCAAAAAATTAAATGATGATGTTTTAGATTATTTTAAAAGTGAAGGTTTTGAAGTTACTTCTAATTCATATTTTGATATTCAAGATGACTATGACATTGGAAAAGTTGATCAAGATTATTTGTATAAAGTATTATCAAAAATAGATTTAAATGGGGCTGAAGCTTTATTTGTTTCATGCACAGCTCTACCAGTTTTAGAAATTATTGATAAATTAGAAAAAAAATTAAACACTATAGTTTTATCCAGTAATCAGGCATTAATTTGGGATACCCTTGTAAAAATAAAAAAGAATAATTCAGTAGAAGGGTTTGGAAAATTATTCCAAGTTAACTGATGTCTTTTACTAAAGAAGAGTACAAGTTAAGATTAAAAAAAGTTCAAAAAATGATGCAGGAAAAAGGCATCGAACTTTTAATTTCACATGATACAAATAATATGAATTATTTAACAGGTTATGATGCATGGTCTTTTTATTATGCTCAATGTGCTATTGTTCATGTAAATTCTGATGAACCTTTATGTTTTGTAAGAGCACAGGATGCTGGTGGTGCTTATATTACAACTTACCTAAAAAACGAGAGTGTTATTGTTTATGATGAAAACTACATTCATAAATGGCCAAAACATCCTTATGATTATTTAGTTGAAATAATTAAAGAGAGAAAGTGGGACAAACTAAATATAGGTGTTGAAATGGATGCCCATTATTTTACTGCATTCTGTTATGAAAAAATCAAACAGGGATTACCAAATGCAAAAATTAAAGACAGTGATCGTTTAGTTAACTGGGCCAGGTTAGTTAAATCAGATTCCGAAATTGGTTTTATGAAATCTGCTGCAAAAATATCAGAAAAAGGAATGAAAACTGCAATGGAAGTAATTAAACCGGGTGTTAGACAGTGTGATGCTGTAGGAGAAATTCAAAAAACATTATTTTATGGTACAGAGGAATTTGGTGGTGAGTATTCTAGTATTGCAACTTTGCTTCCTACAGGAAAAGGAACTTCAGCTTCGCATTTAACAGCAACTCAAGAAAAATTTGTAGATGGAGAGGCTACAATTATTGAATTATCTGGAGTTTATAAGAGATATCATGCTCCAATGGCAAGAACAGTGCTTCTTGGTAAGCCAAATCAGCTAAAAATTGATACCATGAATAAAACAATTGAAGCATTAAATGCAGGGATAAATGCTATCAAACCAGGGAACACCGCAGATGATGTTGCTCAAGCATTTTGGAAAATTTTAGATAAATACGGAATAGAAAAAAGATCTAGAACAGGATACTCAATTGGAATTGGCTATCCACCTGACTGGGGGGAACATACACTTAATATATACAAAGGAGATATGACAGTGTTAGAGCCCAACGTTTGTTTTCATATGATTGCTGTCATGCAATTCGGAGATTGGGGTGTAGAAGCTTCTGAGTCAATAAGAGTAACTGAAAATGGAAGCGAATTATTTTGCAATATGAGCAAAGAATTACACATTAAATAAATTGCTTGATTATCAATCTAACAAATGTTTTAAAGTCGTATGTCTAATGATCACTTTGTAAGATTTGAAAATGTTGATAAGAGTTATGATGGCAAACAGCTTGTCGTCAAAGGACTTAATTTAGATATCGAAGAGGGTGAGTTTGTTACAATGCTTGGACCATCTGGTTCAGGTAAAACTACTTGCTTGATGATGTTGGCAGGTTTTGAAACACCAACAAATGGACAAATATATTTAGACAACAAAGTTATTTCAGACATACCTCCCCATAAAAGAGGAATAGGAATGGTTTTTCAGAACTATGCGTTGTTTCCTCATATGACAGTTTATGAAAATTTAGCTTTTCCACTAAGAGTACGAAAAATTCCAAAAGATGAAGCTGATAAGAAAGTTGATAAAGCTTTGTCGATGGTTTCGTTACAAGGTTTTGAGGCTAGAATGCCGATGCAATTATCAGGTGGACAGCAACAAAGGGTGGCAGTTGCAAGATCACTTGTGTTTGATCCAAAACTTGTACTAATGGATGAGCCTTTAGGAGCTTTAGATAAAAATTTAAGAGAAAGTATGCAATATGAAATTAAACATATTCATGAAAATATCGGAGTTACAGTAGTTTATGTAACTCATGATCAAACTGAAGCTCTAACAATGTCAAATAGAATTGCAGTATTCAATGATGGTAAAGTTCAACAACTTTCAAGTCCTGATGAATTATATGAAAGGCCTGTAAATTCATTTGTTGCAGAGTTTATTGGAGAAAATAATACATTTGGTGGAGAAGTAATAGATGTCTCAGGAGATAAATGTAAAGTAAAATTAAATTCTGGTACAGAAATCATGGCAAATCCAATTGTTGCAAAATCTAAAGGAGACAAAACTACAGTATCTCTTAGACCAGAAAGAGCAATTATTGATCCAGAAAAAGATATGGACAACAATCACAAGGGAAAAATTGAAGAAGTAATATACCACGGTGATCATACTAGATTAAGAGTAGATTTATTAGGGAATAAGGATTTTATTCTTAAAATCCCAAATAGTTCAAACAGAATGGATATTAAAGAGGGAAAAGAAATTAAAATTGGCTGGAATAGTGTAGACTGCCGAGCTTTAGATCCAAAATAGTAATTAATAATTTTAATAAAAAAACTGAATAAACAGCAGGGTAATTCGCCCGGAATCAGCTGTTGACTAAGCTTTCCTATCTTGTTTTACTTTCATTTTATAAAAATAAAAACGTTAACGTTAAATAGGAGAATAAATGAAAAAATTAAGTAAATTATTACTTGCTCTTTCTTTTGTACTTTCTGTAACAACTTCAGCATTTGCAGTAACTGTAGTATCTTGGGGTGGAGCTTACACTGAGTCACAAAAATTGGGTTATGGTGATCCTACAGCTGCAAAATTGGGAATACCTGTTAATTGGGTAGACTACACTGGTGGATTGTCAGAAATTAAAGCTCAAAAAGAAGCGGGAAAAATAACTTGGGACATCATGGATGTATACGCAAAAGATACTATCATTGGATGTGATGAAGGGCTTTTTGTTGAATTTGATTTTGATAAAGACTTCGCGCCTGCTCCAGATGGAACACCTGCAAGTCAGGACTTCTTTACAAGCATGCCTTCTAAATGTGCAGTAGGAAACATATTGTACTCTTGGAACTTTGCTTATAACGATGCAACAATTGGTGATAAAAAACCGACAAAAATTAAAGACTTTTTTAATACAAAAAAGTTTCCAGGAAAGAGAGCAATCTACAAAGGTGCGATGTCTAACTTAGAAATCGCATTAGTTGCTGACGGAGTAAAAGCTAGCGGATCACAAGCTGGTGGAGATTTACTTTACAGAAAAATGGAAGGCGCTGGTATTGACAGAGCTTTAAATAAAATTAAAGAATTATGTACAGATCCAAATGGTGGATGTGTATTTTGGAATGCTGGTGCTCAACCACCAGAACTATTAGCCAATGGTGAAGTAGTAATGGCTACAGGTTGGAATGGTAGATTCTTTAATGCTCAAATGGAAGGAACTCCACTTGTTCAAGTTTGGGATGCTCAAATTCTTGACTACGAATATTTTGTAATGGTTAAAGGTGGACCTAACGATGAAAATGGTAATGCTATGAAAGTACTTAGAGAAATGACTAGTTCAGAAGGTTTGGCTGGAAGTGCTAAGTATATTGCATACGCACCTTGGAGAAAATCTTCAATTGCTGTTATGGAAGCTGGAGAGCCATGGTATAAAGATGGTAAAACAAATATGGTACCACATATGCCAACAGCACCAGCTAACTTAAAAAGTCACATTCTTATGAATCCTGATTACTGGGCAGACAACCAGGATGAGATTAATGAGAAATGGGAAGCTATGAAAGCTGGTCTATAATTTGGTTTTATAGAATAGTTTTTTATACTATATTAAAAGGGCAGTTATTTATAACTGCCCTTTTTTATTATGAGCAAAGAACAAATCTTATCATCAGACGGAATACCCTTAGAGGAAAGTCTTAAAAAGGCTGAGCGTAAAAATAAATTAAAAGCACTTTTTCTAGTAGCTCCATTATTTTTGTTTATTTTAATTATTTACATATTTCCAATAGGAGACATGTTATTTAGAAGTGTAGATGATCGTATGATCACTAAAATGCTTCCTAAAACTTTTAAAGCAATGGAAAATTGGGATGGACAAGATCTACCAGATGAGCCTGTTTATAAGGCTATATATGAAGATTTAAAATATTTAAAAGAAAATAAAACTTACGGAAAAATTATCGCACGATTAAATTATGAAAAGTCTGGTTTTAGTAGTTTAATAAAAAAAACTGTCAGAAAATTAAATAAAATTGAGGAGGGCAATTATAAAGAGCAATTTATTAAAATTCATAAAAGGTGGGGTCAACCTGAATATTTAGTTGCTTTAAAAAATACAGCACCTAACTGGTCATATGCAAAATATCTCAAAGGTGTAGACCTAAAATTTGATGAAAATAGAAATATTATCAAGCAAGATGAAGACAGAAGAATTTACAAAACACTTTGGCTTAGAACTGTAAATGTAGCGTTTTGGGTTACAATTTTTTGTTTCATTTTGGCTTATCCGATTTCACATTTATTAGCAACATTACCAATGAAATATAGTAATTTACTAATGATATGCGTTTTATTACCTTTTTGGACGTCTTTATTAGTTAGAACTTCAAGTTGGATGGTATTACTTCAACAACAGGGACCCGTAAACGACTTAATTGTTTGGCTAGGATTAGCCGCGGATGATAATAGGCCAGAGCTAATGTATAATGTTGTTGGTACATTTGTGGCAATGACACAGATACTATTACCTTTTATGGTTCTCCCGTTGTATAGCGTTATGAAAACAATATCTCCAAGTTTAATGAGAGCTGGTAAGTCGTTAGGAGGCACACCTTTAACTTCATTTTTAAAAATTTATTTCCCTTTAACAATTCCAGGAATAGGAGCCGGATGTTTATTGGTTTTTATTTTAGCAATAGGATATTATATTACTCCAGCCTTAGTAGGGGGCGCTAGTGGTGCATTAATTAGTAATAATATTGCATATCATATGAAAAGCTCTTTAGATTGGGCTTTTGCATCAGCTCTTGGAACAATGCTTTTAATCGGAGTTTTGGCAATATATTGGGTTTATAATAAATTAGTTGGAATAGATAATATCAAATTAGGATAAATTATTATGGCATTACCAAATCACACACCTTTAAATTACAGAATATGGCACTACGCATATTTAACTTTTTGTTTTTTAGTATTCTTTTTTTTAATTGCCCCATTGTTTGTAATTTTACCACTTTCATTTAATGCTGAACAATACATTCACTTTTCTGCAAAAATGTTAGCACTAGATCCTGAGGGTTTTTCTTTGAGATGGTATGAAGATATGATTTACGGTACAAAAAATCCATGGGGGTTGGCAACTAAAAATAGTTTAATCATCGCATTCTTTGCAACAATTGGTTCTACAATTCTTGGAACAGTTGCAGCACTAGGTTTAAGCAGTAGGCACATGCCATATAAAGCTGCTTTTATGGCCTTATTAATTTCACCAATGATTGTACCTCTAATTATATCTGGTACGGCAATCTTCTTTTTTATGGCAAAAGTTGGCTTAGCTGCAACTCATACTGGGATTGTATTATCTCATATAATCTTAGGAACTCCATTTGTAGTAATCACTGTAACAGCAACATTGTCAGGCTTTGATCACAGTGTAACTAGAGCAGCCGCAAGTTTAGGAAGTAATCCAGTAAATACATTTATGAAAATTACATTGCCTTTAATTATGCCAGGAGTAATATCTGGAGCTTTATTTGCATTTGTTACATCATTTGATGAAGTAGTAGTGGTGCTATTCTTAGCTGGATTAGAAAATACCACTATTCCAATTCAAATGTGGGTTGGTTTAAGAGAGCAGTTAAGTCCAACTATTATGGCTGTGGCAACATGTTTGATTATTATGTCTACTTTAATTTTAGTAACCGCAGAATTATTAAGAAGAAGATCTGAGAGACTTAGAGGGATCAATAGATAATTATTTTACTTAACTAATTTTTTTCATTATAGAATATTTATAATTATGGTTATTAAAAAAGTTGTTGTTATTGGATCAGGAACAATGGGAAGTGGAATAGCGGCACATTTATGTAACGCAAAAATTCCAGTAACCCTATTAGATTTAACAACAGATATTTCTGAAAAAGCTAGAGACAGAATATTCAAGTCAAAACCACCATTATTGTTGGATAAATCAAAAATAGATAATATTAAAGTTGGCAATATTAATGATAACTTTGATGTTGTTAAAGATGCCGATTGGGTTGTTGAAGCAGTAGTAGAGAGAATTGATATTAAACACAATATATATGAAAAAATTTTTAAAAATAGAAAAAATGGAGCAATTGTTTCATCAAATACATCCTCAATACCTATTAAAATTTTATCAGAAAAATTAACTCCAGAAGAAAAAAAAGATTTTTGTATTACTCATTTTTTTAATCCAGTTCGATACATGGGATTGCTAGAGATAGTTAAAAATGAAAATAATGATTTAGAAAAAATTAATTCACTTAAGAAGTTTTGTGAAATAGAATTAGGCAAAGGTGCGATTATTTGTAATGACACTCCAGGATTTTTAGGTAACAGAATAGGTGTTTTTGCAATGCAAGTTGCAATGACAGAAGCGTTTAAAATGAAACTTAGCATTGAAGAAGCTGATGCAATTTTTGGAAGACCCATGGGTATACCAAAAACAGGAGTTTTTGGTCTTTATGATTTAATCGGAATTGATTTAATGGCTGATGTTTTAAAAAGTTTTATTAAAGAGCTTTCTGATAATGACCCTTTCCAGGAAGTTGCTAAAGAAATTCCTCTTATAAAAGAATTAATTGAAACAGGTTACACTGGCCGAAAAGGTAAAGGTGGTTTTTACCGAATGAACAAAACTGGCGCAACTAAGGTTATGGAGGCAATTAATCTAGAAACGGGTAAGTATTCTGTAAGTCAAAAAATAAATATCGGTACTGATAAAGTTGATTTAAAATCTTTGATCTCAAGAGATGATAAATTTGGCGAATATGCTTGGTCAGTAATTTCAAAGATTATAAAATATTCTTCATCTTTAGTACCAGGAATTACCAAAGAATTTAATGATATAGATGAAGCAATGAGACTGGGTTTTAACTGGGCAAAAGGACCATTTGAAATGTTAGAAGAAATAGGTGTTGAAAACTTTTTTAGTAAAGTTGATGAATTTGAAGGAAACGAGTTTTTAGAAAAATTATCTAAAAGTAAAGATCAAAATTTTTATGGTTCTAGACAAAAATATACTGAGATTGAAACTCTAGGAAAAGTTAAGAAAAAAGCTATGAGCATTGATGGAAACAATTCTGCTCAAGTTTATCGTTTTCAAGAATACAATATTGTTGAGTTTACTACGAAAGCTAACGCACTTGATTACGACTCTATGGATGCACTTAAAAAAGCAACCGATAAGCCTTTAATTATAATAAATGAGAGCATGCAATTTTCTGCTGGTGTAAATTTAACATATACAATGGACTTTGCTAAAAAAGGTGATTTCAAATCTATTGAAAAATTCATTAAGTATTTTCAAGAAACATGTAAACACTTAAAGTATTCTGAACATCCTGTAATCTCAGCACCTTCAGGTCTAACACTTGGTGGAGGCTTTGAGGTAATGGTGCAAAGTAATTTTGTAGCTTCTCACACAAATATAGTTGTTGGTTTAGTAGAAACTATTGTTGGTTTAATTCCAGCGGGCGGGGGATGTAAAGAAATGCTTGCAAGATGGCTAGATACAGATGCAGCTAAAAAAGACCCTAATTACGCACCTCTTAAAGTATTTGATATAATCGGTTATGGTAAAACTGCTACTTCACCAGTTGAAGCAGAGCCTATGAAATATCTAAAACCTCAAGATAAAAAAATTATGAACAGAAATAGTTTATTTGAAGTTTCAATGGAAATTTTAAATAACAATAAAGACTTTAAGGCTCCATCAGAATTAAAATTTAATTTACCAGGCAAAACAGTTCTTCCTGAAATGAATAAAATTTTAGATAAATTATATAATGACAAAGTTATACTAGATCATGGTTTAAAAGTGGCACAAGAATTAGCTCATGTATTGAGTGGCGGTGACACTTCAATTGACAAAACATTATCAGAAGATGATTTATACAAATTGGAATTGGATGCTTTTATGAGACTGATTGAGACTAAGGAAACTCAAGATAGAATTAAACATACACTCGCAACTGGTAAGCCACTAGTTAATTAATTTTTACTTAACATCCTAACTGTGTTTATAAAATCAGGTCTAAGGACATATTCAGATCTATGCGAGTATCTAATTTTTTCTAACACTTTAATACCATAAATCACTTTTCCTATAGGAGTATACTCACCCTCAAATAGTGGTTCATCATCAAGAATAATAAAAAACTGACTATCTTCAGTATCATATTTTAAAGTTCTCGCTAAACCAACCGAACCTCTTTCAAAATTAAACTCAGCATCAACCTCTGATTTAATAGTACCTAGACCTGATTTACCAGTTCCAATTTTTCCATAATCTAATTTATCTTTTTTACCGAATTCAAGGTCACCCGCCTGAACCAGTTTATTTTTAATCACTCTATGAAAAGCAATATCGTCATATGCTTTTAAATTGATTAATTTTTTAAATCTATCTACTCCATTAGGAGAAATCTCAGGATCGAGTGCAATTATGACATTGCCACATTCAGCATTAAGCACAACAATATTATTTGGTTTTTCAAAATTAATTTTTTGTGGATCAAAGTTTTTTACAAACAAACACTTATTTTTTATAACCATAGTAAAACTTAAAACAAACACTCCAAGCAGTATTAAAAAAATAAAAATTAATTTTTCATGCATGGAGGCTTCAACTTTTTTTATCATATCTAAAATACAAAAGTATTATCAATTTCTTTCAATTTATTTTTTATAAACTCAATTTTTTTATTGAGAATTTCATCATCAGAAATTTTGTAATTTCCAGTTATTAAATGAGAATATACCTCTGCCATGTCTTCGGATGGAATTGTCATTGAGTATTCTGTAAAAAAACCATTAGTATTTGCGTAAGTATCTAATCCTAATTTTTTTGAGCAAGTAGAACAATCAGCATATTTAAAACTTTGCTTATTAAATTTTTTCCATTCATTTTCATCAAATAAATCTTTAAAACCATCATTTATAATATGAAATAATTCGTGGTGAATTACTCTTTCAAAATATATTTCATTAAATTTTAAATCTATAATTAATGTTTTCATCACATGATCAGGAATTCCAGCAGTGTTTATTCCTGAAATAGATAAGTTTTCACACATTACAATATATTTAAGATTAATTTTTCTTAAAAATTCTTTTGAATATCTGCTTAAATTTTTAGATATAATTTGATATTTTTTATCATATGTTTCTTTGTCTGAATTAAAGCAAGAAATATTTTTCTGAATCCCAAGCCTAAAGGGCTTAGTTGCATAAAAATATTTCAGTTTATTGGGAGTTTTTAATTCATAGATTTCTAAATTTGGTATTTTGATAAGATTGTAAATAGAATTTGAATTTGCTGATGTTATCAAAAAAAATGATATTAAAACTAGCTTAAAAATCTTCATGAACATAATTTAGATGATATTCGATTTAATAAGAATGTGGTACATTTTGTTTATAAATGAAAAAAGAACGAAATAAAAATCCAATCCAACCTGTAAGTGGGACTAAAGTTCCAAGATTTGCAGGTCCATCAACATTTGCAAGATTACCAGAGTTAAGAGATGTTGAAAGTTGTGACGTTGCAATTGTTGGAATTCCTTTTGATGCTGGCACAAGTTATAGGCCAGGTGCAAGATTTGGTCCACAAAGCATCAGGCAAGCTTCTAGACATTTGAGAACTAATTATCATCCTAATTATGATGTTGAGCCTTTTAAAATCCAACAAGTAGCTGATGCTGGTGATATCGCCTGCAACCCATTCAGTATTGATGAAGCAATTAAACAAATAGAAGTAGGTGCAACAGATTTATTAAATAAGGTTGGAGGAATTATAAGTTTAGGTGGAGACCATACTATTGCTGTACCATTGTTAAGAGCAATCAATAAAAAAAATAAGGGCCCTGTATCTTTAGTTCATTTTGATGCCCACTTAGATACTTGGGACACATATTTTGGTGCACCTTATACTCACGGAACTCCATTCAGAAGAGCTAGAGAAGAAGGATTATTTTTAGATGATGCTTCCATGCATGTTGGAATTCGTGGACCACTTTATAGTAGAGATGATATTAAAAACGATGAAAGTTTTGGATTTAAAATAATTCATTGTGATGAGTTTCAAACAGAAGGAACCGATAAAATAGCAGAAAGAATTAGAAAAAGAGTGGGAGACAATCCTTTATACTTATCAATTGATATTGATGTTTTAGACCCTGCATTTGCTCCAGGTACTGGTACACCAGAAATTGCAGGGATGACTACAAGAGAAATGGTAAATGTTTTAAGAGGTTTGTCTGGATTAAATTTAGTTTCAGCAGATGTAGTTGAGGTTTCCCCAGCATATGATCATGCAGAAGTAACTTCTTTAGCAGCAGCAACTATTGTTTATGAATTAACTAATTTATTTGCAAAAACATAAAGAAAGGATAACGTCAAAACATGTTAGACAAAAAAAATTTTTACATTAATGGAGCGTGGGTTAAGCCAAATAGTTCTGAGGAAATTAAAGTAATTGATCCTGCTACAGAAGAAAATTGTGCAGTAATTACTTTAGGGAACAAAGCTGATGTTGATATTGCTGTTAATGCAGCTAAAGATGCCTATGAAACTTGGGCCTTTTCTTCCAAAGATGAAAGAATTGGATTATTAGAAAAACTTTATGAAAATTATAAGAAAAGATGGGCAGATATTGCAGAAGCTATAACTCTTGAGATGGGTGCTCCAAAAGATTTTGCAACAAAATTACAAGCTGGTACAGGAGCAAGTCATATCAAATCATTTATTAGATATTTAAAAAATTTTGAATTTGAAAAACCGTTAGGAGATCATGCTCCTAACCAAAGATTAATTTATGAACCAAAAGGTGTTTGTGCATTAATAACACCATGGAATTGGCCGATGAACCAGGTTTGCCTAAAAGTAATGCCAGCAATTGCATCAGGTTGTACAATGGTCTTAAAACCATCAGAATTAGCACCACTCTCATCAATGATACTTGCTGAAATTATTGATGAAGTAAAATTTCCAAAAGGTGTGTTCAATTTAGTTAATGGTGATGGAGCAACAACAGGTGACGCTCTCACAAGTCATCCAGATATTAATATGATTTCTTTTACAGGATCAACAAGAGCGGGAGCTTTGATTTCACAAAATGCTGCTAAAGATTTTAAAAGAGTAAGCTTAGAATTAGGTGGCAAAGGGGCAAATATAATTTTTAAAGATGCAGATCCAGAAGCTATTGAAAGAGGTGCTTTAAGATGTTTTAGAAATTCTGGACAATCTTGTAATGCGCCAACAAGAATGTTGGTTGAAAAATCAATGTATGAGGAGGCTATTCAGAGATTAAAAAAATATACTGAAAACTTTGAAGTGGGAGATCCAAAAAAAGATGGTGAACATATAGGTCCAGTTATTTCAGAAACTCAATTCAATAAAATTCAAACTTTAATACAAAAAGGAATAGATGAAGGTGCAAAATTAGTTGCTGGAGGAACAGGTAAACCTGATGGATTAGACAAAGGATACTTTGTTAAACCAACTGTTTTTGCAGATGTAAATAATGATATGGAAGTTGCAAGAACAGAAATTTTTGGACCTGTTTTATCTGTTATTCCTTTTGAAACAGAAGAAGATGCAATTAAAATTGCAAATGATACTGCTTATGGACTAACAAACTATATTCAAACCCAAGACTCTCAAAAAGTACAAAGAGTTGCAAGAAAATTAAGATCTGGAATGGTTGATGTTAATGGAGCTGGTATAGCAGTTGATGCACCATTTGGAGGTTTTAAACATTCAGGAATAGGACGTGAGGCAGGTGAACATGGCCTTGAGGAATTCTTGGAGGTAAAAGCAGTAGGTGGTTGGAGTTAATTTATAGAAGATTTTTCTTTAATACCTTCTAGGAGTTTTAAGCATTTTTTTAATTCATCTAAAATTATAAATTCATCAATTTTATGAGCTTGTTCAATTGAACCGGGACCGCAAACAACTGTACTAATTCCTATTTCCTGAAAGAGACCTGCTTCAGTTCCAAAAGAAACAACTTGCCTCGAGTTGTCCCCTGTTAAGCTTGAAATTAATTCGCAGGCATCTGATTTGCTCTTTCTATCAAATCCAATAATTTCCCCTATAATTTTTTTTTCAATTGAAGCATTAGGAAAAATTTTTTTCATATCTGGAAGCAAAACTTCATTTGCATATTTATCTATTTCCTGATTCAAAAATATACCATCTTCTTTTACAACAGGTCTTGTTTCCCAATTAACATGACATTTATCTGCTATTACATTATGAGCTATTCCTCCAAATATTCCTCCTATAGATAATGTAGAATGTGGAGGATCAAATATAGAGTCTTCAGGTTCTCTCTCTTTAAGTCTTTCTCTTAATTCCATTAATTTACTTACATATCTTGATGCGTACTCAACTGCGCTTACACCTTTATGAGGTGCTGAACTATGTCCTGCTAGTCCTCTAAAATGTGTTGTGTATTCATAACATCCTTTGTGTGCATCAATAATCTTCATGTTAGTAGGTTCGCCAACAATACAAATACCATCTTTAATATTTCTTCTTTTTAATTCTTCAATTAAAATTGGTGCACCTATGCATGCTGTTTCTTCATCAAATGTAAAAGAAAAATGAATATCTCTATCTAAATTAGAATTTGAATAAATAGGTGCATATGCCAAAGTACATGCAATAAAACCCTTCATATCACACGAACCTCTTCCATATAATTTATCTTCCTTAATTGTTGCAGTAAAAGGGTCTGAGCTCCAACCCTTTGAGACCGGGACAACATCCGTATGACCTGATAAAATTATAGGTTTTTTATTGTTTGAATTTTTAGCTTTAAGAGTTGCGAATAGATTTACTCTTTTTTTTTCATCATCATAGGTTCTAAAAGAGGTAGCACCTAATGTTTTTAAGATACCATCACAATAATCTATTAAAGCGGTATTATCTTCACCTGATATAGTTTTAAAACTAATTAGATCTGTTAAAATTTTAATAGAATTTTTAAATAAAAGATCTGAATTATTTTCTGTACTCATATTTTCCTTCCATTATATATTAAATATATGAAAGAACAAATTACCTACGATATATTTGATAAAGTTGATATTAGAGTTGGAACAGTCATTTCAGTAAAAAAAAATGAAAAGGCCAGAAAACCTTCTTTAGTTGTTGAAGTAGATTTTGGAAAAGAAATTGGAATTAGACAATCTTCTGCCCAAATTACTCATTATTATAATGAGGAAAATCTTAAAGGAAAACAAGTAATAGGTATTTGTAATTTTCCAGAAAAAAATATAGCTGGCGTAGTTTCTCAAGTACTTATTCTTGGCTCAATAGACAAGGAGGGTAAAGTAATTTTGGTCCATCCATCTCAAAAATCTGAGAATGGCCTACCTATTGCATAGAAATGCATCCAGAAATTCTATCGATAACTTTATTTGGTATTGTAGCCGCATATTCTCCGGGGCCAAATAATTTTGTAGCATTTTATTCTGGATTTAACTTTGGTATTACAAGAACTCTTCCACATATAATCGGAGTTACTTTAGGTTTCCCATTTTTATTATTATGCGTAGCTTTAGGATTAATAAATGTTTTTAAACTTTATCCATTAATTCAAGAAATATTAAAGTATCTTGGAACATTATTTTTAATTTACTTAGCTTATAAAATCTCTTTCT
This sequence comes from uncultured Pelagibacteraceae bacterium, assembly GCA_902588895.1. Lineage (GTDB taxonomy): Bacteria > Pseudomonadota > Alphaproteobacteria > Pelagibacterales > Pelagibacteraceae > Pelagibacter. Next base: position 37,304 of record CACIRC010000007.1, read on the forward strand.
CTAGTTCGCAAAACCAAGAAAATAAAAATAAAAATCCAGTAAAATTTATAGAAACATTTATTTTTCAATTTTTAAACCCAAAAGCTGTAATTGCATCGATTATAATTGTATCAACATATATTAAAGTAGGAGAAAATTTTGTAAGCTATACGATTCAAATTGTTATATTAGCTTTGTTAGTTTCGGTGACCAGTATTACATTATGGACATTTTTAGGTAAATTCTTTAGGAAATTCGCGACAAATCAGAAATTTATTAATTATTTTAATTATGTTATGTCACTGCTTCTTTTATTAAGCATATTAACTTTTTATTTATAACATGAAACCAGGAAATAAAAATTCTTATAATTCATTAAAAAAAATTTCAATAGATGGTAAAGATTATAAATATTACTCTTTACCTGAAGCAGAAAATAATGGTCTGGATGGCATAAGTAAACTTCCTAAATCTCTAAAGGTTTTGCTGGAAAATTTATTAAGATACGAAGATGACTTGAGTGTTACTAAATCTCAAATAGAAGCTATTAAGAATTGGCTTAAAACAAAAAAATCTAAAACTGAAATTGCTTATAGACCTGCAAGAGTACTTCTTCAGGATTACACTGGTATCCCGGCAGTAGCTGATCTTGCTGCAATGCGAGAAGCGGTAAAAGATAAAAATAAAGATCCTAATATTATTAACCCATTATCTGCTGTTGATCTTGTTATCGATCATTCGGTACAGGTAGACCAGTCTGCTAAAGCAGATTCTTTTGAAAAAAATGTTGATATAGAATTTGAAAGAAATGGAGAGAGATATTCTTTTTTAAAATGGGGACAGCAGGCATTTGATAATTTTAGAATAGTTCCACCAGGAACAGGAATTTGTCACCAAGTAAATCTAGAATATTTGTCAAAAGTTGTTTGGTCAGAAGAATTTAAAGGGGAAAAATATCTTTTTCCAGATACTTTAGTTGGAACAGATAGTCATACAACAATGGTAAATGGTTTATCTGTTTTAGGATGGGGTGTAGGAGGAATTGAAGCAGAAGCAGGAATGTTAGGTCAACCAATATCAATGTTAATACCTGAAGTTATTGGTTTTGAAATGAAAAACAAAATGCCAGAAGGTACCACTGCAACTGATTTAGTATTAACTGTTGTTAAAATGTTAAGAGATAAAGGAGTTGTTGGTAAGTTTGTTGAATTTTACGGAGAAGGTTTAAAAAATTTAACTCTTGCGGATAGAGCTACAATTGCAAACATGGCACCAGAATATGGTGCTACTTGTGGCTTTTTTCCTATCGATGAAGAAACATTAAAGTATTTAAAATTTTCTGGAAGAGATCAGCAAACTGTTGATATCGTAGAAAATTATGCCAAGGAACAAGGTTTATGGGCGAGTAACGAAATAGAATTTACTGACGTTATATCTTTAGATATGTCTACAGTTGTACCAACTATTTCAGGACCTAAAAGACCTCAAGACAAAGTTCTTTTAACAGATGCACCTGGTTCGTTTCAAAAAGTATTGCTGGAAGCTACAAATAAAAATGAAAAGTCAATTTCGAAAGTATCAAATACAGATTACGAAATTAAAGATGGCTCAATATTAATTGCAGCAATAACTTCTTGCACAAATACTTCTAATCCAAATGTTTTAATTGGGGCTGGACTATTAGCAAAAAAAGCTATTGAAAAAGGTTTGCAGGTTAAACCTTGGGTAAAAACCTCATTAGCACCTGGATCTCAAGTAGTTACAGATTATTTAGCAAAAGCCGGATTAAATACTTATTTAGATCAGCTTGGCTTTAATTTAGTTGGGTATGGCTGCACAACTTGCATTGGAAATTCAGGACCACTTCCAGAAAATATTGTAGAAGCAATCCAAAAAGAAAATATTTATGCAGTTTCAGTTTTATCAGGAAATAGAAATTTCGAGGGAAGAATTTCTCCACATATAAAAGCTAACTACCTAGCTTCGCCTCCACTAGTTGTTGCATATGCAATAGCCGGGCATATGGAAGTTGATTTGTACAAAGATCCATTAGGAAAAGATAAAGAAGGAAAAGATGTATTTCTAAAAGATATTTGGCCTTCAAATAAAGAGATAGAAGACACTTTAAAAGATTCACTTAATGCGGACATGTTTATACAAAGATACTCAAATATTTCTGAGGGCCCAACTCAATGGCAAAAAATTAAAACTGATAAAAGCAGTATCTATAATTGGGATGAGGGATCAACTTATGTAAAAAAACCTCCGTTTTTTGACTCATTATCAGATAAACCAGAAGGATTTAAAGAAATTAAGGATGCGAGACCATTATTAATTTTAGGTGATATGGTTACTACTGACCATATATCGCCAGCTGGCAGTATTCAAAAAGATAGTCCAACTGGAGAATATTTCATGGAACACCAAATTTTACCTAAAGATTACAACTCTTATGGCTCAAGAAGAGGTAATCATGAAGTTATGATGCGAGGTACTTTTGCAAATATAAGAATTAGAAATGAAATGGCTCCTGGTACGGAAGGCGGTTTTACAAAGTTATATCCAGAAGAGAAAGTTCTTCCTATCTATGATGCAGTAGTTGAATATAAAAAAAGAGGAACAGATTTAGTTGTAGTTGGTGGAAAGGAGTATGGAACTGGATCGTCTAGAGATTGGGCAGCCAAAGGAACAAAATTATTAGGGATAAAGGCAGTAATTGCTGAAAGTTTTGAAAGAATTCACCGATCTAATTTAATTGGAATGGGAATACTGCCATTACAATTTATCAATGATGTAAATAGAAAAAATCTTCAATTAATTGGTTCTGAATTAATTAGCATTCTAAATATAGAAAAGGGTGTAAATCCCTCTGATGAAGTGACAGTCGAAATTAAATATACCTCTGGTGAAATAAAGAAAATTAAAACTTTATGCAGAATTGATACAAAAAATGAATTAGAGTATTATAAAAACGGAGGTATTCTGCAGTACGTTTTAAGGAATATGATTTAATTATGGACGAAGATTTATCAATTATTAATACTAATACTAGAAATGAAAAAATTAAGAATTTTTTCGTAAATAATAAAAATAAAATAATTTCAGGTATAATTATTTTGATAATTATTATAGCAGGTGTTTTTAGTTACGATAAATATTTAATTAATAAAAAAAAAGATATCTCAGATAGTTATAATTCAATAATCATTGATTATTCAGAAAAAACAAAAGAAAAAACAGCTAGTAGTCTGATTGAAATTATAAACAAGAAAGATCCAACTTATTCACCTTTATCTCTTTATTTCATCATTGATAATAATCTTGTAAGCGATCAGTCTAAAATCAATTCATTGTTTGATATATTGATAAAAGATACTTCATTAGACAGTGAGATAAACAATTTAATTATATACAAGAAGGCACTCTTTAACGCAGATAACGCTCAAGAAAGCGAGCTTCTAAATATGTTAAACCCACTGATCAATTCAAAAAGTGTATGGAAATCTCATTCTTTATATTTAATGGCAGAATATTTTTATGCAAATAATCAAAAACAAAAAGCTAAAGAATTTTTCAACCAAATAATAGCTTTAGAAAATTCAAATCCAGATATAAGGCTCCAAGCAGAGAAAAGATTGAACAGAGACTTGAGTGAATAAATTAATTTTTACTTTCATTGTATTATTTTTTTTTAATAACTGTTCATTTAATGAAAACTCTAGAATTTGGAAAGATAAAGAAAATAAATTAGAAACAGATAAAAAAATAACAAAAGTTTTTGCAGAAGAAAATGTAAGTGTTTCAGAATTTAATAGAGATTTAAAATTAGATCTATCTTCAATAAAAATAAATAATAAAAAAAATGACAATCAAAATAATCTTGGTTTGCAAAATTACAAAGGCGAATTAACAAAGATTGGTAACTTTAAATTTTCAAAGTTAGAGGAAATTGATCAATTAAGTTTCGAACCAATTTTTTTGAATAATGGAATTATATTTTTTGACAAAAAGGGCTCAATTACAAGGTATGACAATAATCAGAAAGTTGTTTGGAAAAAAAACCATTATTCAAAAGCTGAAAAAAAATTAAAACCAAAACTTAATTTTTTAGTAGATGGTCAAAATCTTTTAGTTTCTGATAGTATAGCAAAATATTATTCTGTGAATATTAGTACCGGAGAATTAAATTGGTCAAAAAATAATGATTATCCGTTTAATTCAAATATTAAAAAGCATAAAGATAAAATATTTGTTATTGATTATAAAAATACATTGAGATGTTTTAAAATTAAAGATGGTTCTGAATGTTGGAATTTGCAAACGGAGGACTCATTTACAATTTCAAATATTAAATTTTCCTTAATTATTTTAAACGATAATGTTATTTTTAATAATTCTATTGGAGATATTACAGCTGTAGATATTGAAACTGGTTTAATTACATGGCAACTACCTACACAGAGTAGTTCGATAATAAATGAAACTTACAATTTTAAGACTTCTAAATTAGTATCAGATGGAAATTCTGTATTTTTTTCAAACAATAAAAACCAGTTTTACTCAATTGATTTAAAAACAGGAACCACTAACTGGATAAATGAAGTTAATTCTAATATAAAACCAATTTTGGTTGGAAATCTAATTTTCACAATTTCTAATGAAGGATATTTACATTTAATTGATAAAAATAAAGGCAATATAATTCGAATTACAGATCTATTTCTGAATTACAAAGATAAAAAAAGAAAAAATATTTATCCTATTGGTTTTGTGATTGGGGATAAAAATTTATTTTTGACTAACTCAGATGGTAAAATGATCATTGCTGGGATTGAAGATGGAAAAATAACTAAAATTGAAAAAGTTTCTGGTGGATTAGTCTCTGAACCGTTTATATTTAACAACAATTTATATGTAGTAAGAAATGGTTCAATTGTACAATATAACTAAACATGTTCTTAAAATTTTTAGAAAAAATTGGCAGAAAAAAAGTTGTATTAGATAGAGGACCTTCACATCCTAATTTTAAAGAGGCAAAGCCTTGGATGAACCGTTACTATGTTTTGATGAGGTATCGGCCTAAATGGTTTCCGTTCAATATATTAATTCATGAGATGCTAGCAGATGACCATGGAAAAGGAGTTCACAATCACACATTTCCTTATATTACTATAATTTTAAGAGGTGGTTATTGGGAGACATTAAGCACTGGCAAGTTTTGGCGTCCACCAGGGTATATTGGCTTTAGATCAGCAAATAATTTACATCGAGTAGATTTGGAACCAGGAACCAAACCATTAACTTTGTTTATCTCAGGTCCATTTGGGCTAAGGAAAGGACCAAGATCAGAGTATGGTATCGATTTTAAAACTAAAAAAAATTGATGCCAAAAAAATTTGAAAAAAAATTTATATCTAATTGTGAAAATAAAAATTTAGAAGTTAATCCTAATCAAATCAAAGTAATTAAGAAATTAGAAGATTACTATCAAAGTAATTATAAATCATTTTTTTCAAAATTATTTTCCAAACATAAATCTAAAAAAGGATTTTATTTATATGGCGATGTAGGCGTTGGTAAAACAATGATTTTAAACTTCTTTTATGATCGTCTTGACGAAAAAAAATTAAAAAACCATTTTAATGAGTTTATGTTAGGTTTTCATGATTTTGTTCATGAAAGAAAAGAAAAAAATGAAGAAAATGTAATCAATCAATTTGTTAAAAATTTAAAATCAAAAGCTTCATTAATTTATTTCGACGAGTTCCAAGTAACAAATATTGTTGATGCAATGATTTTAGGAAAACTATTTGAACAAATTTTTAAAGAAAATATAAAAATTATTCTTACCTCAAACACTAAAATTTCAGAGCTTTATAAAGAAGGTCTTCAACGTGAACAATTTATACCTTTTATAAAAATAATGGAAGATCAATCAATTGAACATGAATTAAAGATTGAGGATGATTATAGAAAATCTAATGATAATCAAAAACAAAGATATTTTTTTCCACTAAATCAAGAAACCAATTTTAAGATTAACAAATTTTTTAGAACTATAACAAAAGATAAAAAACAATCTTCAACAACAATCAATGTAAAGGGAAGAAAATTTAAAATAGAAAACTTTTATGAAGGAATTGTTAGATATGACTTTAATCAACTTTGTGATCAAAATTTAGGAGCAGAAGATTATTTAGAAATAATTAAAAACTGTAAATTCATGGTAATAGATCAAATACCTCAATTTAGTGATTTGAATTCAAATCAACAACAACGATTTATCACTTTGTTAGATGTTATTTATGATAAAGATATTTCTCTAGCAGTTACTGCTGATCAAAATTTAGATCAATTTACATCCTCTAGATTGTTAGAAAAACCATTTAAACGTACCATTAGTCGTTTGTATGAACTTACATCGAAGCAGTATAATTAATGAAACAAGAATTCTATAATTTTCAAATTAATACTAATGGTCAAAAGTTATATGAGTTTACCAATGATACAATAAAGTGGATTAGTCAAAATAACTGTAAAAATGGTATTCTTAATTTAAGTATTCAGCATACAAGTGCTTCATTAATTGTACAAGAAAATGCAGATCCAGATGTACAAGCAGATTTAATAAATTATTTTGATAAATTAGCCCCCATGGATAACAGGCTCTATATTCATACTACAGAGGGAAAAGATGATATGCCTTCACATATAAAATCTGCATTAACAAATAATCAAATTTCTCTAAGTGTGAAAGATAGCAAATTATTGCTTGGAACTTGGCAGGGCATATATTTATTTGAGCATAGATTAGAGGCTCAAAAAAGGACTATAATTCATCATTTTATTGGCGAATAAAATTAAATTTATCTTTTCTTTAAAGATTGAAACGCTTCAAGAGCTGCAGCTCTAGCTTTTTCATGAACAACAATGGGGCCAGGGTAATCTTTGCCAATAATTGTTTTTATTGCTTCTTGATACTTAAATTCCATTTCCCATGGTTTATGAATAAATTTATTTGGAACATTTTTAAGTTCAGGAACCCATTTTTTTACATAATTGCCTTCTTTATCAAATTTTTCACCCTGAAGTATTGGATTGAATATTCTAAAATAAGGTGCTGCATCTGCACCACAGCCAGCAACCCATTGCCATTGAGCAACATTATTAGCTTTGTTAAAATCTAGTAGACAATTTCTAAAATGCTTCTCACCTTCAGTCCAATTAATTCTCAAATGTTTGACTAAAAATGAACCAACAACCATTCTAATTCTATTATGCATCCATCCAGTCTCATATAATTCTCTCATACCTGCATCGACAATAGGATAACCGGTCATTCCTTTTTTCCATGCTTTTAAGAATTTCTCATTTTTTGCCCAAGGGAATTTATCAAATTCTTTTCTAAAATTTCCTTTTAAGAATTCAGGGAAATAATTAATTAAACTATGTGAAAACTCTCTCCAACCAAGCTCATTAATATATTTTCTATAACCAACTCCTTTAGATTTAATTTCAGAACATTTTTTCCAAATACTGCCTACATGAATTTGGCCATGTTTGATGTAAGGAGATAATTTAGAGGTTCCTTCGATAGATGGTATATCTCGAGAAGTTCCATAATCCTTAATTTTATTTTCAATTAAATTTTTTAATATTTTTTTTGATTCATTTTCTGAAACTTTCCAATATTTTTCAAATTTTTTATACCAATTTTTTTTTGGTAAAATATCTATTGGTTCAATACACTTTTTAAAATATGTAATTTTTTTTATTTTCTTTTTAACAATATAGTTTTTGCTTGGTGGTTGGTTTAAATAAACTTGTTCCGCATTTCTCCAGAAAGGGGTAAACACTTTAAATGGAGTTCCATCATTTTTTGTTATCTCTTGAAATTCATTTAAAATATTTCCTTTGAAATATTTATAATTGATTTCATTTTTAATAAATAGGTCTCGTATTTTTTTTCCTTTAGCTATAACATCTGGTTCATAAATTTTATTCCAATAAACTGAAAGCTTATCCTTTTTATTAAATTTAGAAAAAATTTCTAATTCATCACCTTTTACTATTTCAAGATTAATTTTATAATCTGATAATTCTTTTTTTAAAGTTTCTAGAGATTTAAAAACCCACCATTTTTGAGCTTCTCTTTTGTTGTCAAAATCATTGTTATTAAAAATATATAATACAATTACATTATCATGATTTTGTGTTGCAAAAGATAAAGCAGGATTATTTTCAATTCTAAAATCCTCTCTTATCCAAAAAATACCTGTGCTACTCATTGGTTTAATTTTGGTTAATTAACTTTTGATACATTTCTTGATCAGTATCTCCCTCACAACCAAAAACCAAAACATTAGATTTTTCATTTAGATCTAATTTTTCTTTAATTGTTTGATCTTCACAACTTGTAATCAAACTGATTACGCCAGGTGCTGAGTTTTCTCCTGCAATTATTTTATCATCACTAAAGCTTGAATTTCCAAGTAGTTTCATAGTTTTTGCAATATCATCATCTGGTAAACTAATACAATGTTTAACTGAATTTTTGAGTATTTCCCATGGGACCAATGATACTTCACCACAAGACATACCACCCATCAAGCTTTCTCTTTTAATATCTATTTTTTCTATTTTTCCAGTTTTAATGCTTTCCATTACACACGCGGCACTATCCGGTTCAACAACTATAATTGTTGGAACATAGTTCAAATATCTTGCAATACCTGCAACCATGGCAGCAGCCATGCCACCAACACCAGCCTGTAAAATAATGTGAGTTATTTTCTCTTCCTGGATTTGATTAGTTATCTCCTTCATCATTACCGTATAACCTGCCATTGTATACTTTGGGACGACCATATAATCTTTCCAAGCAACATCCTGAACTATTTGCCAATTATTTTCAGTTGACTGTTTTATGCATTCCATCAAAGATTTTTCATAATTACCTTTTACTTTTACTACGTCTGCTCCAAGTGCGGCCATAGATTTGCCTCTTGCATCACTTACAAATTCACTAATAAATATTTTACAGCTTAGACCTAATCTTTTAGCACCCCAGGCAACTGATCTTCCATGATTGCCAGCAGTAGCTGTTGCTACTACTATATCTTTATTTCCTTTGGTTACTTTTTCTACTGCATAAGCTCCACCTAAAGCTTTAAAAGATTTTAAATCAAACCTTTTATTTTCATCTTTATAAAAAATTTTGTTTAAATTTAATTCCTTTGAAAGTTTATTTAAAGAAAGTAGGGGAGTAGGAGAATAACCTTTCCAATTAGAAATACTCTTATAAGCATCATCAATTTCTTTTGAAGTTAGAGAACTTAGAATTTCTTTTTTATTAAATGAGTAATTTTTATTGTCTGTAAATTCTGTGTATTTCCATTGATGACCGTTAGATAATATAGTCATGTACTAACAATCTAAAGTATTATCTTTTTCCCACTTTGTAACATCTTTTGTTTTATTAAAACTATCTTTTGATTTGAATTCATTCATTTCTGAACTTCTTAACTTTATATAACTTTCAATAACATCTTTGCCAAAAGCATCATTCATATCTTTATTATTTTTTAATAAATTTAATGATTGCTCAAGTTCATCAGGTAGCTTAGGTAAATCAGGATATTTAGCATGGTCTTCATACATGTTACAATTCAAAGGTTTACCTGGATCGATTTTATTTTTTAAACCATATAGACCAGCTGCTAAAACACTTGCTTGCAATAAGTAAGGATTAGCAGAACCATCCATTAATCTTAATTCAAATCTTCCAGGATCAGGGATTCTTATCATGTGTGTTCGATTATTACCTGTGTAAGAAATACTACTCGGTGACCAAGATGCTCCAGATTTTGTAGGTGGTGCATTTATTCTTCTGTAACTATTGATTGTTGGGTTAAAAAATGCAGATAAAGATGAAGCATTTTTAATTACTCCACCTAAAAAATTATAGGCCATTTTACTTAAACCAAGTTTATCTTTATTATCTAAGAATTTATTTTTATTGCCTTGCCAAACTGATACGTGAGCATGACAACCATTACCGGTTAAATTTCCAAATGGTTTAGGCATAAATGTTGCTCTTAATCCGTGCTTTTCAGCAATTGTTTTTACCATAAACTTAAAAAAGGTATGTCTATCTGCAGTTTTTAGGCAATCTGAATAATCCCAATTCATTTCAAATTGTCCGTTAGCATCCTCATGATCGTTTTGATATGGGCCCCATCCCATTTCAATCATGCAATCACAAATTTCTTTAATTAAATCATATCTTCTCATTAATGCAGATTGATCATAACAAGGTTTGGATTGTGTATCTCTTGAATCTGCAATTGAATTTCCATCAGGTGAAATTAAAAAATATTCACACTCAACACCTGACTTCATTGTTAAATTTTGTTTTTTAAGTTTTTTAATTTGATTTTTTAACATCACTCTGGGTGATGCATCTACTGGTTTACCATTCATCCATAGATCAGATGCTAACCATCCTACCTCTTTGTTCCAGGGAAGTTGAATTAAGCTATCTGGGTCAGGAATTCCAAACATGTCTGAGTCAGCAGGTGTCATATCTAACCATGCTGCAAATCCAGCAAAACCAGCTCCTGCATTTTGCATTTCTTTTATTGCATGAGCAGGGACTAACTTTGATCTTAGTACACCAAATAAATCTACAAAACTGATTAAAAAATATTTAATTTTTTTTTGTTTAGCAATTTGAAATAAATTTTTAGACACAATTTAAATTAACACAATTAATTAAAAAAAGATAAAATTGTTTCTTTATAATAAATTAAATTTACGACAATAATTACAATTACAGCTAGTATTACTCCATACTTAGCTTTTGGAAATGCTACACCCCTCATTTTTGAGGGTCTTAATTCTTCTTTATCATCTTCCATAAATTTAGAACATAAAAAAGGGCGCTACATTTAAGTAGCGCCCAAATTTTAATTGAAATTACCAATCGGTAATATTGCTTTTATGGTCATTGGCACCATGTCTTTTTCTTGCTAGTCGTGAAAGCTCTTCACTTTCATTTCTTGCAGTTAAAACATGCCATCCAAGCCAGATAACTATACCTAAAATAACCAGTAGAGTTTCGCTAGATCCAGCTCCAGGATAAATTGCGCCCGCAACCTCTTCAGCAGGTTTATTTAGATGATCTATCCAGTTTGTTACTGTAGCCATATTTTTCTCCTTTACCTGGTTGCTGATGAAACTGCTTTTTCATCTTCTTTAGCAGACTCCATCATTTCATAGTCTAATCCAGCTATTTCAACTTCACGAGGGATTCTTAATTTACCCATACCGTTTAGTATCTTAGCCAAGATATAGCCTGGTAACATTCCAAGAACTCCAAACATTATTATCGCTCCTATGAATTGTCCCAGTGGATTGATTGATGCGTAAGTCGATCCGTCCCACATAGCTCCAACACTGTAACCAGATGAAGGATAACCATTTAAAACAAATCCACAAATCACAAGACCTACAAAACCAGCATAACCATGTACAGCAACTGCTCCAACTGCATCATCGATTTTGAACTTACGTTCAACCCAGTAATGTAGTTTGTATGCAATCACAACACCGATCATACCTATGATCATTGCTTGAATTGGATGATATAAATCATTTCCAGCAGAAGCACAGATAACACCTGCTAGTCCACTTGAGTAAGTCCAGAAAGGATCACCTTTAGCAATCCAATAACCGGCTAATAAACCTCCTGATAACGACATCAAGAAGTTAAAAGTAATACCACTAAGCGTAGTGGGGGTTACGTAAATGTTCGTAGCTGTCCAATAAGATATACCTTCCATTCCATATTCAGGCCCAAGATCAAATATCGGTATATTACATGCCGCATAGAATCCCCAGAAACCAGTATAAATTAGAAATAATCCAACTGTAACTAGCCAAGGATTTCTTGGTCCTATATTTCTTGGTTCACCACTTGATGAGAATTTTCCAATTCTTGGACCTAAAACAACAAGAACACCTAAAGCAAATCCACCAGCAATAGCGTGAATTACTCCTGATGCATAAGCATCATGATATCCTAAGAGTTTTAACATCCATCCATCAAAGTGCCATCCCCAAGCAGCATCAATTGTCCAAAACACAGATCCAATTGCAATTGCTAAAATTCCAAATGCAAAAGTTGTTATTCTTTCAATGATTGCTCCTGAAACAATAGAAGCAGCTGTCCATGAGAATAGTAAGAAGGCAGCCCAGAATACACCACTTATGTGGTCACCTAAGTTAACCGCCATATATTCTGTATTTGGCATATACCATTTCGCACTAAAAGTACTTTCATCGGTAATCAATGCAGCACTTTCATTCATTATTGAAGGGGCTAGACCCGGTCCTGTTGGGAATGCCCAGTAAATCCACCAACCAAAGAAAAACCAAGTTACTGTTACCAAAGGTATTAGCATTGTATTTTTCATAAGAGTATGTTGATGGTGTTTGTATCGAGAAGCTCCAACCTCATACATACAGAACCCGACGTGAATCAAAAACATCAATACTACTGTTATCCAATAGTAAAATTCTGTAAATATGGTTGTTAGAGCGCCTAACTGATCAGTCATATTCTCTCTCCATATTAGTTTACGGAAGCCTATTAAATTTTACGATTCGATACAAATATAAAAAGACTTAAAAACCTAGTATGCGCACTAGGTTTTTAAAAATTATCAACTTTTAATTGAAATATTAAAATTTTAAATATGCTTTTTTCAAATCAACAAGAGGGTGTTTTGGAGACATTTGAAACTTAACTAAAAGTTCTCTTGCAATCATATCTCTATCTTGTTGATTATTTGGTAGCTTAATTGATTTTGGAATTGTTACCCAACCGTTAGCATTTCTACAAAATACTGCGGGTCTATCATCTTCATAGCCCATATGGACATCTTCCAACCAATTTAAATCATCCCACCCCATCGCTTCTATATATTTCTTTAGAAATGGAGTTAGTTTAGAATAGTCAGGTAAAAGATTAACATCGTATCTGTAACCAATAGACTGACCAATCATTTTTTCTCTGGCAGTCTCTTTCTTTTTGCCTAACTGACCTTTAATCTCTTTTGTTTTTGCTGCTTTTTTATTTTTTTTCTTTGGCATAGTTACCTCTATATTTTGTGGTAGTTATCAACACCAACTGTGTAGTTAGTTCCAGCTAATGGAACTTTTGCTAAAGCCGATGCTTCTGATGTTAAAGCAGCTAAATCTTCAGGTTCTAGAGAATGGATATTTGTTTTTCCACA
>CACIRC010000008.1 GCA_902588895.1 uncultured Pelagibacteraceae bacterium
ATGAAAAATATTGGTTTACCAAAGATAAAATAGATCTAATTACATCTGTTCATAATTACTTAGATAGTTTGCCAGAAATTGGTAAAGTTCTATCTTTTTCATCAATTATTGAGGTAGCTACTCTACTAAATAATAATAAGCCTTTAGGCACTTTAGAAATGGGAGTTCTTTACTCTAAAATTCCAGAGAGTATTAAAACTGAAATCATTGATCCCTATCTTTCAATTAAAGATAATGAGGCTAGAATTAATTTAAGAATTATAGATTCGCAGGAAAATTTAAGAAGAAATGATTTAATTAACAAAATTAATTTTGATTTAAAAGATCAATTCGGGTTAGAAGAAAAAGATTATAAACTAGCAGGTGTATTAATATTATTTAATAATTTATTACAAAGCCTATTTAAATCTCAAATTTTAACATTGGGGTTGGTTATGATTGGAATATTTTCAATGTTCATAATCTTATTTAGAAATATTAAGCTTTCATTGATTGGTGTTGTTCCAAATTTTATTGCAGCTTTTTTTATATTAGGAATAATTGGATTGTTAGGAATACCTTTGGATATGATGACCATAACTATTGCGGCAATTACAATAGGAATTGCTGTAGATAACAGCATTCACTATATTTACAGATTTAAAGAGGAGTTTAATAAAATAAAGGATTACAATAAAACATTAAAAACTTGTCATTCAACTGTTGGGGTTGCTATATTAAACACTTCAATTACGATTGTTTTTGGGTTTTCAATTTTGGTGTTATCAAAGTTTATCCCAACAATTTATTTTGGTGTGTTTACTGGCCTGGCTATGCTATTAGCTATGATATCAGTATTAACACTACTTCCAGCATTAATCTTAATAATTAAACCTTTTGGCAAATCATCTTAATGCTAGAAATCATAAAAGATTTTTATAAAGCAATATCAATAATTGATTTAATTTATTTAATTTTAACAATCCTATCTTTGATAAATTGTTATAAAAAGGGCTTCATTTTAAGTATCCTTTCAATGGCTAAATGGTTGCTAGCATACATAATTACATTAATTTTATTTCCAAAAATTAAACCCTATGTAAAAGACATAATTGATAATGAGTATGTGCTCGATGTAGGTTTGGGGATAGTAATATTTGTTGTTGTTATATTTTTAGTTTTATTAGTTAATAAGGGTATTAGTAAAGCAGTCAGATATACAGGAATCGGTGGCTTAGATACGACTTTTGGATTTTTTTTTGGTTTTATAAGAGCTTACATTATTTCAGTATGTATCTTTTCAGGTGTACATATCGTTTATAATTATGATAAATGGCCAATAAATTTTGACAAATCATACGTCTTTCCATATTTAGAAAAAGGTAGTAGTTATCTGATAAAAGAATTTCCTAATGAAAAAACATATCAAGATTCTAAAGAAAAAATTACAGAATTATAATCCAAGACTTAAGGAAGAATGTGGAGTTTTTGGTATTAGCAATGCAAAGGATGCTTCAGCTCTAACAGCACTTGGACTACACGCTCTGCAACACAGAGGTCAAGAAGGCTGTGGTATAGTCACCTTTGATGGGGAAAAATATTACTCTGAGAAAAGATTTGGCTTAGTTGGTGACAATTTCAACAAAGAAAAAGTGCTTAACAACCTTAAGGGAAATAATGCAATTGGCCACAATAGATACAGTACAACTGGAAACAATATATTAAGAAATATACAGCCTTTTTTTGCTGACACCAATGCAGGTGGAATTGGGGTTGCGCATAATGGAAATCTTACTAATTCAATTGCTTTGAGAAAAAAATTAGTTGAAGATGGAGCTATATTTTACACTACCTCAGACACTGAAACGATTGTTCAATTAATTGCTAAATCAAAAAGAACAACAACAATTGATAAAGTAATTGACGCAATTTTTCAAATTCAAGGTGGATATGCATTAGTGATGTTAACTCAAAACACATTGATTGGCGTTAGAGATCCTTACGGAATTAGACCACTGGTAATTGGTAAGCTCGGCAATAGCTATGTCTTAGCGTCTGAAACTTGTGCATTTGACATTATTGGTGCAAAATTTGTAAGAGAAGTTGAAAATGGTGAGATAGTTTTAATCGAAAATAACAAAATGAAGAGTATTAAACCCTTCCCTGCTAAAAAAGTTAGACCTTGCGTATTTGAATATATTTATTTTTCAAGACCAGACAGTCTAATAGGAGGAAAAACAGCATATGAGCATAGAAAAAATATTGGTAGAGAACTTGCAAAAGAAAATGATACTGATGCAGATATAGTGGTTCCAGTTCCAGATTCTGGAAATGCAGCTGCTATGGGTTTTGCTCAAGAATTAAAAATGAATTTTGAACATGGATTAATTCGAAACCATTATGTTGGAAGAACTTTCATCGAGCCAAGCCAGAAAATTAGAAGCTTGGGAGTAAAATTAAAATTAAATGCGAATAAAACAACAATTAAAAATAAAAAAATAATTCTGATTGATGACTCTCTAGTTCGAGGAACAACGTCATACAAAATTGTTAAAATGCTTTACGATGCAGGTGCAAAAGAAGTTCATGTTAAAATTGCGTGTCCTGAAATAAGATACCCAGATTTCTATGGTGTAGATACTCCTACAAAAAAAGAATTGTTAGCAGCAAATAAAACAAATGATGAAATTTGTGAATATATTGGAGCTAAATCTTTAAGTTTTTTATCAATAGAGGGATTGTATAAAGCTATTGGTTTTGAAAAAAGAAACGAAACATATCCGCAATTAACAGATCATTATTTCACAGGTGAATATCCTGTTAAATTAGTGGATGAATTAGGAGATAATAAAATAACTCAGCTATCTTTACTAAGCACTGGATCAAATAATTAAATTATGAAAACAGTAAATTTCACTAAAATGAAAAATGGAACTAAGGAAGATTATGAGCTTCTTGAAAAATTCGAGAAAAACTTTGAGAGACAAACTGCTGATAGGGTTTTAAATTACTTGTCTAAACAAACTACCACTTTAGAGGGTTACAAAATCACTAGACTAGAGCATTCATTACAAGCTGCAACAAGAGCCTTTAAAAATAAAGAAAGTGATGAAATGGTTGTTGCAACTTTACTTCATGATATTGGAGATGATTTAGCACCAATGAATCATTCTCAATATGCTGCATCTATACTCAGACCTTATGTTTCAGAAAGAACCTATTGGATTATTCTACATCATGGTCTTTTTCAAACTTACTACAGCGCTCATCATTTAGGTGGTGATAGAAATGCAAGAGATAAATTTAAAGACCACAAGTATTATCAAGACACTATAGATTTTTGTGAAAAATACGATCAGTGCTCTTTTGATCCTGATTATAAAAGTATGACTTTGGATGATTTTAAGCCATTAGTTAAAAAAATATTCGCAAAAGAGCCTTATTATTATCTTTAAATTTAGGTATAAATCACTACTTACAGCGCATGATCGATTCAAAAGAAAAAATTATAAATTATTTTAAATCAGGTATTAAAGAACCCAAAAATTTCAAAATTGGGATCGAGCATGAAAAGTTTTTATTTAATAAGTCGAACAATAAAAGGATTAATTATTCAAAAATAAAAGAAATGTTTACAAGCCTAATTGAATTTGGCTGGAATCCAGTTTTTGAAAAAGAAAATATCATTGCTCTTAATAAAGGTGGAAAAAATATAACTCTTGAACCAGGTAATCAGATAGAATTATCAGGAGATAAATTAAATCATATGCACGAAGCTTGTGCAGAGTCACAAGATTATTTGTTTGAACTTAAGCAAGTTACTAAAAAATTAGATATAAAAATTGTTAGTACAGGATTCGATCCAATATCTAAATTAAGTGAAATCCCAAACAATCCTAAACAACGATATGAATTGATGACTAAGGATATGCCTTTAGGTGGAGAGCTCAGTTTAGATATGATGTATCGGACATGTGGTACACAGTTAAATATAGATTATAGTTCTGAAGAAAATTTTATTAAAAAGTTTAGAGTAGCAAACTCAATTGTGCCTATTACAATTGCTTTGTTTGCAAATTCCTCAATTGTAGAGAAAAAAAATAGTAACTATTTATCTTATAGATCTAAAGTATGGCAAAGTACTTCAAGAGGTGGATTACCTAAATTATTTTTAGAAAATATAAATTTTGAAAAATATGCAGATTTCATAATCAATTTTCCTATATTATTTATACAACATAAAGATCAATATATTTCAGGTAGGCAATTTATGTTTAAAGATTTTATGGAAGGAAAAATTCAAGAAATTGAAAATAGAATTCCAACTGAAGCAGACTTAACAACTCACTTAAGCACAATATTTACTGAAAATAGAGTTAAGAAATATATTGAATTAAGATCAATGGATACCTGTGGTTGGGATTGTTTGTGTGCAGGACCAGCTTTCAATATAGGTATGCTTTATGGAAATTTAGATGAAGTTTATGAAATAATTTCAAAATGGGACACAAATAAAATAATTAACGCTTATCTAGAAGCGCCACAAAAGGGATTTAATACTCAATTAATGGGTAAAGATCTTCTTTATTGGTCATCTACACTTTTAAATCTTTCAAGAAAAGGTTTGGAGAAAAGAGACGTTTTAAGTAAAAAAGGTAATAACGAAACTGTATTCCTTAACCATCTACAAAAAGTAATTGATAATAAGACAACAAACGCAGATCATATGATTAGTAAATTTTCCGAAAATGAAAATTTAGACGAATTGTATGATAAATAAAATTGTTGCTGTTCAAGGAAACCATCCTTCTAAACTAAATCCTTTAACGGATACAAGTGTTTTTTTAGCAAAAGAAATTCAGAACAAAAAATATAAAATTTTCTATTACGATCCAAAAAACTTATCAGTTGTTAATTCAA
The DNA here is from genome assembly GCA_902588895.1 of uncultured Pelagibacteraceae bacterium. Taxonomy (GTDB): domain Bacteria; phylum Pseudomonadota; class Alphaproteobacteria; order Pelagibacterales; family Pelagibacteraceae; genus Pelagibacter. The sequence goes on from CACIRC010000008.1 coordinate 4,900, forward strand.
AAGTTACAGCTAAAGGTTTTTTTATTAAATTTAACTATAGCAATAAAAAATTCTATAAAATCACAAAAAAACAAAATCTAGACTTAAGTAAATGTAAATTTATTCTTATTCGCCAAGATCCACCTTTTAATCTTGAGTATATTTCAACAACATACATTTTGGATACAATAAAGACTAAAGTTAAAATAATTAACAACCCTACCTCTGTAAGGAATATTTCTGAAAAATTGTATTCATCTAAATATCAAAAATATATGCCAGCTACTATTTTTACTCAAAATATGGATGAAATAAAAAAATTTTTCAAAAAAAACAAAAAAGTCATTTTAAAACCAATCCATAGTTTCAGTGGAAATGATATTCATTTACTAAATAAATTTAATTTAAAATTAGTTAATAAATTTATAAAAAAACATGATCATATCATGTGCCAAAAATTTCTTCCTAAAATAAGTAAGGGAGACAAAAGAGTTTTTATTATTAATGGTAAAGTATGTGGTGCAATTTCAAGAGTTCCAAAGAAAGGTTCAATTTTAAGTAATATGAGTAAAGGAGCAAAACCAACTAATATAAAATTAACAAGTAAAGAAATTAAAATTTCAAAACTAATTGCAAAAGATTTAAAAAAAGAAAATATTTTTTTTGCAGGAATTGATTTTATAGATCAAAAACTCAATGGAGATATAAATGTTACATCTCCAACTGGACTTAAAACACTTTACGATCTATCGGGAATAAATTTAGCCAAAACTTTTTGGAAAGAACTTAAAGCGTGAATAATTTAAGTAATCAACAAAAAGGTTCATTGATGGCTTTTATAGGAGTTATGTTTATCACTCCTGACTCTTTGCTAATTAGATTATCAAATATTGATACTTGGGGGATGCTTTTTTACAGAGGAGCAATACCATTTTTCGTAGTTTTAGTTGGTCTTTTTTTATTTTATAAAAATAATTTCTTAAAAGCTTTGTTAAAAATTGGTTACCCAGGCATTTTTTATGTGATTAGTTTTTCTATTTGCAATATTACTTTTATTATCTCAATACAAAATACCAATGTAGCAAATACATTATTAATGGTAGCTCTTGCACCAATGCTATCAGCAATATTGGGAGCCATTTTTTTAAATGAAAAACCAGATAATAAGACTTGGGTCGCTATAATTATTACCTTTATTGCTTGTATTTATATTTTTTACGACTCTTTAAGTCTTGGTAATTTTTATGGCGACTTATTTGGTTTAATAACTTCTTTTGGATTGGCTTGTAACGCAAACATTGCAAGATACGCAAAATCTACCGATTTAGTACCTGCTGCTGTAATTGGAAAATCTTGCGTTGCAATATTTGCCTTTTTCTTTGTTAAAGACTTTGCTTTAATAGGCTATGACCTTTTTTATATACCTTTAATGTGTGTTATGTGTGTGGCTATACCTTTTGTTTTAGTGACTATAGCACCAAGATTTATAACAGCAGCTGAAGTTAATCTATTTTTTCTTCTAGAGACCATTCTTGGACCTTTGTGGGTTTGGATGGTTATTAAAGAGCAGCCTTCTATTGAAACAATCTATGGGGGCATAGTCATCATTATCACGATTGCAATTCACTCTTTACTAGCCATAAAAAAAACACAAACCAAAACTACTTAGCCAGAAATTACTTAAAATCAAAAAATTATAAATGCAAAAAGAAGTAAAAAAATCTTGGGCTTTATTTATTGGCATAGGGGTAATGATGATTGCTCATGGATTGCAAATGCAAATTATGGGGATTAGATCAGTAATTGAGAATTTTAGTGTTTTTACAACTGGTATATTTATGTCTGGATATTATGTTGGTTATTTTGTCGGTTCTAGAACCACACCTAATTTTGTTTCAAAAGTTGGTCATATAAGAGTATTTGCTGCGTTCGCTTCACTCGCATCTTTAAGTGCATTGGTTGCTGTAGTTTATGTAAATCCATTTATGTGGACAATTAGTAGATTTATAACAGGTATAAGTTTAGTTAGCTGTTATGTAGTTACAGAGAGCTGGCTAAATGATAGAGCAACAAATAAAAATAGGGGACAACTATTATCTGCTTACATGATGGTAATTTATTTTGGTTTAGCCGTTGGAATGCTTCTACTTAATGTAAGTAAACCTGAACAATACGAACCCTTTATTTTAGTTTCTGTTTTACTTTCTGTTGCTCTAGTTCCTATTTTATTAACTAAAAGACCAGCACCTAAATTTAAAAAAATTGAAACAATAAGTATTTACGAACTGTATAAAATTTCACCTCTTGGTTCGTTAAGCTCTTTCTTTACTGGAATAATTCATGCTGCTTTTTTTTCTTTAATTGCAGTTTATGCAACAAAAGCAAATTATACTTTACTTGAAACTTCAGTTTTACTTTTTATATCAACAATAGCTGGCGTAATTGGACAGGGACCTATCGGATATTTGTCAGATAATTTTGATAGAAGGAAAGTCATTGTAATGACAACTTTTGGAAGTTCTTTATTAGCTTTTCTTTCAATTTTAAGTTCAAATGATCCTTTTCAAAATATTTATCATTTAGATGAGTTTGCATTTAAAAAAATATTATTTTTTATTTTTGTTGGGCTATATTCAAGTTTATGTCTCCCTTTATTTTCTCTAAATCTTGCTCATACAAATGATTTTGTTCCAAAATCAAAATTTGTTGCGGCTGGAGGTGGTTTACAATTTATTTTTGGTATTGGTGCGATTAGTGGTCCAATTTTATGCTCTTTATTTATGGACTGGTTTTCTTTAAATGGTTTTTTTATTTTCTTAATTATATCTCATACAATAATTGGAGGTTTTGGATTGTACAGAATGAAAGTTAGAGATACTGTAGAAAATCCAGACTCAACTTTTACACCCGTTCCAGCGACAATTACACCCGCTGGTTTAGAACTAGATCCAGATACGCCTGCAACACTTGATGAAAATCAAGTTCATGATAGTACCAAACTTAAATATTAATTATTTCTATTTTATCACCCACATTAATCATCGAAGATGATAGTATTTGACATCTAAGGCCACCTTTTCTTATAAATTCTTTAAGAATATTTTTTTGATCAAGCATTTCAGTCAAATGTCTACACGGACGACACAATTCAATCCCCTCTAATTCAACATTGCCTATCTTTAATTTTTTTCCAATTAAGTCATTTAATTGAATACCTTTTGTAACAACATTCCGTCTAAAATTGATGTAAGGTATATCAAGGCCAAATCTAATATTATATTCATCAATGTTCTCTGACTCTATTAATGACAATTGATTATAAGGATCATTAAAATCATGAAAATGTCGATCACCTACTATTCCTTTATTTGCTAAAACCTCAATTGAATTTACTTCCTTGATTGGTTGATTGTTATTAGCAGCAATTCCTAATTTAAATACTTCGGCCATAAATTATTGAAGAAATAGTTGAGCTCATATAATCTTTTCAAAATAATATGACTTATCTATCATCAAATCAACTTAAACAGTATGAGGGCCAAGGTTACATATCCCCTATTGAAGTTTTATCTAGTAATGAAGCATTAGAGGCAAGAGAAGAAATAGAATTGATTGAAAAAAAAATGCCGAATGAAATAGATAAATCAGGAAGATATAATGTTCATTTAATTTCACCAAAACTTGATGCGATAGTTCATAATTCAAAAATTTTAGATGCAGTAGAGAGTATTATTGGAAAAGACATCTTAGTTTGTAGCACTACTTTGTTTATTAAAAACCCTAACAAGCAAAGTTTTGTAAGCTATCACCAAGATGCAAAATACATAGGATTAGAACCTCATAATTGGGTGACAGCATGGGTAGCATTAACAGACTCAAATGAAAGTAACGGATGTATGAAAATGTGGCCTAAATCACATTTAAATATAAAAGACCACGATGAAAAATTTAATGAAGGTAACTTGCTTACTCGTGGACAAACAGTAGAAAATGTGCCTGAAGATGAAGTTAAATCTATAGAACTAAAAGCTGGTCAAATGTCTTTGCATCATCCTAGAGTGGTACATGGATCTGGAATAAATAAAAGTAATGATAGAAGAATAGGATTTGTTATCCAAAGCTATATAGGGTCAAATGTAAAACAGACCTTAGGTAAAAATAGTGTTCAAGTTGCAAGAGGAGAAGATAAATATCATCATCATGAAATTATAGATAGAACTAATGCTTTTATGAGTGAAGAAGGTATTTTGCTTCGAAAAAAAGAAAATGATTACTTGCAAGAAATTTTTTATAAAGGTGCAAAACAAAAAGGTTCTTATTAGTTTATGAAAAAAGTACTTAACCTTGGAGTAATCGGAATAGATCATGGTCATATTTTCGATATGCTAGATGAAATGATTAAAGAAGGTTGTAGCTGTAATTATTTTTGGACAGATGGGAATCCTTTAACTCTTCAAGAATTTAATAAAAAATATCCAAATATTAAAAGAAAAGAAAATAAAGAGGAAATATTAAATGACTCATCTATTGATATGATTTTAATATCTTCAATCCCTGTAGATAGAGCTGGTCATTCAATAGATGCATTAAAAGCTGGGAAAGATGTTATGGTAGATAAACCAGGCTGTACTACCTTAGATCAGTTAAATAATTTGAAAAACACTGTCAAAGAAACTGGAAAGATCTGGTCTGTAAATTTTTCTGAAAGATTTCATGTTGCTGCAGTTGCTAAAGCAGAAGAATTAGTCAATGAGGGAAAAATTGGTAAAGTAAAGCAAACGATTGGTACAGGCCCACATAGGCAAGGAAACTATGAAAGACCTGATTGGTTTTATAATCGTCAAAGTTATGGAGGAATAATTACAGATATTGGTTCCCACCAAATTCATCAATTTTTAGTTTTTACAAATTCAAATCAGGCAAAAATCAACCATGCATTAGCAGAAAATACGACAAAGAAAGATATGCCTGGTTTTCAAGATTTTGGTGAGGTGAACCTTACTGGTAATGGTGGGCATGGTTACATTCGCCTGGATTGGTTTACTCCAGATGCCCTTCCAACCTGGGGAGATGGAAGATTGTTAATCCTCGGAGACAAAGGTTTTATTGAAATAAGAAAATATACAGACTTAGCAAAATCAGAAAAAGGTAATCATTTATTTTTAGCAAATAATGATGAGGTGAAGCATATTGATTGTTCTAATGTTAAACTACCCTACTTTAGTAATTTAATTACTGATGTCTTAAACAGAACAGAAACTGCATGTCCTCAAGAAATTACTTACCTTTCAATGGAACTTGCTATTAAAGCTCAAGAGCAAGCTGAAAAAAAATGAAAAAATATCAAGTAGCAATAATTGGAACCAATATAGGAGCAAAGCATTTTGAGGATTTTAAAAAAGTATCTGAGAGATTTAATGTTCACACATTATGTGGTTTAACTCGGGAGGCTATTGATAAAATATTACAATCAAATACTGAGACAAAAGTTTCTCTAAATTTTGATGATGTATTAAAAGTTAAAGAAATTGATATTATTGATATTTGTCTCCCACCCCATTTACATTTTTCTGCTTGTAAAAAAGCTATGGAAGCTGGAAAGCATGTTATTTGTGAAAAACCATTAGTTTCAAGTCTTAAAGAAGTAGACGAATTAGAAAAGATCAGTAAAGCAACTGGTAAGGTTATTTTCCCAGTATTTCAATATCGATATGGTCTAGGATTTTCAAAATTAAAATCATTAATCAAATCTGGTTTAGCAGGAAACCCTTTGGTTGCTTCTTTAGAAACTCATTGGAATAGAGGTAAAGATTATTATTCAAAACCTTGGAGAGGAACTTGGGAAGGTGAACAAGGTGGTGCAATATTAAGTCATTCCATCCATATTCATGATTTAGTGAGTATGATCTTGGGTCCTGTTTCAAATGTTTTTGCAAAATTAACAACTAGAGTAAATGATATTGAGGTGGAGGATTGTGCTGCCCTTTCAATTGAAATGGAAAATGGAACTCTTGTTACAAGTTCAATTACATTGGGTGCAGCAAATGATACTAGTAGACTTCGATTTTGTTTTGAGGGATTAACAGCTGAGTCTGGTGCGTCACCAGAAAAACCATATAGTCCAGCTGATGATAAGTGGGACTTTTTACCAAGAGCTCCTATAACTCAAGTTCAAATAGATGAAGTGCTTTCAAAAGTAAAAGAACCAAAATCATGGTATTCAGGTATGTTTGATGAAATTGCAAATAAACTAGATGGATCTTCTAGTGATGAAGTAACTTTGTCAGATGCTAGAAAATCCCTAGAATTTGTAACCGCTGTGTATGACTCTTCTAGACAAAATAAGAATATTAAACTTCCAATTAATAAAGATAATCCTTTATATAATTCTTGGTTACCTTTAAAAAATTAATTATGGGAGATTCAAATAAAGCACCAAACGATTTTTTTGATAATTGGAATAAAATCCAATCAATGTCATATAAAAATGTAATTGAACTACTTGTGAAGAGAAGTAGCGAAAAAAAGATATTAGCTTTAATTCAATTTGAATTAGATCAATTTTCAGAAAATGTTCAAAAGGATTTAGTTATTTCTGAAACAAGTTCTTTCTATCAAGAAATATCTAACCTTTTCAGAGACTCTAACTGGTGGTCAAGCGCTACAGTAACAGATGCTTGTAAATATTATTTAAACTGTGCAAAAAATAATATTTCTTATTTTGAAAACTATGTAGAGGCAGATAGTGATTTATCTCAAATTGAAAAAAATGAGATATTTGCTTTGTATCAATTATGTACTTTATTTGTTTCTTGGAATGCTGTTAAAGAAAAACAGATCAGAGAAATTATAGATATTAGAAAAAGTTTATTTTTTAGATAAAACTTATTAGCATGAACAAAGAAAAAGCAAGTAAACTATGGAAAATTATTCAGGAAGCTGGCGATTATTTGGTCGGACAATTACCTGACCATCCAAACCATCCTAAAGGAAGAAACCCTTACGCGCATGTTGCTATATGTGTAAAAAGTAAATTCAATGCAAGCTACAAAGATATTCCTGATGAAAAATATAATGATGTTATTAAATACATTGAATTTTTAAAACAAAATCCAAATTAATTATTGTTTTGGAAAGTAATCTTTAAGTTCACCCTCTCGGTAAACATCTGCAGTACAACAATGTAAACCTCCGCCAAAAGCGTAGGCATCTCTAAGTTCTACTAGTATAACTTCCATTCCTAATTTATCCAATTGTTCAGCTTGATAAGTTTCACTTTTTTCAACACAAACAGTTTTAGGATCCAAAACTAAAACATTCATTGATAACCAAGTTGATGAATAACATAAAGGTGGTGGTTCATTATGTGCTGGTTGTGCACTGTCTACAATTTCCCAACCATTGTCTTCAAATAATTTTCTTTGTTCTTTAGGAAGTCTTCTTTGTGGGTTGTTGATAATTAAACCCTCTTTAATTGGGGTAAAAGTTGCATCAATGTGAATTGGATAAGGATCACCTGGGAAATTAACTGCATGAACTCTATGATCTTTATAATGTCTCTTTAGCCAATCAATTCCTTTCAAATTAGTTGTAAATCCATGCTGGACAACTAAGTCTTTTCCAAATCTTAATACGTCCGCTGCATCAAATAACGGTTCTTCCTCAGTGGTTACAAAATATTTTTTTTCAGTCCATTCTAATCTTTTTTGAACACCTATTTTATCTGATAAATAATCTTTTCTGTAATCTGCATCCGTTAGTCTTGGCTTTGGAGCGGACTCGTGTCTCATATTAGGATCTTGATTGTAATAATCTTTTAAAAGTGGTCGGTAACATAAATATTCAAACCAACGACAACGATAACTCATTGTAGCTTCTAAAATTTCGTTTCCTACTGTCAACAAAACATCTCTTGGAGGCATACAGCCAAACATTGTTTCGGCTTCCCAATCAGGTGTAGATGTTTTTTGATTAAAATCTATTGGTGTCGGTCGATCAACTTTAATTCCTCTTTTTTCAAGTATGTTTGAAAAGTTGTCTAATAATTCATTTGCTTTATCGACAGTATCTTTTGTTCTTGGTCCAAACTGACCTCGCATATCACTATCTTCCGGAACTTTTGCATCCAAAGCAGGCTCTGGTGCTGGTATACAAGTACCATCTGCTCTACCTACAATTGCATGTTTCAATGGATCCCATTCGTTCCAACTATTAACTATTATATTTTGTTTATTCATAATTGAATTCCTTAATCCAGGGTTCAAGTGTTGGATACACTATAGATAATTTAGATTTATATTTTTTCCATCTTCCAATTGATTGTGTATAAATAGGTTTTATAACCTGATCATAGCTTGGAGTAAAGATACGTTCTCTTGCTTTTGCTGTTTTTTGATATTCTAATACAGCATCATCCCACGGCATTTCTAAAAATTCTAAAAGATTTTTTACTTCTGAAGTAAAATTTATAACTATGTTCTCATATTTAATTTCCTTAAAATTAAAGGAAAATTTTGTCTTATATATTTTAAATAAAATCATAACTAAATCATAAAAATTAGCTGTATCATTTAAGTTTAAAAAATTTGACATAGAGTCATTGAGCTTAAAATTTTGGATAAAACTACTAAGTACACAATCGCATGGATGTCTAAGTGAAATTATAAACTTTGCTTCAGGAAAAACTCTTAGAATTTCACCAATATAAATTATATTTAATGGCATTTTATCAATATAAATTTTTTGAGAGTCGTGATTTTTAATATATGATTTTATTTCTTGAAAATACTTATTTTTTATTTCCTGAATATTTTTTTCATCAACATCAAATATTTTTTCAATAGAATTATTTGTAAATTTATTTAGAGAATTAATTAATTTGTGTGTAGCAGGTTTTTCTTCGACAACTTCAATTCTTGGATGACTTCTTAGTATAGTATCTAAAAGTGTTGTTCCAGATCTTGGAAAACCGAACATAAATATTGGTTTATATTCGGTGAAAATTTTAGGAGAAAACGAGTTAATTTTATTTATTTTTTTAAAATATTCTATTCTTTTTCTTATTTCATTTAAAAACCTATTTTTATCGATTTCTTTACTCTTGTTATTTAAATTTAATAAATTTGTTTTCTCAAAATAGGAAAATGCATTTTCAATATCATCAATTTTATCATAACTTTTAGCTAGCAAATTAACTCTATCTATTTCTTGTGATATATCATTATTAAATTTTAAAGTCTTAAGATTGTTTATAACATCTAAATAAGATTCCTTTTTATATAACAGATGACTTTTATATAAAGTTGATATCGAATCTGTATTAAATATTTTCTCAAAATCTAAAATCAATTTATGTAACTTATCATTTTGATTTGCTTTTTCATAAAGTTCCATCAAGTTATAATAAGATTGAGTAAATTTAGGATTTATTGAAATTGCTTTTTTAAAAGAAATCTCTGAATCAGAAAAATGTTCAAATTTTTTATAAATTAATCCTAAATTATTATATCCAGGAAAATAGTTTTCATTTAATTCTAAAGCTTTTTTTGTGTTATTTATTGCTTTTTCAAATTCACCCAATTCACTATAAATTAATCCTAGATAGTTATAAGCATCCAAATGTGAAGGGTTTATATCTAAAGATTTTAATAAAAATCTTTTAGCTTTTTTAAAATCTCTCAATTTAATATAAATTATTCCAAGGTTGCTATGAGCGCTCGCTATGTTTGGATCTAATTCAATTACCTCAGTCAATAATTTTTTTGATTTTTCAAATTGCTTAATTTCTAAATAAACTGAACCTAACAAAAATAGAGCTTTTAAATTTTTTGGATTTTTTTCTATGATTTTTTTAAGGTTTTCTTCAGCGAGTAAAAATTCTTTTTTGCTCAAGTTTTGATTAATTTCATCAAACATATCTTTTTATAATTTAAATAATCTAATACTTAAATTTAACTTTTAATAATATTATGCTCTGGGCCGAAAGGAAATTTTGTGATATTTTCTGCTCCATATTTACCTATTACTAAAATATCATGTTCTCTATATCCGCCTGCACCAGAGTTACCTTCTGGAATCATTATCATTGGCTCCATTGAAACAACCATGTTTTCTTCTAGCACCGTATCAATATCTTCTCTTAATTCTAAACCAGCTTCTCTTCCATAAAAGTGTGAAAGCATGCCAAATGAATGTCCGTAACCAAAAGTTCTATATTGAAGATAACCAAGCTCAGCAAAAAGTTCGTTAAGTTCATTACAAATATCAGAACACTTTACGCCTGGTTTAATTAATTCTAATCCACGTTTGTGAACTTTAACATTTGCTTCCCATGCTTTTAGTGAAGCGTCATCAGCATGATCTAAGAATAAAGTCCGCTCAAGTGCAGTGTAGTATCCTGAGATCATTGGAAATGTATTTAAAGACAAAATATCTCCTTTGACTAATTTTCTATTAGTCTTTGGATTGTGAGCTCCATCTGTATTGATACCAGATTGGAACCACACCCAAGTATCCATATATTCTGCATCTGGATAAGTTTTTGCTATCTCTCTCTCCATTTTATCTCTTCCAGCAATTGCTACTTCAATCTCCGTATTTCCTTCTCGTATGTTGTTTACTATTTCCTGACCACCAATATCTGCAATCCTTGAACCATTTTTAATAATTTCTATCTCTTCGTTTGATTTTATCATTCTTAGTTTCATCAAATCTTTTGAAATATCGCTGAAAACAGAGAAAGTAAAAATAGATCCTATTTTCTCTCTCGTTTCTAAGGTTAAATGATCGTTTTCAATACCTATACTTTTTGGGGGTTCATCCCTTCCAACAATTGAAACAATAGCTCTTAAAAAATTATCCCTTTTCCAATCCGTATAAATAATGTTATCACAATGAGATCTTCGCCAAGGCTGACTTGCATCAATGTTAGCTGAAATTGTTGAAATTTTATTTTGAGTGATGACACATCCGTACGGTCTACCAAAAGAGCAATAAATAAAACCTGTGTAATATGCAACGTTATGCATAGATGTTAAAATTACCATATCTATACTATTTTGATCCATCACTGATCTAAGTTTACTTACTCGATCGTTATATTCTTTATATGTAAACGGTAATTTTACTTTTTCACCATTGTGAAGTTCAAAAAAATCTGGTCGTTCCATATTAATTTAATGCTATATATCTTTTGTTCCATCTAATTATTAAACTGTAATAAAATATGGATACAAAAAGAAAAAAACCACCAATTATAGTATTTGTGGATGGTACTTCGTTAATACCAAATAATGGCAACCAAACCCAAAAAATTCCACCTATAACTTCAGTTAAAGATAATAGAGTCAATTCTGCTGCTGGTATCGCTTTAGATCCAATTGAATATAAAATTAAACCAAAACAAACTAATGTCCCATGCAGAGAAAATAAAGCTCCGTTATAGCTAGATGAAAAGAAAACTAAGTTGTTTGATAAAATCATAATTGTTGCAAACACAAAACAAAAGAAACCTGCAAAAGCTACAGTTGTGAATTTTGGTGTTTCTTTTCTCCATCTTAGAGTTACAGAAAAAACTGAGAAACCAATTGAAGAAGTTAAACCAAACACGAAACCAATTAATGATTTTTCACCAGTATTTCCAAGTGCCATAATAATGATACCAGCTGTTGCAATTATTATTGATATCCACACATTGAAAGAAATTTTTTCTCTTAAAAATAAAAATGCTAATAATGCTGTAAAAAAAGGCATTGCTGCTAAACAAAGCAAAGTAACTGCTGCACTAGTATTTGTAATTGAATAAATGAATGTAATCATAGCGATCCCCAATCCAGATCCACCAATTACTCCAGATAAACCTATTTTATAATAGTTTTTGTAAAAATTTTTTCCTTCCTCGAAAAATAAATAAAGATTTAATAAGATAAAAATTGTTAAACCTCTACCAAAAATGTACTGCCAAGGTACCAATTGAGGATTATCCATGTATCGAACTACTAATGGGCCAAACGACCACAAGAGACCAGCAAAAAGTACAACAGGAATAGCAATTCTTGGATTTCTCAACTCTAACATATTCAGAAATCTAATTGTAAAAAGAATTTTCTACAACAAAAATACGTTTCTAAACTAAATTTTGATTTAAAAGGTTGGGGAAAAAGCAATCAACGATATCCCCTTTTTTAAATTTTGATTTACCCGCTGGTAACAAAACCCAAATATTTGATTTTACAAATGATTTAATTCTAAAAGACTCTTGACCTTTTAAAATTTCAACATTTAGTTTTCCATTTTTAGTTGTGCTTAATTGGCTCTTTACAAATCTTGTGAAATTCTTTTTTTTATCAAAACCATTCGTTAAAATAGCTTTAATTGATTTTTCTTCTGATAATCCTAAGGCATTTAAAATATATGGAATTACAAAAAATCTAAAACATGCAGCTGAAGAAATTGGATTTCCAGGGAGTCCGAATATTGCCTTTTCTTTCCCTTTAATTTTTGCAAACATTATTGGTTTTCCAGGCCTTATTGCAGCACTTTTAAAGTAGCTTGATAATTTAAATTTTTTAACAACATCAGGTATAAAATCAAACTTACCTGCAGACACTGCACCTGACGTAATAATAATATCATCTTTAGATTTAATTAATTTATTTATTTTTTGTTTAAAAATATTTTGATGATTGTCTCTTAATATACTTCCACTTTTAAAATTAAATAAAAAATTTTGATTTAAGTTTTTTATATAGTGTGTGTTAGAATTTCTTACCATCCAATTTGGAATATTGTCTTTGTTTGATATTTCGTTTCCAGTTGAAAAAAATAATATATTAATCTTTTTTTTTACTTTAATTTGTTTAATACCTAAACTTTTAAAAGCTAAAATATGATTTGGTTGAACAATTGTATTTTTTTTTATTACAATCTCCCCTTTTTTATAATCTGAACCTGCAAACCTAAGGTGATCAAATTTTTTTATTTTCTGGTCGATTAAAATATATTTTTTATTAGGCGCAAAAATTATTTGTTCTATAGGAATAATTGTATCAAAACCCTTTGGAATAATTCCTCCGGTCATTATTTCGACAGTATCAAATTTTTTTATCTTTTTTTTAAATGGATTCATTCCTGCTGCAATTGAACCAATAATTTTAAATTTTTTTGGTAATTTTTTTTTTAATCCATTAGTATCTTTTGAATTAACTGCATAACCATCAAATGCAGCGTTATCTCCTGCTGGATATTTTATTTTAGAATAAATATTGGTGGAAACTACTCTATTTAGGGAATTTATGCTCTTTATAGTTTCGTCTTTAATTTTAATTTTGGCTTTTTTTAAAATTGTCTTTGATTTTTTGTAACTAATCATTTTTGAGTATTTCTTCAGCTTTTTCTAAATCTTCTTTTGTATTTATATTAAAGAAAGGATCATTATTTGAAAACTCCATATTAATTATTTTTACCCCAGTATTATTAGCCCACAACTCTACTTTTCTTTCTCCATTGTTTAAATCCTTCTCTAACTTATCTAGTAAATTAATCGACCATAAGCCAAATATATTGTGTCGTGTATTGTTTGACTTAATAAAAAATAAATCGCTTTCATTGAAATTAATATTTTGAATAAAGTCTTTAAGCATTTGTCTCTTAAAAAAAGGTGTATCAACAGGGAAAGTTGCTATCCATTTGTAGTCTTTTTGATTTTCTTTTATCCATTTCATAGCTGATAAAACTCCACCTAACGGACCAAGACCTTTTTGATAATCTTCGATTATTGAAATTTTTTCTGAGTTATGAAAACTAATTTTATTATTTGATACTATTAAGAGTTCTTTGAATTCATCAATAATTTCAGTCAACATGTGATCAATTAACAATTTACCAGCTAACTTTACTTGGGATTTATCTTCTCCAAACCTTTGTGACTTACCGCCTGCTAGCACAGTGCCTAAAATATTGTTATGATCCATCTTTAAAATATAAAACATTCAAAGTTGAATTAAAGAAATTAAATGGATTTAAGAATTTTAGAAATAGCAGCACATACTGAAAATAATAAAGTTGTTGAAAACTATACTCATAAGTCAAAACACAAAAATCCAATATGTGGTGATGAGATGGAAATAAGCTTAATTGTCAAAGAAGATGTTGTAAAAGATATGGGTTATCAGTGTAAGTCGTGTGTTTATTGTCAGGCATCAGTCAGTCTATTATCAAGAAAAATTAAGGAAAAAAAAGTTGATGATGTTAAAAAATTTATAAAAGTTGGTGAGCAACTTTTTGAGGACGCAAAAGTAAGTATGGAAAAACATTGGAAAGATTTTAAAGAAATTTTAGATAAAAAAAATCTTTCAAGGAAAGAGTGTTTGCTTTTACCTTTAAGAACTATTGCGAAAGCATTAAAAATATAAATGATCAAAATTACAAAACCATTATTGCAAAAAGCATTAATTGCAGGTTTTTTTTCAGCATTTACAATTGGTGTGCTAACAGTCCTTACTTATAAAAGTACACTCGGATATTTTATTGCGGCCTCTTTCGGTTCTTCAATGGTTTTACTATTTGGTTTTCCTGAAAGCCCATTTGCACAACCAAAGAATGTTTTTTTTGGACATTTGGTAACTGCTTTAGTAGGAGTAATTTTTGTAAACTACATTCCGCTTCCGATTTATATCAGTATTGCAATTGCAGTAGGAGCAGGAGTTTTTTTAATGATTTTATTTAATATTGTTCACCCACCTGCTGGTGGAAATCCAATTATAGTTATTATTGGAAGTGCCTCTTATGATTATTTAATTAATCCAATAATTTTTGGTTGTATAATTATATTGCTATTAGCAATTATAATTAACAAATATTTATTAAAAAAGAACTATCCACTAAAATAATTTTATGAACTCCAAATACAAAGTTTTAAAATATTCATCTAATAAGTTTGAAAATATAGATGACTTAATTTCAATTGAAGAACCATTGGAGATTTCATTAAAGTTTAAAGAATCTGACAAATGGATAAATCAAAGTTTATCTATAACAATGAGAACTCCTGGCGATGATGAGGATCTTGTAAGAGGATTTTTATATAATGAACAAATTATAACAAATATTGATGATATTGATTCAATAGAAAGTTATGGAGATAAAGTTGGTCAATACAATATTCAAAACAAAATTTTAGCAACTTTAAATAATTCTAAAAATATAAATATTTCAAAAATAAAAAGAGACTTTTTAACTAATTCCTCATGTGGTGTATGTGGAAAATCTTCTCTTGATGCTCTAGAAATAATTAAAAAAGATAAAACAAATCCATCAGAACCTAAAATCAAAAAAGAGGTAATTGTTAAATCACCAGATATATTGAGAGAAGGCCAATCAGAATTCAGTAAAACAGGTGGAATTCATGCAAGTGGTCTTTTTAATAGCAATGGAGAATTGGTTGCTGTCAGAGAGGATGTAGGAAGACATAATGCTCTAGATAAACTTATTGGTTGTGCATTAAAGAACAATCAAATTGATCCGAAAAACCAATTTATAACATGCTCAGGTAGACTAAATTTTGAATTGGTTCAAAAGGTCTTGATGACGGATATAGGTATAATGATAGGTGTTGGTGCGCCAACTAGTCTAGCTATCGATTTAGCGAATAAATTTGACATTACCCTTGTTGGTTTCGTAAAGAGGGACAGTTTTAATATTTACACAAATAACAAAAAAGTTATTGTGGGCTAAATTAATAAAAGGGTATTTGTGTCAAAAAATATAAGTAATTTATCAGGCAGAATAGGCTTAAAAGATAACCTATTTAAGCAAATCTCAGAAAATACCTTAAGCGATAATCCACAAAATATTAAAGAAATTGCCAAAAAACATAACCTAGGCGTTTCAACTCTCCATGGTGCAGAATCCTTTTATGAATTTTTGAGACCCTCTCATAGAGAAAAGAAAGCTTTTGTTTGTAACGGTAGTGCATGCATGTGTGCGGGCACTCAAGACAAATTAAAAGATAAACTAAAAGAAAAACTGGGTGATGACAAAGTTGGAGAAATGTTCTGCTTAGGTCATTGTTATGAAAACCATGCATTTCATTATGATGGAGAAAATTATGCTGGTAAAGATATAGAAAAAATTGACCAAATAATTAAAGGTGAAGAAATTAAACAAGATAAGTTTTTCTCTAAAAGTTTTGCAACAACAAATTTTTTAATGGATGACAAGTTATCTTCAACAGATCAATTTAAAGAGCAATTAAGTAAATTTTTAAAAACAGATAAAACAGAAATAGTAAAATCATTATTAGATTCAAATTTAACAGGAAGAGGCGGTGCTGGTTTTCCAACAGGAATGAAATGGGATTTTTGTAGTAAAGCAAAAGGAGATAAAAAATATGTTATCTGTAATGCAGATGAGGGCGACTCTGGTGCTTTTTCAGATAGATATTTATTAGAGGATCAACCTTTAAAAGTTATTTTTGGAATGGTAATTTGTGGTTATGTGATAGGAAGCAATGAAGGAGTTTTATACATTAGAGGTGAATATCCTAAATCTATTGAAGCAATTAATGGCTGCATCAATGAACTTAAAAAATTAAATTTACTAGGTGAAAATATTTTAGGAACCGATTTTTCTTTTGATCTTGGAATTTGTATTGGTCAAGGTGCTTATATTTGTGGAGAAGAAACAGCTTTGATTGCATCTATTGAAGGAAGAAGAGCAGAAGTTGATGTTAGACCTCCCTTCCCTGTTACCGAAGGGTTATATAAAAAACCAACTGTGGTTAATAATGTTGAAACATTGGCTGCTGCAACTGGAATTTTATTAAATGGATCAGAAAAATTTTCTTCAGTTGGAAATAAAAAATCAGCTGGAACAAAATTAGTTTGCTTAGATAGTTTCTTTAACAACCCAGGTGTTTATGAAATTGATATGGGTACACCAATGAAAAAAATATTTAATGAAATTGGTGGTGGATATAAAGAGCCTGTTAAAGCTTTTCAAATAGGAGGTCCATTAGGCGGAGTTGTTCCTTTAAGTGAAATAGAAAATTTAAATTTAGATTTTCAAGAATTTACAGCAAAAGGTTTTATGTTAGGTCACGCAAGTGTAGTTAGTATTCCAAAAGATTTTCCAATGGCTGAATACATTCATCACTTGTTTGAATTCTCAGCTGAAGAATCATGCGGGAAATGTTTCCCAGGAAGACTTGGATCTTACAGAGGTAAGGAGATGTTTGACCAAGCTAAGAATAAAACAGCTAAAATTCCGTTAAAATTACTAGAAGAATTGTTGGTTACCATGCAAAAAGGATGCCTATGTGCTCTTTGTGGAGCAATCCCAACTCCAATTCAGAACATCCTAAAATACTTTGGTGATGAAATGAAAAATGATATGGTGAAAGATAATTAATGAGCTCAGAAAAAAGAAAAATTGCTTATATTGATGGAAAACCATACGAAATTGGTCCTAAACACACGTCTATTTTAAAATTTGTAAAAAGCTATGTAGGTGAAAAAAAAGTACCTACTTTATGTGATGATCCAAACCTAGCTCCTTATGGTGCTTGCAGAGTTTGCTCTGTAGAAGTTGCTTTAGAAAAAGATGGTCCAACAAGAGTGGTCGCATCTTGTCATACTCCAGTTGCTGAAAACCAACATATCTTTACTTCAAATAAAGCTTTAACAAGTCTAAGAAAAAATATTGTTGAATTAGTTTTAACAGACCATCCAATGGAATGTGATACTTGTGAGGTAAATAATAATTGTGAATTACAAACAGTTGCAAACGATTTAGGAGTTGCTGATCACAGATACAACAGTCCTAAACAGCACAAAGGTATACCAAGAGACACTTCTCATGATTACATGAGAATGAATTTAGACAATTGTATTAATTGTGGAAGATGTGTCAGAGCTTGTGATGAAATTCAAGGTTCGTTTGTACTAACAATGAGCGGAAGAGGTTTTGAATCTAGAATAACAACTGATAATGATATGATGTTTGGAGATAGTTCATGTGTATCTTGTGGAGCATGTGCACATACATGCCCAACGGATGCAATTTCAGATGTTTTTCAATCTAAATCTGCAGCTGTAGATAAAAAAGTTAGAACAACTTGTTCATACTGTGGTGTTGGATGTAATTTAGAAGCATCAATAAAAGATGATAAAGTTGTTGCAATAGATACTCCAAAACAAACAGAGGTAAATGCTGGTCATACATGTATTAAAGGAAGATATGCATTTAGTTTTTATGATCACCCTGACAGATTAAAAACACCTTTAATTAAAAGAAATGGAAAGTTTGAAGAAGCTTCTTGGGATGAAGCTTATGATTTTATTAAAAAAGAAATGAACAGAATTACAAAAGATAATGGTCCAGATGCTTTTGCTGGAATTTCTTCTGCAAGATGTACGAATGAAGAAAATTATGTTTTTCAAAAAATGATTAGAGCTGCTGTGGGAACTAACAGTGTAGATTGTTGTGCAAGAATTTGTCATTCACCAACAGCTTGGGGAATGCAACAAACTTTTGGAACTGGGGCAGCAACTAATTCTACAGAAGATATTTATCATGCAGATTTATTTTTAGTAATTGGAGCTAATCCAACCAACGCTCATCCTGTAACAGGTGCAAAAATAAAACAGCAAGTTATGAAAGGTAAAAAATTAATTGTGCTTGATCCAGTTACAACTGAACTAGCGCAGCTTGCTGATTATCATATTAAACTAAGACCAGGAACTAATGTTGCAGTTCTAAATATGATGTTACACTTTATTATTAAATCAAAAC
Source organism: uncultured Pelagibacteraceae bacterium (assembly GCA_902588895.1). Taxonomy (GTDB): domain Bacteria; phylum Pseudomonadota; class Alphaproteobacteria; order Pelagibacterales; family Pelagibacteraceae; genus Pelagibacter. The sequence continues at coordinate 23,668 of CACIRC010000008.1, forward strand.
TTTATAATGCAGATTTTATTAGAGACAGAACTGAAGGTTTTGATAATTTCTTAAAAGAAATTGAAAGACAAGATGTTGATCATTTAGCAAAAGTAGCTGGTGTTGATAAACAATTAGTTAAAGAAGCAGCAATTGCATATGCTACTGCAAGAAATTCAATGGAATTCCATGGTTTAGGAGTTACTGAACATGAACAAGGATCTAAAACTGTAATGTTAATTGCAGATCTAGCAATGATTACCGGAAATATTGGACGAAAAGGTGTCGGGGTTAATCCTTTAAGAGGTCAAAACAATGTTCAAGGTGCAGCAGATATGGGATGTCAACCACACCAAGGTGCTGGATATTTTCCTGTGGCAGATGAAAAGCATCAAGAATTCTATACAGAAAAATATGGAGTAACTCACCCAACTAAGCCAGGATTAAAAATTCCTCAAATGTTTGAAGCTGCAATAAACAAGGAATTAAAAGGTTTATGGATCATTGGAGAAGATATTGTTCAAACAGATCCTAATAGTGCTCATGTAATTGAAGCTATGAACTCTTTAGAGCTTTTAGTTGTTCAAGAAATATTTATGAGTGAAACTGCAAAATTAGCAACTGTTGTTCTGCCAGGTACAACTTTCTTAGAAAAGGATGGAACTTTTACAAATACTGAGAGAAGAATTCAAAGAGTGAACAGAGCTGTACCTCCTCTACCAGGCACTAAACCTGATGGATTAATTGTAACTGAGATGATGCAGAAATTAGGTTTTGATCAGCCAACTTATGATGCGGATCAAGTTCTATCAGAAATTGCAGATATCGTTCCTTTCTTTAAGGGAGTTACTAGAGAGAGACTTGGAAAATTTGGATTACAATGGCCAGTTCAAGAAGATGGAACTGATACGAAAATTTTACACACTGAAACATTTAAATTAGGTAAAGGCAGACTAAAAAACTTTGATTGGAAAGAATCATCAGAAATAGAAGCTAATCAAAAAGACTATCCTTTGATTTTAACAACAAGTAGGGTTTTACAGCATTACAACGCTGCAACAATGACTAGAAGAACAAAAAATATAAATATTGTTGATGAAGATGTTTTGTTAATTCATCCTAAAGATGCAGCTCATAGAGATCTAAATACCGGTGATATCGGAAGACTTTATTCTGGTAGAGGCGAGGTTGCACTTAAAGTTGAGGTTACAGATAAAGTTAAAGAAGGAATTGTGTTTACTACGTTCCATTTCCCAGAACATATGGTTAATATGGTTACAGGTCATGGTAAAGATGAAGAAACAATGTGTGCAGAATACAAAGTATCTTCTGTTGAAGTACAAAAAATTTCTAATCAATTTAAAACAGAAGTTAAACCAAAAGAAAATCAAGCTGAAGTTAGTTAATTAAAATGACCATTGGTTGGCATTTTGATAATACCTATTCAAAATTATCAAATACTTTTAAAGAAAATATTAAACCAACTCCTGTTCATGATCCAGAATTAGTAATTTTAAATGAAGAACTAGCATCTACTTTAAATTTAGATTTTTCAAAAACAGACGAAAAAAAATTAGCAGAAATATTTTCTGGAAACTCTATACCAGAAGAAACTGATACCATTGCGCAAGCATATGCAGGTCATCAATTTGGACACTTTACAATGTTAGGAGATGGTAGAGCAGTTTTATTGGGTGAGCATTTAGTTAACAATGATAATCGTTTTGACATTCAGTTTAAAGGTTCAGGAAGAACTTCTTTTTCTAGAGGTGGAGATGGAAGAGCAGCACTAGGGCCTATGCTTAGAGAATATATTATCAGTGAAGCGATACATTCATTAAATATTCCAACTACTAGAAGTCTTGCTGTTGTTAAAACTGGAGAAAAAGTTGTAAGAGAAAATCTTTTACAGGGCGCTATATTAACAAGAGTTGCATCAAGTCATCTTCGGGTTGGAACATTTCAATATATTGCTGCAACTCAAAACATTGAAAATTTAAATACTTTAGTCGACTACACAATTAACAGACATTATCCAGAAATTAAAACATCAAATTCAAAAGCATTAGACTTGTTAAATCTTGTTATGGAAAAGCAATGCCAGCTAGTAATCAATTGGATGAGAGTTGGATTTATTCATGGAGTTATGAATACTGATAACATGGCTATTTCAGGTGAAACAATAGATTATGGTCCTTGTGCATTTATGGATCATTATGATCCAAAAACTGTATTTAGCTCAATCGATAAATTTGGAAGATACGCCTTTTCTAACCAACCACCAATTACAAAGTGGAATTTAGCAAGATATGCAGAATGTTTAATCCCTCTAATTGAAAAAAATGAAGATACTGCAATTAAATTAGCTACAGATTTAATAGATAATTTCCAAAATATTTACGAAGATAAATGGTTAAACATGATGAGAGATAAACTTGGTCTATTTGGTGAGGATAAAAATGATAAAAAATTAATTAATGATTTGTTAAATTGGATGGAAAAAAATAAAGCAGATTACACAAATACTTTTTGTAATCTAATGGATATCAATTCTGATAAAATTTACAAAAATAATGATTTTATCAATTGGAAAAATGAATGGAAAAAAAGATCTGAGTTAAATAATTCAACTAAAGAAAAACAAAGCAAACTTATGAAATCAAATAATCCAATTGTAATTCCTAGAAATCATAAAGTAGAGGAAGCTTTAGCTGAAGCAGAAAAAGGGAGTTTAGATAAAATGAAAAAGTTATTAGCTATTTTAAAAAATCCTTATAACAATCAGAATAATATTGAAGAATATCAAGCACCTGCACCATTGAACAACGAAAAATATCAAACTTTTTGTGGAACTTAAATTATAGAACGTAAGGCTCTGGCCTAGCGGTTTTACCCAAAACTCTCTCAACTGCAAAATCGCTTATATCAATTGTTTGGTATGATCCTGTTGTAATTAATTCAGTTAAGGCTCTACCGATGCCTGGTGCCTGCATTAATCCTCGGCCTGTAAAACCAGAGGCCATGTAAACATTATCAAATTTTGGATGCTTACCAACAACTGCATTATTATCCAATCTATTACAATCATAGTAACCTGCCCATCCACCAGTTAACTTTAATTCTTCAAAGGCAGGTATTCTCTTCGCAAGAGCTGGCCAAACCAATTCCTCAAAATCATTCCAAGCTGGTTCTAAATCATCTGCATCAAATACAGAAATAGGTGATCCTGCTAAATATTCACCTCCTTCTGGCCTCCAATAAACACCCGTTGTTAAGTCTCCACTTAGTGGCATCTCTTTTATATATGTTGGGCATTTTACTCTAAACACGGTATGCTTTTGAGGAACGACAGGGATATCTTCTAACAATTCTTTTGTCCAACAACCGGCTGCGGAAACAATTGTTTTAGCATTTATTTCAGAAATACTTTTTACTTCACCTTTAATAAATTCTGCTCCAAGCTCTATTGCTTTACTTTTAAGAGCGCTATGAAACATAAATGGATCAATCCATCCTTCACTTTGATTATCTGTATAAGTTGCTGTCTCTATCCCTTCACTATTCACATAAGGAAAAACCTTAGATAATTCTGACCCTTTAATATTTTTTGTTCCTGCATCACATTCTTTATGATTTTCTAATGCTCTATATTGTTCTTCAGCATGTTCAGAACCAAACATTAAAAGATATCCGTTGGTTACCATACTAGCTGTTGGGTTAGGGTTTTTTTCTGTTTTTAATAATTCTGGTATTTGGAAAATAAATTCTCTTGCAAATTTTCCCAATAAAATATTTTCTTTTTGGAAAAATTGCCTTCTAAAACCACCTAGAGATAATGGGAATGAAGCTGTTTTATAAGTAGGATCTCTTTCAATAACTTTAACTTTTCTACCCTCTTTGGATAAAAAATAAGCAGTTGCCGCCCCTATTATTCCACCACCAATTACTACAACATCATCCATATCTAATTTAACAAAATTAAGCTTGTATTCAGAATTAGTGCAAAGCTACACCAAAGTAAATATGGAATCATTAGATAGGCGCTCAACATCTTGACGCGTTTAAATCTTAAAATAAGATTAATTATCAATGCTATTAGTATGATTAATACTAAAAAAGCCAAAACCATATTGTGAAAAACAAAAAAAACTACACTCCAAGTTGTATTGAATACTAAATGGATAAAATAAATATAAACAGTATTCAAATCTCTATTTTTTGTATGCCAATAAAGCCATATTGCAACTGTCATCAATATGTACAAGGTGGTCCAAACAGGTCCGAATATCCAATCTGGTGGATTAAATGTTGGTTTGTTTAGTAATGAGTACCATGGCTCTTTAAAAGTAACAGTGGCTAAACCGCCAATCAATGAAGCAGAGAATGTAATAGCAAGAAACAATATAAATGTTAAAAATTTATTTTTAAACATGTTAGATATATACATAACAAAAAATGACTAAAAAAACTATTTGGATTACAGGTGGCAGTACTGGTATTGGAAAAGCTTTAGCAATTAAATTTGCAAGTAAGGGATGGAATGTTGCTGTATCTGCAAGAAGAGTTGAATTACTAAATGAGCTTTCAAATTCTTATGAAAATATTGCAGGTTTTCCTTTAGACGTAACAGATAAAGAAAAGTGCAAAGAAGTATTTAATGAAATTAAAAACAAATATGAAAATATAGATATTTGTTTTTTTTCAACTGGAACATGGGATCCAAAAAAAGAAAAAGATATAGATGTCGAACAAATGGAAGATGTCTTTAAAGTAAATTTTTTTGGAACTGTGAATAGTATCAAAGCAGTTGAACAATACTTTAGAGATAAAAAAAACGGTATAATTACTATTGTTTCGTCAATTGCAGGATATAGAGGGCTACCTAATTCAACTGGCTATGGACCATCCAAATCTGCATTAAATAACTTAGCTGAAAGTTTGTACTTTGATTTTAAAAGATACAATGTGCGTGTTTGTTTAGTCTCTCCTGGATTTATTAAAACACCAATGACAGATAAAAATGATTTTAAAATGCCTTTTTTAAAAACTCCTGAGTATGCTGCAGATCAAATTTATGAAGGTTTAGTTAATAAAAATATATTTGAAATACATTTTCCAAAATCACTTACAATTACATTAAAACTGTTGAGTTTTTTACCGAGTAAAATTTATTTTGGTTTAGTTGGAAAACTAACGAAATATCAAAAAAATAGTTAATCTTTTACAAATACAACTGTTAATTCGGCTACTTTAAAACCAAATTTAGTCATTGTGGCTCTATTAATTGCAACTCTATCATCTTGTTTAAAAATCCAATCATCAAAAGTTATTTTTAATTCTTTGCCTTTAACTGGAACTAATAAAACATATTCAAATTTAAACGCTGGTCCATAAGAATATCCTATTGCTTTACCTACAACATCCCCTGCTGTTCCTTCATAATTGTGCTCATCAATTTTATTTATTGTCCATTCTCGATCTTGAACTTCTCCATCGTCCCAATTGAATTTTTCTTTGAGAATTAATTGTTTTCCATCCCAAGTTCCATTTAAGTCTGCAGAAAATTGTCTTGTAACTTTTCCCGATCTATTTTGTAGAACACCCCAAGCCTTAACATTTCCAGATAAGTATTGCTCAATAATTAATCTTGGTTCTTTGTTTTTAAAGTCTTCTGGTTTCATAGCACTATTATTTGAGCAACTTGTAATTAAGAATAATGAAATTATCAATGAAATTGACTTAATTATTTTTATATGTCGCATAAATATCTCCATTATTTTTATTTGTTTTGCATTGAAAATTGTATCAGATCAATATTTTTTGACTTAAATCCTGCTTCACAATAAGAAAGGTAAAACTCCCACATTCTTTTAAATGTTGAGTCAAAACCTTGATTTTTTATTAAATCCCATTTTTTTAAAAACTCATTTCTCCATATAGCCAATGTATTTGCATAATGGTCAGCATAAGAAATATATGAATTAATAGTTAAGCCGTTGTCAGAAACATATCTATTAATACTATTTTTATTTGGTAAAAAACCACCTGGAAAAATATATTTTTGAATAAAATCCTGTTTGTTTTTGTATCTATCAAATAACCTATCATCGATGGTAATTGCTTGAATAGCGGCTTTTCCACCATCAGATAAGTTATTCTTTATAGTTTTAAAATATCCCTCTAAATAATTTTGACCAACAGCCTCTATCATCTCTATAGAAGCAATTGAATCGTATTTGCTTTTAAGGTCTCTGTAATCCTTTATTTCAATATTAACTTTTTCGTTTAATCCACAATTAAAAATTCTTTCTTTTGCATATTCAAATTGTTTTTTTGATATTGTAATACAGTCTAGCTTAACATCGTATTTTTTACCTAGATACTCAGCAAAACCTCCCCAACCACATCCTATTTCTAAAACTTTGTCACCATTATTTGGTTTTATTAGATCAATTAATTTTTGATATTTGTTATTTTGAGCATCAGAAAGGTTTTTTGATTTATCATCAAAAATAGCACTAGAGTATGTAAGTGTGTCATCTAACCAAAGAGAAAAAAAATCATTACCAAGATCGTAATGCTTGGCAATATTTTCTTTACTACGGCTTTTTGTATTTTTGATTAATTTATTTTTAACAAAATTAATTATTGGAAAATCAAGAAGGCCTGAAAATTTATGTACCACCTCTATATTTCTCGCAGTTAATTCAATTAAATCTGATAAGTTGTCAGTTTCAAATTCACCTCTCATGTAGCTCTCAGCAAATCCAATACTACCACCTCTAATTAAATTATAATTAAAATCTGTTTTTTTGATTAAGATATTTGCATGTAATTTTTCATTTAAGTTTCCAAACTTTAATACTTTTCCATCATATGTAGTTAATTCAAGATAACCATGGCTTATATTGTTAAGAAATTTAAAAACTAATTTATCTGCTGCGTTATTTAAAAACATTAATTTTCTACTGTTAAATTATTTTTAATTTTAAATTTTTTCTTAATAAATTTAATTCCTTTAATCCACAATTTAAACGCTTCAAAATGTATCGCAGAGATTATTTTAAATGTCATTAAGGGGTGTTTTAGATAAGAATACATTAAGTTTTTACTTGTCAAGTCAGATCTTTCGCCATCTTGAGACGCAAAAAGGATTTTTCCTTCTTGATCATATTGATCTATTACAACTGATAACTTCTGCTCTGGATTTAATATCTTAAAAAAATAATTACAATCCATTTCAATAAATGGCGATACATGAAATTTTTTTGAGCAATTATTTTGAATTAATTTATTTTTACTGTCCACTTTAAAAACATATGTATGTTGCTCATCAAATGTATTTTTAACTTCATATAAAATTGAAATTAAATTATCATTTTTATCATATACAAAAAAAATACTTAGTGGATTAAAAACATAACCTAATATTCTTGGATAACATAAAAGTTTAACTTTTATATTGTCTACACTTACTCCATTATTAATTAGATTTTTTTTTACCCACTCAAAAAGTGATGACCCATCACGCTCTCCATGATCTTTTTCATAAAAACTAATTAGATTAAATTTATTGAAAGAAAAATATTTTAATTTTTTATTAAGTTCATTAAGTTCTGACAGATCAATAAATAGTGAAAATACTTTATATTTAAAAAAATGTTTTTTCGGTTTGAATCTCTTATGGATTACATTTCCATTATATATACAAGAATTAAACATTAAGGTTTTTCAGCATTTCAATGGACGATTTTATTCCATCTTCATGAAATCCGTAACCAAAATAACTCCCACAAAAAAGTAAATCTTTTTGATTTTGTATTTTAACAAGCTCTGATTGTGCATCTAATGCTTTTTGATCATAATAAGGATGTGTAAATTTTACTTTTCTAAATATTTTTTTCTCATCAATTTTGAAATAAGGATTTAGTGTTAAGAAAATATTTTCATCACAATTTAAATTTTGTAATAAATTTAACCAGTATGTAATTGAATTTTTCTCTAAATTCTTATCATCTATTGAAGAATTCCAAGAGGACCAGGCTTTTTTGTTTTTAGGCATAGCCCGCTGATCTGTATGTATATAAGCTATATTTTCTTTGTAGCTAAAATTCGAGAGAATATTTTTCTCATCATCAGTTGGATTTTCAATTAAGTTTAAGGCTTCATCAGCGTGTGTCGCTAGAACTACTTTTTCATAGTCGAAAAATTCACTTTCTCCACCATAATATAAATCTAATCCTGATGATTTCCTTTTTATTTTTGTAACTTTATAATTTTTATAATGTTCACCGCTTATTTGAGAAAGTATTTTATTTACATAAGTTCTGCTTCTGTTAGTTACCGTGTACCACTGTGGTCTGTTTTTTAATTTAAACAAACCATGATTTTGAAAAAATCTAAGAAAAAAACTAATTGGCATTTTGCTCGCTTCATAAGGAGGCATAGACCAAATTGCAGATACCATTGGTATTATATGATAATCAACAAATGTTTTGGATAATTTATTGTTTTTTAAATATTCGCCTAGAGTAATTTTATCATTAGATATATTTGCTTGATCACTTTTTTTATAGAATTTAATTATATCAAAAAACATTTTTAAGAACTCTATGTTAAATAAATTTGATTTATTTGCGAAAATTCCACTAAATCCTTTTCCACAATATTCAAAATTTGTATTATCTACTGAAACTGAAAAAGACATATTGCTTTTTTCAATTTGAATATCATTTTCATTAAAAAAATTAATTAAATTTGGATAAGTTTGAAAATTAAAAACAATAAAACCAATATCTACTGAAACTTTTTTTTCATCAAAAAGCAAATCTATTGTATGAGAATGTCCACCAAAATGGTCTTCTCTCTCGAAAAGATCTACCTGATGTTTTTTAGATAAATAATAAGCAGCACTTAATCCAGAAATTCCTGAGCCAACAACAGCAATTTTCATTAATTATTATGCTGCATCTTCTTTAAACTCATCCATACTTGGACAAGTACAAAAAATATTTTTATCTCCATATACGTTATCAACTCTTGCAACTGGAGGCCAAAATTTATTTGCTTTTAAGAATTTTGCTGGATATGCAGCTTGCTCTCTTGAATATTTATGATTCCATTCATCTGAGGCTAATTCAATATCAGTATGAGGTGCATTTTTAATTGGATTATCAACTTTATCAAATTTTCCTGACTTGATCATATCTATTTCTGATTTAATGCTAATCAAAGTATCACAAAATCTGTCCAGTTCAGACAAGCTTTCACTTTCAGTTGGTTCAATCATCATTGTACCTGCTACTGGCCATGACATTGTTGGTGCATGAAATCCATAATCTATTAATCTTTTAGCTATATCTTCTTCTGAAATGCCTGTTTCGCTTTTAATTGATCTAATATCGATAATACATTCATGAGCTACATTACCATTTGAACCTTTATAAAGAATTGGGTAATGGTGTTTTAATCTATTTGCTATGTAATTTGCATTTAGGATTGCAATTTGTGTTGCAAGTTTTACACCTTCAGAACCCATCATCTTAATGTACATCCAAGAAATTGATAAAATACTTGAGCTTCCCCAAGGGGCTGCTGAAACGGCACCTATTCCGCTTGCAGGTCCACAATCTTTTACGACCGGATGATTGGGCAGATAAACTTGTAAATGTCTTTTACATGCGATGGGTCCCATTCCAGGTCCTCCTCCACCATGCGGAATACAAAATGTTTTATGCAAATTTATATGACAAACATCAGGACCAAAATTTCCTGGTTTTGCAACTCCAACAAGTGCGTTTAGGTTTGCTCCATCCATATAAACTTGACCACCATGTTCATGAATTACTTCACATATATCTTTAATTTTTTCCTCAAATACACCATGGGTTGATGGATAAGTTACCATTAAAGCACCAAGATTGTCTGAATGCAATTCTGCTTTTTTCTTTAAATCTTCAAAATCAACATTTCCCTCTTTATCACAGTCAACAACTACAACTTTCATTCCAACCATCTGTGCACTTGCTGGATTAGTTCCATGCGCTGAGCTTGGAATTAAACATATATTTCTATTTTCATCCCCTCTATCTAAATGATATTTTCTTATTACCATTAAGCCAGCATACTCACCTTGGGCTCCCGCATTTGGCTGAAGTGAAACACCAGAAAAACCGGTAATAGATCTCAACCAATTTTTAAGATCTGTAAACATTTCTCTATATCCCTCCATCTGTTCCACAGGTACGAATGGGTGGGGCTCAGCCAATTCTCTCCACGAAATAGGTATCATTTCTGCAGTAGCATTTAATTTCATAGTACACGAACCTAGAGCGATCATTGTTCTGTTAAGAGCTATATCCTTATCCTCTAACTTTTTAAGATATCTAAGCATTTCTGTTTCTGAATGATATAAATTAAAAACAGGGTGTTCTAAATATTTTGAAGTTCTTAATAAATTTTTTGGTAGATTTGGTAGACTAACAGTAGGGTCCTCTTTTTTAATTGATTCTGCAGCATTAAATATTTTTAGTAATTGATTTACTCTGTAAACATTTTTTCTTTCATCGAATGAAACAGACAGCATTTCTGAATTTACTTTTCTAATATTAACTTTTTGGTCTAAAGCATTTTTGAAAATCTGATCAGTCTTTTCTTTAGTTATAATAGTTACAGTATCAAAAAAATAATCTGAGTATAATTCATATCCAGATTGTTTTATTTTATCAGCAAAATTTTTTGCTAGTTGAGATACTCTTTCAGAAATACTTTTAAGTCCGTCTGGTCCGTGATAAATAGCATATGCTGCCGAAACAATCGCTAATAAAGCTTGAGCAGTACAAATATTACTTGTAGCTTTGTCTCTTCTTATGTGTTGCTCTCTAGTTTGTAATGACAACCTATAAGCCTTGTTTCCATGCCTATCCACCGAAACCCCAACGATCCTACCTGGCATAGATCGTTTATATTCATCTTTTGTTGCAAAAAAGGCAGCATGAGGTCCTCCATAACCCATTGGAATACCAAATCTTTGGGAGCTACCGACTGCAATATCAGCTCCAAGTTCTCTTGGTGTTTTTAACATAGACAAGGCAAGGAGATCACAAACTAAAATTGCTTTTCCATTTTTTTTATGAATTTTACTTATGGCCTCACTAGGATCTTTGATATCACCTAAAGTTCCTGGATATTGTAAAACTCCGCAAACAATATCTTCTTTCAGCTGCTCTAGAACTTTATCCTCATTTCCAACAAGTACTTTGAGACCCATTGGTTCTGCTCTAGTTTGAATAACATCAATTGTTTGTGGATGGCAATTCTCTGAAACAAAAACTAAATTACTATCACTTTTATTTAGTCTATGACTTAAACCCATAGCTTCGGCAGCTGCTGTTCCTTCGTCAAGCAAAGAGGCGTTTGCTATATCCATGCCTGTAAAATCAACAATCATTTGTTGAAAGTTTAATAGCATCTCTAATCTACCTTGTGCTACTTCGGGCTGATAAGGTGTATATGATGTATACCATCCTGGATTTTCTAATATATTTCTTAAAATTACGTATGGTGTGTAGGTCCCATAATAACCCATGCCTAAAAAATTTGAGTAAATTTGGTTTTTTTTTGAAATTGCTTTTAATTTTCTTAAAGCTTCATATTCTGAGTTTGGTTCACCGATATTTAATTCACCCTTAAACTGAATTTTTTCTGGAATTGTGCTATTAATAAATTCATCTAATGACTTAAAGTTAAGATCTTTAAGCATTTTTTCTTGGTCCTTCTCAGATGGACCTATGTGTCTTCTAATAAAATCTTTTTGTGAATTATGCAGCATTAACTTGATGTCTCCTTTGCAAATTTATCGTATTCTTCTTTGTTCATTAAAGTATCTAGCTCAGTTGTGTCTTTAATTTTCAATTTAAAAAACCATGCACTACCTTCAGGGTCCTCATTAATTTTGGCAGGATCATCTACTATAGACTGATTGGTATCTACCACTTCACCACTTACTGGAGTATAAACATCACTAGCAGCTTTCGTAGATTCTACTACTCCTGCAGTACCATCTTTTTCAACATTAGATCCTTTTTCAGGAAGTTCTGCAAAAACTATGTCTCCAAGCATTTCTGTTGCATGTTTTGTAATTCCTATTGTAGCTACATCTCCCTCCAAAGTAATCCACTCATGTTCTTTAGAAAATTTTACTTCACTCATTAATTTACTCCTTTCACATAATTTTTTTTATAAAATGGTAATGCGCAAACATTTGCTGGATGTTTTTTTCCTCTTACCTCAATCAAAATTTTAGTATCAACCTTTGAAAACTCTTTATCAACATAACCCATCGCTATAGGACCGTTTACACTTGGTCCAAACGTTCCACTAGTTATCTCACCAATTTGTTTATCTGTATCATCAAATATTTTTGTTTTTTCTCTTGCAATCAGTCTACCTTCGGGCTTAATCCCTACTCTTATTTGGCTTGCTCCATCTTGCATTTGGTTCATAATTTTTTTTGATCCAATAAAACCTCCATCTGATAATCTAGATTTTGAGATTGCCCATCTAAGGTTTGCCTCAACTGGTGTTTTATTTATATCTAATTCGTGACCATATAAACATAATCCAGCTTCTAATCTCAAGGTATCTCTTGCCCCAAGTCCTATAAGTTGTGCTCCCTTTTCTATTAAATTTTCAACGAATTTTTCCGCTTTATCGTTAGAAATTGAAATTTCAAACCCATCTTCCCCTGTATAACCTGATCTTGTGACAAATAATTTTTGATTATCAGAATCAAACCAATTTCCTGTCATAAAACTTAGTTGATCAACCCCATTTATAATTGAGTTTAAAATTTCAACAGATTTAGGTCCTTGAATTGCTATTAAAGATTTATTGTTATCTAAGTTCATTTTAAATTTTGAACCTAGTAAATTTGATAAAATCTCAAAATCTTTATCTTTGCATGCAGCATTTAAGATAATTAAATACCCCTCCTCTATTTTAGTGATAATTAAGTCATCATAAATTCCAGCATCTTCATTCATTAAAAAACTATACTTAGAGCAGTTTTGTTTTAAATTTTTTAAATCTAATGGAAAAATTTTTTCTAATTCTTCTGTTAAACTTTCATCACCATATATAAATAATTGACCCATATGAGATACATCAAATATTCCAGAATTAGATCTTGTGAATTTATGTTCTTCAATAATGCCTTTGCTATACTGAATTGGCATTTCATAACCAGCGAATTCAACAAACTTAGCATTGTTACTTTGATGAAGTTTATTTAGCGATGTTTTTTTTATTTCCATATTAACTCTTCTGTACCCCCTCTGTCTTGGTGCCTGAGAGATTTGCTCCTTCGGCGAGAATACTTCTCTTTCCAGAGTTAATATGTACGGTCCTTTTGCCTGAGAGTTTCCGGGGTGGTTGCTCCTTCGGCGCTACAAAAGTAGTCTCTCCCGTATATAAATTTATAGCACATTTAAAATGTTTATGTGAAATTTATTTAGCTACCTTTTTGACAAGTAATGGAGACAAAAACTGTATAACAACCGCTGTTATAACTACCGCTCCACCAAAAAGCACTGTAAGTGGCGGATTTTCGTTTGCAAACATCCATGCCCACAAAGGTCCAAGGACAGCTTCTGTTAGCATAATAATTCCAACAAATGCTGAAGGAGTTGATCTTGCTCCAATTGTTATAAGTATAAATCCAAGTCCAACTTGAAAAAATCCTGCAATAAAACCTAAAAAAATATCATTTGTTGAAACCATAATACTCGGTGACATGAACAAACCTATTAGTGTTGCAAAAATTCCAGCAACCAATTGTAAAGGTATCATGTCGACTTTTGGATATTTTCTGACAATTAAAATTAAGATTGCAAATGATATCGGCATGATAAATGCAACTAAGTTTCCAGTCATTTGACCTGGGGTTAGTGAACTTCCTAACATTAAAATGATACCAACTACTGCTGTAATAATGCAAGTTAATGTAATTTTTGAAATTTTTTCTTTTAAAAATACGTAACCAAAAATTGCTAAAAACAAAGCTTGAGTTTGTATTATAAAGTTTGCATTAGCTACTGTTGTTTCGTACATAGCAAATACATAACTAGCAAATCCTATGGATAAAATTATACCTCCGAATAAACCTGGAATTCCAGATTTATAAAGAGCACTGAGAATTTTTCCTTTGTAAGTAAAGATTAAAAAAATTGTAATTACCCCAATAAAGAAAAGTGATCTCCAAAATAATATTTGCCAAAGTGTAGATCCATTAAAAGACTTAACAATTAAACCTCCAAAACTTAATGCACAAGCTCCTAAAAAAACTAAAAAAGGGCCTGGTATTTTTGATAAAAAATTCATTAAATTTGTGATATTAAATTTTGAGTTTCCATTTCATATAACTTAAATAAAGTCTCTGCATCAGATAGATTAATCTCTTTAAATTTTACTTTTGAACCAGGAGACATCTGTACTAATCGGTCATAATCGACACTAGCCACGACTCCAATTTTTGGATAACCGCCAATAGTACCATGATCTGAAAGCATTATAATTGGATTTCCGTCTGCTGGTACTTGGATTACACCTTTAATCAAACCCTCTGATTTTATGTTGGTATTCACAATATTATCAATTTTAGGTCCCTCTAGTCTCATGCCCATTCTGTCTGAAAGTTTCGATACTGTGAATTCCTTTTCATAAAATATTTTTTTACCTTCTTCAGAAAAGTAATCAAAATTAGTGCCTTTGATCACCCTTATGTTTTCTATTTTGGTATTAATGTAACTAGTTTTTTTAATATCCTTATTTGAATTTATTTTTTTTAAATTAATTCTTTGCCCTACATCTAATTTTTTTCCATCATTAGATCCAATATTTGCTTTTGTATTTATAGAACAACTATTCCATTGAAATTTTAAATCGAACTCTCCACCTATTGCTAAATATCCATAAACTGATTTATTTGTAGATATGATATTTATCTCATCTCCATTTTCAATTTGATAGCTTTCGTAACAATTTCCCTCAATTTCAGTATCTTTTTTTTTAATTGAAAAAATTACATCTCCAGTAACAGCAAAATTAATTTTTTCTCCTGAATACTTTATGTGAGGACCTTGATATGCAAACTCTATCACTGAAGAATCTAAATTATTATTAACAAGTTTATTAGCTATAAGGTAGTTTCTATTATCCATAGCACCACTAAATGGAATGCCAATATGATAAAGATGATCCCTGCCTTTATCTTGAAAGGTAGTATTAATTCCAGGTCTGATTATATCTAGATAATTACTACTCATTATAATTTTTATACTGATCTAAAGTAATTTCCTTGAAAATTACTGTATCTCCTGGGTTAATTAGATTTGGTTTATCTTCTTTTGAACTATCAAAAACATCCAAAGGTGTGTTTCCTAAAATATTCCATCCACCTGGGCTTTCAAATGTATAAATGTTTACAAATTGTTCAGTTAAGGCAACAGATCCCTTTGGCACTTTTACTCTTGGGGTTTCTAAACGTTGAGCTTGCATATTCTCATCTAAGTCACCAAGAAAAGGCATGCCAGCAATAAACCCTGTCATGTAACAAAAATATTCCTTATTTAAAAAATTCTCTAAAATTTTTTCTCTACTTAATTTTAATATTTCTTCCAATCTTTTAATATCCATTGAGAAATTTTCATGACAACAAACTGGTATTTCTAATTTTTTAGAATTTGTATCTATTGAGTCTTCAGCATTTATATTTTCAACATAATTTTTTACTTCTTTAAAATTTGTTTTTTTTAGATCATAAGAAATAATTAATTTATTATAAGAAGGTGTTAAATTATTTATCCCTTCAAATTTTTTTTTTTTAATAGTTTTAAAATATTTTATAACTTGTGAATTAATTGATTTATTTACTTCATTACCAAAATCACAGTACAAAGCTGCGTCACCAAGATTTGATATATTTTTTATCATGTCATGTTATACTTAACATTAGAGACTATGGAAATTAATATAAATTGCGATTTAGGTGAAAAATCAAAACATCATTCAAATAAGTATGATCCAGATTTACTAGAAATAGTTAATTCTGCAAATGTCGCATGTGGTTATCATGCAGGTGATAATGAGTCGATGAATCAAGTAGTTCAAATTTCAAAAAAAAATGGTGTTAGTATTGGAGCGCATCCGTCATTTAATGACCCTGAAAATTTTGGAAGACAAAGAATAAATCTTCCACCTAATGAGGTAAGGCAACTGATTATTGATCAATATGAAATTCTTCAAAAAATTGCCCAAGATCATGGGGAAAACGTCACTCATATAAAACCACACGGTGCTTTAAATAATATGGCTTGTGAAGATATTGATTTAGCAACTACATTAGCAAAAGCGATAAATGAGATTGGTAAAGATTTAATTTATTTGGTTCCTACTGGATCTAAAATGGAAGAAGCGGCAAAAAAACTAGATATGCGAATTGCTTGTGAGATTTTTGCGGATAGAAATTATGAGGATGATGGCAACCTGGTTTCCAGAAAAAAATCACACGCTCTTATTACTGATCCAGAAGAAGCCAAAAAACACGTGCTAAATATGGTTAAAAATCAGTCACTTAATTGTCACAGTGGAAAGCAGATACCTTGTGAAATTGACTCTGTATGCATACATGGGGATAACATAAGTTCGTTATCTACAGCAAAATCAATAAGAGAAAACTTGATAGAGAATGGATTACAACTAAAACCTTTAAATAAAATGGAGAAATTTATAAATGATTAAAAGACTATTTATAATTTTATGCCTAACATTATTTGCTACAAACTCATTTTCTGCAGGATCAGATCCTAAACCAGCAAAAGTAAAGACAGATTATGCAAAAGCTGTTGAGTCGATAAAGTGGGCCAAAAAATATGAAAAAAAAGGGAAACTTGAAAAAGCAAAAAAAAGATATGCTAAAGCTCAAAAACTGCTTTTAAAATCAAATTCTAAGAAACCTAATCAAGCTGATACTTTAAATTATTTAGGTTTCACTACTAGAAAACTTGGTGATTATGAAAATGGTGAAAAATATTATCTACAAGGTTTGGCGATTGAACCAAGCCATATAGGTATAAATGAGTACTTGGGTGAATTGTATGTTGCAACAAACAGATTAGATTTAGCAAAAGAAAGATTAAAAATATTAGAAAACTGTAATTGTGAGGAATATACTGAATTAAAACAAATTATCGATGGAACAAAAAAATCAAAATATTAATTAATGTTTTGAACCATCTGTTGTGGCATCCATAAAGCTATCTCTGGAAAAATAACAACAAGAATTACTGCAAGGATCATTAACATAAACAATGGGAATGCACTCCTTGCAATAAACCCCATATCTTTGTTAGCCATTCCTTGTAATACAAATAAATTGAATCCTACAGGTGGTGTAATTTGAGCCATCTCAACTACTATAACCAAAAATATACCAAACCAAATCATATCAAAACCAGCTTGTCTAATCATTGGTTCAATAATTGCCATTGTAAGCACTACGGCTGAAATTCCATCAAGAAACATTCCTAGAATAATATAAAAAATCATTAAAACAAAAATTAATACATAAGGCGATAGTTCCATATTTTGTATCCAAATAGCTAAATTTCTTGGAAGACCAGTAAATCCCATTGCTAATGATAAAAATGTAGAGCCAGCCAAAATAAAAGCAATCATACAAGATGTTTTAGTTGCTCCTAACAAAGATTGTTTAAATGTTTTAATAGTCAAACTCTTTTGAAAGTAAGATAAAATTAATGCCCCTACTACACCTAAAGAAGCAGCCTCTGTCGCTGTTGCAACTCCAGTATATATTGACCCAATCACAGCTGATATTAAAATAATTACAGGTAACAATTGTTTGGATTTTTTAATTTTTTCTAAAAAAGAAAAATTTTCTACATACTTTGGCATACTTTCTTTATTTATTAAGGACCAGATAATCACGTAAGACATAAATATAAGTGCAATCATGATCCCTGGAATAATTCCTGCAATAAAGAGCTTTGCAATAGACTCTTGGACAGTTACTCCATAAATAATTAATATTATTGAAGGAGGTATAAGAAGCCCTAAGGTTCCTGAGCCAGCTAGACTACCTAACAAAATTTTTTCGGGATATTTTCTTTTTCTTAATTCTGGAATAGACATCTTGCCTACTGTTGCAACAGTTGCTGCTGAAGAGCCAGAAATTGCAGCAAAAAGTGCACAACCAACAACATTTACATGAATTAATCCACCAGGTAATTTTTGCATCCATGGTGATAATCCAGCAAATAAATTTTCAGATAATCTAGTCCTAAATAAAATTTCACCCATCCAAACAAATAACGGTAAAGCTGTTAATGTCCATGATGAGGAGGTTCCCCATATTGTAGTTGCCATAGCATCACCAACTGGTCTTGAAGTAAATAACATCATCCCAATTGTTGAAACTCCTATCATGCTTATGGCTACCCAGATGCCAGATCCAAGAAAAAATAATAGTACACTTATAAAAAATATTATGAGAAATATTTCAGTCATTCTTATTTAAAATTGTTAAAATAAATTTATGTAAAACAGCAATAAAAAAGATTAAAGATCCGATTGCTACGCTAGTTTGAGGAATCCATATTAAAATCTCATCAGCACCTTCGCTTCTTTCTTGAAAATCATAGGAGATTAATAACATTTTCCATAAGTAAAAAGACAAATAGCCTGAAAAAATTGCTGCTACGGTCAAACACCACCGTTCCAAAAATTTCTTATAAGATGAAGAGGCTTTTTCTAGAAAAAGAGTAATTCGAATATGCCCACCCTCAACAAAAGTAAATGCTAATGCATAAAAAGAAGCTGCGGCCATGCAGTAACCTGAGTACTCAGCTAAACCTCTTATATAAAAACCAAAAATTCTTGAGGAAATTCCAATCAAAATAAAAACTGCAACAAGAATTAAAAAAAAAGCAGCTAAATATCCTGAAAATTTATAAAGCTTATTTAAATTGTTATTTATTGATTGAAACATTTAATAAAAAGGCCAACTTACTACAAGTTGGCCTTTTTTTTAAGACTATTTATTTGTATGCAGATAAAACTGCAGCACCTCTGTCCCCGGCTTTTGCTTTCCATTCTTCAGACATTGTTGCCCCAACTTTTTCAAAATGTTTTTTCAAAGCTGAATTAACTTCGCCTACTTCCATTCCAGCATCTGCTAAAGCTTTCTTATCTCCAGTATTACCTTGTTTAGATAATTCCCAACCTTTTTCTTCAGCAATCGCTGCTTGGTTCATTACTAGATCTTGAGTTGCTTTATCAAGCTTATTCCAAGCGGCTTTATTAGCTATGATCATGTTTTTTGGAAACCATGCTGCTATATCATAAAAATATTTAACACCATTTTCCCAAATCTTGCTATTTTTACCAGTTGTAGGAGAAGTAATCATACTTTCAACTGCACCTGTAGAAAAAGCTTGGCTAATTTCAGCTGCTTCAATTTTAGTTGGCGCCATTCCTGTTAACTCCGCAATTCTTATTGTTGCAGAGTTGTATGCTCTAAATTTTAATCCATTTAGATCACCAACTTTTTTAATTTGCTTTTTACTGTAAAGTCCTTGTGCAGGCCATGGCACTGCATAAAGAAATACCAATCCTTTTTCATCGAGACTCTTAACAATATATGGTTTTGAAGCTTCATATAATTTCATAGCATCATTATAAGTAGTTGCTAAGAAAGGTAATGAGTCAATTTCATATAAAGGATCTTCTTTTCCAAGAGCAGACATAAATCTTTCGCCAATAGGTGCTTGACCTGTTCTTACGGCTCTGAAAATTTCACCACCTTTAAATAATGAACCACCTGGGTGAGTAACAATTGTAAGTTTTCCACCACTTTTTTCAGTTACATTCTTTGCAAATTCTGTTGCATTAGCAGAATGAAAGTTTCCAGCACCATAAGCTAGTGCCATATCCCATTTTTCAGCTAAAGAAATGTTTGCAAATAACAATACTGAAGTAATTATAGATATAAATAATTTGAATAATTTCATCTATCCTCCTTTTTAAAAGTCATATTTAATTATTTCCTAAAGGCTAAATCAATAAAAATTTCACATCAGTCTAATTGAAAATTTTACTGATTGTACTATTATATATTCATTTTGATTGAAGAACTCATAATTCTAACCAATATAATTTTTATCACAATTATATTAACAGCAGATAATGCAGTGATAGTTGGGTCTATCGCTTCTAATTTTGTTCCAAAAAATAGAAAACAAATAATTCTTTGGGGCGTAATTGGAGCATTTGTTTTTAAAATTTTTTTCGCAGTTTTTGCGACTTTTTTATTTGAATTTTATTTTATAAAGATTTTAGGTGGTTTGTTATTAATTTGGATTGTAAATGATTTAAGGAAAGATTTATTAGACATTAAAAAAGTAAAACCTACTACAAAAAAAGGGAAAGAACCTTCGTATATTAGTAGTATTGGAAAAGTTTTATTTGCAGATATCATGATTAGTTTCGATAATGTCATCGGTGTAGTTGCTGCAGCAAAAGGATATTTTGGTTTTATGATATTTGGACTGATGTTATCAGTTGTTTTAACTGGTGCTTTGGCTACATATATGGCTAATTATATTCAAAGACACATTTGGATAGCCTATATTGGTTTAATATTTATTTTGATCGTTGGCCTACAATTAGTAATTGGTGGATTGGTTGACTTAGAAATATTAAATATTAATGAGGAATTTAAAAAATACTTTTAATTAATATGAGTTTTTCTTATTTGGAAATTTAATTTTTCTAACTTCTTTTGAATAATTTGAAACAGCTTTAGAAATTTCGTTTCTAATATTTACATATTTTTTTACAAACCTATAATTCATTGGATTTAAACCGATTAAATCATCAATAACTAATATCTGACCATCACAATATTTAGAAGCTCCAATACCAATGGTTGGTACCTTTAAATTCTGAGTTACAAGCTTTGCTAAAGAAGTTTCAACACATTCTAAAACAATTGAAAATACACCAGCTTTTTCTAATAATTGCGAGTCTCTTATAATGTTATCTCTCTCTAACTTTTTTTTGCCTTTAAATTTGAAAGTTTTATCTGATTGAGGCAATAAACCTAAATGGCCCATAACTGGAATTTTATTTCTAACTAATGTTTTGATTGTTTCGTAAATTTTTTTTCCACCTTCCAATTTTACTCCATCACATTTAGTTTTTTTCATTATTTGTTTTGCATTTTTCAAGGCCTCTTTAGGAGTTCGATAAGTGTTATGTGGCATATCAACAATCATTAAACTTTTTTTTATACCCATTCTGACACTTTTAGAATGTTGAATCATAATATTCAAAGTTACTTCTCTCGTAGATTTATAATTATACAAAACAGATCCAAGAGAGTCTCCAACAAGTATAATATCACAATGATTGTCTAAAATTGATGCTACGTTTTTTGAATAAGCAGTTAAACTTACAATTTTTTGTTTATTTTTTTTTTTAATTAAATCTGAAATTTTTTTTTTCATCGACCTACCAAGAGCCGGTATTTTCCATTGAAGTCCAAGGTTCTTTGGGTTCTAGATTTCCCTCTTGAAGAATTTCAATTGAGATTTTGTCTGGTGATCTAACAAAAGCCATATGACCATCTCTTGGTGGTCTATTAATAATGTAACCCATGTCCATTAATCTTTGACAGGTTTCATAAATATTATCTACTCTATAAGCGAGATGACCAAAATTTCTTGAACCTTCGCCAAGCTCATCACCATCCCAATTGTATGTTAATTCTATTTCTGCTTTTTCATCATTTGGTGCCGCAAGAAAAATTAATGTAAATCTTCCTTTTTCATTTTCCATTCTTCTTGTTTCTTTCAAACCAAGCCCTTCGCAGAAAAATCTTAGAGACTCAGCCACGTCTTTAATTCTAATCATTGTGTGTAAATATTTCATAATGTTAATTTATAATTAAAAACTACTCTAATTCAATAGTGCTAGGTGGTTTTGAAGTAACATCATACACTACTCTGTTTATACCCCTTATACTGTTAACTATTTTATTTGATATAGTTTGCATAAAAGACTTTTTAAATTCATAATAGTCAGCTGTCATTCCATCTTCAGATGTAATTGCTCTTAATAAACATAAGTATTCATAAGTACGATTGTCTCCCATAACACCAACTGTTTTTACTGGAAGTAATGCTGCATAAGCTTGCCAAATCTTATGATAAAGACCTTGATCTTTTAAAGTTTGAATAAAGTAATAATCAGCCTCTTTTAGAATTTTAATTTTTTCATTAGTTATTATGCCTGGCATTCGAATGGCTAAACCTGGTCCTGGAAAAGGATGTCTTGAAATAATTTCTTTACTTAAATTTAACTCAAATCCCAATTTTCTTACCTCATCCTTAAATAAGAATTTTAGTGGTTCTACTAATTTTAAATTCATTTTTTTGGGTAGACCACCAACATTATGATGTGATTTAATTTTAGAAGTTTGGCTACCAGTAACAGATTTGCTCTCAATTAAATCTGGATAAAGAGTACCCTGAGCTAAAAATTTAACATTTTTAATTTTCTTAGCGTATCGCTCGAAAATTTTAATAAATAAATTACCTATTATTTTTCTTTTTTTTTCTGGATCAGATACATTTTTTAATTTTTTTAAAAATTCCTTTTCAGCATTTACATAAATTAAATTCATTTTTAAACGCATCTTAAAAGTTTTAACTACTTGTACTTCCTCATTTTTTCTTAAAAGGCCAGTGTTTACAAAAATACAATAAAGTTTTTTACCAATAGCTTTATTAAGTAATTGAGCCACTACACTACTATCCACACCTCCTGATAATGCACAAATAACTTTGTTATTTTCAACTTGTTTTCTAACATCTTTAATAAGCTGATTTTTTTGATCCCTAGAGGACCAATTTTTTTTAATTTTACAAATTAAAAAAATGAAATTACTTATTAATTTTTTTCCATTCTCTGTATGAGTTACCTCAGGGTGGAATTGTACCCCATAATATTTTTTTATTTTATTTTCAACAATTGCAAATTTTGAATTAGTGCTTGATGCAACAACTTTAAAATTCTTAGGAAGCTTTGAAACTTGATCAGCATGGCTCATCCAAACTTGTTTGAATTTTTTTTTTCCAAAAAAATTAGTTGTTAAAAGACTTTTGTTTTTTTTATAAACATTAGCTAGACCAAATTCTCTATGTTTTGATTGCTTCACTCTTCCACCATTAAGTTTTGACAAAATTTGGTGCCCAAAGCATATTCCAAGAACTGGTACATCAAGTTGTAAAATTTTTTTATCAAATGAATACTTCTTTATTTGATAAACATTTAATGGGCCGCCAGATAATACTATTCCTTTAATGTTGTTATTTATGTCTTTTAGTTTTATTTTTTTGTGACTAACTATTTCTGAAAACACACCTAATTCTCTTACTCTTCTTGCAATTAATTGAGTAAATTGAGATCCAAAATCTATTATTAAGATTCTGTTAAGATTTTGATCAAGACTCATTATTTTCAGGTTCTATATTTTTTAATGACTCTTGAATATCTTTGTTTTCATCACATAAATCTTTGCAAACTTTCACAAACTTATCCGAAAGATCTTTGACTTTTTCATAATTAGATTTTTCTAAAGCAATTTTCATTAACATTAATAAAGCTTCTTCGTTATTAGGCTCAATTAAAAGTGTTGTTTCTAAATTATATTCTTCTTTTCTTTGATCTTCTTCTTTATTGTAAATTTTTGCTAAATATAAATATGAGTTTGCGTTTTTTGGATTAAAAACTATATCTCTCTCAAATAAAAAACGAGCATCTTCATATTTTTCTTTTTTAAACAATTCTAAAGCTTCATTAAAAAAATTTTCTTTACTAAATGAAGTGCTGTTAAAAGAAGCTGTTAAAAGTATTAATCCTATAAATTTAAAAAATTTGCTCATTAATATTTACTATCGTTTTTTACCACATCTACATTATGAACCATACTTTCATAAAATCCAGCTTTTGTAATTTTCACAAATTGTGGTTTATTTCTTAATTTAATGATTGTTTTTGATCCAAGATAGCCCATAGAAGATTTCAATCCACCAATTAATTTATAAATAATACTCCCAACATCTCCTTTATATTTTACAAAACCTTCAACACCTTCAGGTACATATTTTGAGGAGTCTTTTTGTTTTTTTTGAAAATATCTATCAGCTGACCCTTTATTCATAGCTCCAACAGACCCCATGCCTCTAAAACTTTTAAAAAGCTGTCCATTTTTTTTAATTAATTTACCTGGGGTTTCGTTTGTACCCGCAAATAACGAACCAATCATTACAGCATCAGCTCCTGCAGCAAAAGCTTTTGCTAAATCACCAGAATATTTTATTCCCCCATCTGAAATTATTTTAATATTTTTATTCTTTAAACCACTTCTTACAGCTAAAATTGCGCTTAATTGAGGAACTCCTATTCCAGCAACTAATCTTGTTGTGCAAATAGAACCTGGTCCTATGCCAATTTTAATTATATCTACTCCTAACTTTATTAAAAATTTCGCAGCTTCTGGTGTAGCGATATTTCCTGCACATAAAGCAATTTTGTTGGTTTTTATTTTTTTTATATATTTGATAATTTCTGCAACTTTCTTTGTATGACCGTGTGCTGTATCTACTACAATTAAATCTACACCTTCTTTAATTATTTCTTTAGCTCTAATAAATTCATTTTGCGCTGCACCTACAGCTGCTCCAACAATTAGTTTTTGTTTTTTTACTTTTTTTATCTCTGATACTTGTTTTTTTATATCAAGGTTTCTGTGAATTACTCCAATACCCCCAGCTTTAGCTATAGCTATTGCCATCCTACTCTCTGTGACTGTATCCATTGCAGATGATAAAAGTGGAATTTTAAGCTTCAAATGCTTTGTTAAAGATACACTAGTGTCTGCATCAGAAGGTAATATTTCAGAATACTTAGGAGCTAATGTAACATCATCAAAGGTAAGTGCTTCTTTTATGGGAACCATAATCTTTTATATACGATTCCTTTTAAAATAAAAGTCTCTATCGAATTTTTCTACAAATTATAAAACTTTCTTTTGAATCTTTTCTGCTAGATTTAGGTTTAAAAACCTTAACTTCTTTAAAATATTTTTTTCCCTCTGCGACGATTTCGTTAAATGTTCCTCCCATAAAAATTTTTGAAACAAAATATCCATTTTCTTTCATTAAATCTTTTGCAAAAAACATTGCCTCTTTACATAGTTCTCCAGTTTGAATTGAGTCTATATTTTTAATACCAGTAGTATCTACAGCCATATCAGACATTACGAC
>CACIRC010000009.1 GCA_902588895.1 uncultured Pelagibacteraceae bacterium
CAGATTTAATCATCAGATCATCGTGATTTCCACTTGCAATTACATTTCCCGAGTCAATTACATAAATATTATTTGAATTTAAAATTGTTGATAATCTATGAGCTATTACAATTGTAGTTTTATTTTTTGTTAAAGTCTTTAGTGCTTCTTGAATCTTACTTTCAGTTTCAGAGTCGAGCGATGAAGTTGCTTCATCAAGTAAAATTATTGAACTTTTTTTTAACATAGCTCTTGCAATAGATAGTCTTTGTTTTTCACCACCTGAAAGTCTAACGCCATTTTCACCAATAAGTGTGTCAAATTTATTAGGGAGATTATCAATAAAATCATCACAAAATGATAGTTTTGCAACTTCAAAGATTTCTTGATCTGTAGCGTTAGATCTTGCGTATTTAATATTATTTTTAATTGTATCATCAAATAATGTAGTTTCCTGACTTACCATTGAAATTTGATCTCTAAGTGATTTTATTGTCGATTTATATATAGATTGACCGTCAATAAAAATGTCTCCCGATTGACAATCATAAAATCTTGGTATTAAGTTTAGTATTGTAGATTTACCAGCTCCACTGTGACCTACTAAAGATGTCATTTTACCCCCTTTAAAATTAAGGTTTACTGAATTTAAAGTTACACCTTCTTTAACTTCATAAGCAAAAATAACATTTGAAAATTCTATATCGGATTTATCTATTTTAATTGGATATGCGCTATCGCTATCATTAATACTATTTTTTTGGTCAATAATTGGCAAAATTCTTGAGGCTGCAGATAATCCTTGATTTAGAACCATATTTAAAGTGGATAATGATCTTACCGGTTGATATGCCAACATCATAGCAGCTAAAAATGAGAAAAAGTTATTTATTTCAAGCTGATCGTCAGACATTAATTTTCCAGCATAAAAAATTAAAACAGCTATCATTATACCGGTTAAAGTTTCCATAATTGGTGACATCCTTACATATACTGTTTGAATTTTTTGATTTTTTTCTTTAAGTTGATTTAAATATTTATCTGCTCTTTCTTTTTCATATGACTCCTTTTGAAAAATTTTAATTAGTTTGTGATTTTTAAATAATTCAACTAAATAGGTTGTTAGATAACCAGATTTTTCTTGGGCCTGAGTTGTTACTTTGCTAATTCTTTTACCTAAAGTTTTTGCTGAAATGCTAGCTAGAGGTATCATGATGATAGAGATAAGAGCTAACCTCCAATTTTGCATGAACATTACAGTTAAAAGACCAACTAGAGTTAAGGAGTCCTTAAATAATGTCAATATTGCATTACTTAATAAATTAGTAATATGTGTAACATCATATGTAAGATTTGATATAAATTTACCAGAATGTTTTTTGTCTATAATTTGAGTATCAGTACCAATGAGATTATTAACCATATCGAACTGAAGCATTTTTTTCACTGACTCGCCAACACCAATCATAATTGCTTTTGCAAAATATAAAGATAAACCTTTTGTTGCAAATGCAATTATGATTAATAGTGGTATTATAATTATTAAAGTTTGATCCTTTTCTATAAAAAGTTTTTCAATTGCAGGGTCTAGTAGCCACGCAATAGAAGATGTACTTCCTGCAACCAAAATAGAAAAAAAACACGATAAAAAAATTTTATCTAAATATTTTTTTGAATAATCTGTAAATAATCTTTTATAAATATCTGTTTTATTCATTATTAAATTTTTGCTATAATAATAATAGTAAGAATGATAAACCCAAAAAAATTATTACTTTTAAATGCTTTTAAGCAACTTGATGGATCATTTAAATTAAAAATTTTTGTTTGATAAAAAAATAAATGAATAATTGGTAAAATAGATAAAATGTAGTATTTAAAATCAAACTTCATATAATATCCTCCAAGAAAAAAAAGAAACATTAAGCAAGAGTAACATAAAACTAAAAATTTTTTTGCTTTACCTTTAAATTTAATTGAGGTTGATTTTAAACCGATTATTTCATCATCTTTAATATCTTGATACCCGTATATGGTGTCATAACCCAGTGTCCAAAATATGGCCCCTATATAAAAAACAATAGGCGCCAGATCTATTTGACCTTTAATTGCAGTCCATCCTAGAATTAACCCATAATTAAATGTAATTCCTAAAAATAATTGAGGCCAATAAGTATATCTTTTCATAAGTGGATATGTAAATGCGAGAGGCATTGATCCAAGAGCCAGGATAATGGTAAATAAATTAAATTTTAATAGAACTAATAGTGCTAAAAAACACAAAATTAATGCATAATAAATTGCATTTTTTATTGAAACTTTACCTGATGCAACTGGTCGTTCTCTTGTTCGATATACTTTTGCATCAAATTCTTTATCTAATATATCATTTACAATACATCCGGCCGATCTCATCAAAACAGATCCCAGAAAGAATAGAATTAAATAAAAAAAATAACTATTTAAACCTGAGGAAAAATCATAAGCCAAGGTTAAACCCCATGTGCAGGGCCAAAATAATAACATGAACCCAATTGGTTTTTTAAGCCTTGTTAAGTCTATAAATAGTTTTACTTGGTTCATAATTTTTTACTTGTAAATAACAAAGCCTAGTTTCATAATCAAATTGATTCGTATGAATATAGACTACACAGTCACAGCTTTAATGTTTCCTGCAATTCCTTTAATGATGGCTGTCTATAGCAATAGATTCCATTCTTTAAGTATATTAATTCGACAACTTCATGATGAGCATGTTTATGAAAAACACATCCCACCTGAATGGAAAAAACAGTTTATTAATCTTAGTGGTAGAATAACTCTTTTAAGATGGACAATACTCTTTGCTTCATTTGGATTTCTATTTAATATGTTGACTGTATTTGCTTTATACTTGGAAGAGGTTTTTTTAGCTAGAGTAATTTTTGGATCCTGTTGTTTATCAATGATAATCTCAATTATATTTTTTATAAGAGAAATTCAAATTTCAACAAATGCGCTTAAGCTACATATGTCAGATATGGATGTTGATCTTAATTAGGAACTATCACAGCTGGACCTAAAATTTTTCTTCCTTCGAGATCTTGATGAGCTTGTATGACGTCTTCTAATTTATACCTTTTAAATATTTTAATTTTAACTTTACCAGAGCTAATTTTTTCAAACATTATTTTTGACGCTTCATCCAGCTCTTTTCTTGTTGATAGATATTGTTGCATTGATGGTCTTACAAGATAAAGCCCTTTTGGTTGAAGAACCTTTGGAACATTTATGTCTGATAATGGTCCAGATGCATTTCCAAACGAAATCATCATTCCTCTAACTGCCAAACATTCAATTGATCCATCCAATGTATCTTTACCAACACCATCGTATACAACAGGCACACCATTACCATTTGTAATTTCTAAAACTTTTTTTGCAAAATCTTCTTTATTATAATTTATTACATAATCGTAACCATTTTCTTTTGCTATATTTACTTTTTCATCTGATCCAACTGTCCCTATAACAGTACAACCTAAACTTTTTGCCCATTGCCCAAATATTTGTCCAACACCACCAGCAGCTGCGTGAAACAATATTGTTTCACCTGATTTAACTGGATAAGTTTTGTGTAAAAGATAAAAAGTGGTTAATCCTTTTGTCATTAAAGTTGCAGCTATCTCAAGCTCAATACCATCTGGTACTTTTACTAAATTCTTAGTGGGGTAATTTCTGTGAGAACAGTAAGAACCTAAAGGAATACCAGCATAGGAAATTTTATCACCAACTTTAAAGTCTTTAACGCTATCTCCAATTTCTGTAATAATGCCAGCACCCTCTAAACCTAAACCAATTGGTAGTTTTAATGGGTATAGACCTGATCTATGGTATGTATCAATGTAGTTAAGACCAATTGCTTTTTGTTCAATTGTTACTTGATCAGAACCAGGTTTATCTAGGGATATGTCTTTAACTTCTAAAACTTCAGTTCCACCAGTTTTATTAATCTCTACAGCTTTCATAATTTATTTTACAAATGTACCATTATGATAATCTTGAACTGCTTGCAAGATTTCTGCTTTAGTATTCATAACAAATGGTCCACCTCTAGCTATTTCCTCATTTATTGGTTTACCCGAAATCACTAAAAACTTAGCATTTGATTTTGCTTTAATAATTAAATCTTCACCTTTAGTTAATAATATTAAAGTACTATCTATAACTTGATCGTGTTTATCTTTTCCAATTTCAATTTCACCACTAATTAAATAAACAAAAGTATTGTGGGTAGATGGTAATTTAAAATTAAATTCCTTATCTTTATTAAGCTCAATATCAAAATAAACTGGTTCAACGTTATGACCTTTTACTGGTCCTTCAGCATTCTCGAATTTACCGGCAATAACTTTTACTTGTTTCTCATCATCTTTATAAACACTCATTTTATCAGCATCAATGTAAAGATATTCAGGCTTACTCATTTTTAATTTAGCAGGCATGTTAATCCATAATTGAAAACCATGAAGTCTTCCTTCTTTCATAGCGGGCATTTCTGAATGAATGATCCCACTTCCTGTTTTCATCCATTGAACATCTCCCGCAGTCATTCTACCTTCACCACCTGTACTATCTTTATGCTCAAAATCTCCAGCCAACATATAAGTCACTGTTTCAATTCCTCTATGAGGGTGAGGTGGAAAACCCGCAACATAATCCTCACTATTTTCTGATCCAAATTCATCAAGCATTAAGAAAGGATCAAAATAATTTGGCTCAACACCAATACTTCTTTTTAATTTAACTCCAGCACCGTCAGAAGCTGGGATAGGATCAATAATTTTACTAACTTCAATATTTTTCATATTTCATAAATAAGAATTATTTATATTATATCAAGTAACTTACTAAGATCTTTAATTTGATGTTTTGGTACATAATCTAGATTATCAAAAGTATTATTGTTTCTATTAACCCAAATAGAATTATAACCATAATTTCCACCACCAGATATATCCCAAGTGTTAGCACTTAAAAAAGCAACTTCATTTTTTTTAATATTATATTTTTTAACTGGTATATCGTAAACTTTAGAGTCTGGTTTATAAACTCCAACCTCTTCAATTGAAAAAATATCGTCAAAAATATTTTCTAAATTACTGCTCTTAACCAATTCATTAAGAAGGGAAGGTGTACCATTTGAAAGAACGGCAAGTTTTAAATTTTTATCTTTTAATGATTTTAAAACTTCAGGCACTTCTTTAAATGGTGATAGAATTTTATAAAGGTTTAATAATTCATTTCTCATAGAAGAGTCTATTTCATAAGTTTTCATTGATTTATCCAAACTGTCCTGTGTCACTTGCCAAAAATCCTTATGACGTTTCATTAAACTTCTCAGCCAAGTATATTCTAATTGTGTTGTTCTCCAATAATTGGCGAAACCTTCCCACTTATCACCTATTTTATCTTTACATTTTTCAGCAGCTGAGTTGACATCAAATAAAGTGCCGTAAGCATCAAAAATTATTGCTTTAATATTTTTCATAAACTAACTTATCAATATGAGTAACATTAGATTATTTTATTCAAAAAGTTTATCTCTTAATTTGACTGACAAACTTGATAAATCTCAATCTCACTATGTTTCAAAAGTTATGAGACTTAAAGAGAAAGAAGTTTTTTCTCTTTTTAATAGCAGTGGTGAATGGGAAGCGAAAATCTCAAATATCACAAAAAGCATAATTGAATTTAATGTTACGAAACAATTAAGACACAAAGAAAATACCAAAGATCTCTGGCTAGCTTTCTCTCCAATTAAATCAAATTACTTTAATTTCATGATCCAAAAAGCTACAGAGCTTGGTGTAACTAAGTTTTTACCAATTATCTTTGAAAGAACGATTGTTAGAAAGATAAATAAAGCGAGATTGGAAAAAGTAATCATAGAAGCAGCCGAACAGTCAAATAGAATAACAGTTCCATCAATTGAGGATCCTCAAAAATTAAAAAGCTTTCTAAATAATGATATGGATTTAATATTTACTGACCTCAATACTGCTAATACAAAAATTGATCTTACAAAGTTAACAACTAAACCCACTTGCGTAATCATAGGGCCTGAAGGAGATTTTTCTGAGCAGGAGAGGGAAGAGATTCTCAAATTTAATGGTGTTCAGTCTGTTAAAATCAATGAAAACATCTTGAGATCTGAAACCGCTGTAATTTCTGCTCTATCGATCATAAATTACGCCATTAATTGATATTTTGTCGCTAAAAGTAAAAGTGTATTTTTTTAAAAGACACTTTATATAGGGTAAAAAAATGAAAAAATTTTTATATATATTTCCAACATTCTTAATAACTTCAAGCGCATTCGCTAATCAACCAGTTGATTGGCAACTAGGCTTTCAAAAAGCTGCTTCCGAGACTATGAGAGATATAGTTAATTTCCACGATAAATTGTTGTTACCAATTATAATAGCAATCAGCGTTTTTGTACTCTTTTTGATGGTTTATGCTTGTATAAGATTTAGAGCTTCAGCAAATCCAGTTCCATCAAAAAGAACTCATAATGTTGCTGTTGAGGTTTTATGGACTTTAATTCCATGTTTAATTCTAATCGTGATGGCAGTTCCATCATTTAAAATTTTATATAAACAAGATGCAATTCCAAAGGCGGATATAACTGTTAAAGCTATAGGATATCAATGGTACTGGGGATACGAGTATCCAGATGAAAATATTTTTTTCGACTCTTACATGATTGAAACTAAAGATTTAAAAGAAAACGAGCCAAGACTGTTAGCTGTAGATAATGAGCTAGTTGTACCAGTAAATAAAGTTGTTAAAGTAATGATCACTGCTAATGATGTTCTACACGCTTGGGCACTTCCTTCATTTGGAGTAAAACGAGACGCTGTGCCTGGGAGAATAAATGAAACTTGGTTTAAAGCAGAAAAAGTTGGAACTTATTATGGTCAATGTTCTGAACTGTGTGGAATTAAACACGCGTTTATGCCAATTGAAGTTAGAGTTGTTAGTGAGGAAGAATATCAAGAGTGGTTGTTAGACGCTAAAGTCAAATTTGCAAAAGAAATTAATGAAGAAGATCAATTCAAAAAACTAGCGAGTAAATAATATGTATACACAAACAGCATCACACGACGATCATCATACACCAACTGGTTGGAAACGTTGGGCTTATTCAACTAACCACAAAGATATTGGAACTATGTATCTAATATTTGCAATTATTGCAGGTGTGATTGGTACTGCATTCTCAGTGTTAATGAGAATGGAACTGATGCATCCGGGTGATGGAATTTTAGGTGGAAATTATCATTTATATAATGTCTTAGTTACTGGTCATGGTTTAATAATGATTTTCTTTATGGTTATGCCAGCAATGATAGGTGGTTTTGGTAATTGGTTTGTTCCAATAATGATAGGTGCACCTGATATGGCTTTTCCTAGAATGAATAATATTTCATTCTGGCTACTGCCTACATCTTTCATATTATTAATAATGTCAATTTTCATGGATGGCCCTCCAGGTCAAACAGGAGTAGGAGGAGGATGGACAATATATCCTCCATTATCATCTACAGCAGGTCAACCAGGTCCAGCAATGGATTTTGCAATTTTAAGTCTACACTTAGCTGGAGCTTCTTCAATTTTAGGTGCGGTAAACTTTATTACTACAATTTTAAACATGAGAACACCTGGCATGACATTGCACAAAATGCCATTATTTGCTTGGTCAATATTAGTAACTGCTTTCTTATTATTGTTATCATTACCAGTTTTAGCAGGAGCAATTACGATGCTTCTTACAGATAGGAACTTTGGAACAGCTTTCTTTGATGCACAAACTGGAGGAGATCCAGTTCTATTCCAACATTTATTTTGGTTCTTTGGTCACCCGGAAGTTTATATTTTAATTTTACCAGGTTTTGGAATGATCAGTCATATTGTTTCAACATTTTCTAGAAAACCAGTTTTTGGATACTTAGGAATGGCTTATGCAATGGTCGCAATTGGAATAGTTGGTTTCGTTGTTTGGGCTCACCACATGTATACAGTTGGTTTAAGCACAGATACTAAAGCATACTTTTTAGCTGCAACGATGATCATTGCAGTTCCAACCGGTATAAAAATATTTTCATGGATAGCAACTATGTGGGGTGGTTCGATTTCATTTAAAACTCCAATGGTTTGGGCTTTAGGATTTATATTTTTATTTACTGTTGGTGGAGTTACCGGAGTAGTCCTTGCGAACGCTGGAGTGGATACTGCAATGCATGATACTTACTACGTTGTTGCTCACTTTCATTACGTACTATCTTTAGGAGCTGTATTTGCAATCTTTGCAGGATTTTACTATTGGTTCGGAAAAATGACTGGTTATGAGTACTCAGAGTGGATGGGTCAATTACACTTCTGGTTAACCTTTATTGGAGTAAACTTGGTTTTCTTCCCACAACACTTTTTAGGCCTTGCGGGAATGCCAAGAAGATATGCTGACTATCCAGATGCTTTTGCAGGATGGAATTACATTTCTTCAATTGGTTCTTATATTTCTGTAATTGGATTGGTAGTATTTTTTATAAACCTTGCTTATGCGTTTTATAAGAAAAAGGCTGCAGCACAAAACCCATGGGGAGAAGGCGCTACAACTTTAGAATGGACTGTACCATCTCCACCTAATTTTCATACTTTTGAAGAATTACCAAAGTTTGAAGATGAAGAGGGTGTTGAAAAATCTACTAGCTAAGTATAGCAAACAAGATTTTTTAACTTTAAATTAATGATCAAGTCTAAATTAAAAAATAGAAACTTATCTCAAGAAGACGCCTTTAATTTATCTGAATTATTTAAATTAATGAAACCAAGAGTAATGTCTTTGGTTATATTTACTTGTGCGGTTGGTTTATTAATGGCCCCAAATATAATCCCAACAAAGGACGCAATAATTGGAATTATTTTAGTTTCAATTGGAGCAGGAGCAGCTGGGGCTTTAAATATGTGGTACGAGTCAGATTTAGATGCCCTTATGACAAGAACTTGTTTGAGACCAATTCCGACAGGCAAGGTAAATAGAAATCAAGCACTAGTATTTGGAATTTCTCTTTCGATTTTTTCTGTAATTGCGCTCGATTTTTACTCAAATAGAATATCAGCTGCTTTGTTACTGTTTACTATTTTGTTTTATGTATTTGTTTATACAATTTGGTTAAAAAGAAAAACTCCGCAGAATATAGTAATCGGAGGAGCTGCAGGAGCACTGCCTCCAGTTATTGGCTGGACTATAGCTACTAATTCTTTCACTTTTGAGCCAATTACATTCTTTTTGATTATATTCTTTTGGACGCCTTCACATTTTTGGGCTCTGAGTTTGTACAAATCAGATGATTACAAAAAAGCGAAGATTCCAATGCTTCCACTAACAAATGGTGTTGAGAGTACAAAATTAAACATATTTGTTTATTCTTTAACGATGTTACCTGTAATTATCTTGCCTTATGCAATTGGCTTTGTAGGTATAACTTTTTTAATCCCATCTTTAATTTTGACAATTTATTATAATTATTTATGTTTCGACCTTTATAAATTTAAAAAAAACAAATTTGATGCAAAAAAAGCAAAATCTATTTTTGGATATTCAATTTTGTATTTATTTTTAATTTTTGTTCTTTTTTTAATTGATAAAATTTTATGATAACACCTGACAAAAAAACAAAGAAAAAAAATATTATAACTGCTATAGCAATTTTAGCATTTATGGTATTTTTATTTATTTTTACTTTATACAACGTTGGAGTATTTGATAGACAGATATGATTAAAGGCAAAACATTAACTCCTTTACTTTTAGCTGGGATTTTTATCCTTATGTTAGGATTGTCTTTTGCAGCAGTCCCTTTGTATGATTTGTTCTGTAGAGTTACTGGTTTTGGAGGAACAACCCAGGTTTCAAAAGAAGCTCCAAAAATAGTGTTAGACAAGGTTGTAAGTGTGAGGTTTGATACAAATGTGAACAATCTTGATTGGAATTTCAAAGCAAAATCAAATGTGATTGATGTGAAAGTTGGCCAGGTGAACAAAATTGAATTTGAAGTTGAGAATTTAGGAAACGAAACGACTCATGGTGTAGCTAGTTTTAATGTTTCACCAGCAAGTTTTGGCAAATATTACAGTAAATTAGGATGTTTTTGTTTTGAAAAACAAGAGTTGAAGGCAGGAGAGAAGGCAACTTACGTAATGACTTTCTATTTAGACCCTGACCTTGTGAACGATCCAACTACAAAAAATCTACAAGATGTAACTATGTCGTACACTTTTTTCTCGACAGATTACTATAAACAATCATAATCACAAAAAATGTCAGCAGAAAAAAAACATGATTACCACTTAGTTGATCCAAGTCCCTGGCCAATCTATACATCTTTTGCATGCTTAGTATTAGCTATAGGTGCAATTTTTTATATGCATAACGGTATTTCATGGGGAATGTATCTTGGTTTAGCTTTGTTAATTTATGGTGCATACATGTGGTTTAGAGATGTAGTAATCGAAGCTGAACATCAAGGTCATCACACTCCTGTTGTTCAAATTCATCACAGATATGGAATGACTTTATTTATTGCTTCAGAGGTAATGTTCTTTGTTGCATGGTTCTGGGCTTACTTTGATATTAGCTTGTTTCCAAATGAATTTGTTGGAAATGTCTGGCCACCAAAAGATATTGAAACTTTTGATCCTTGGGACATTCCTTTGATAAATACTTTAGTTTTATTACTATCGGGAACAACTGTGACTTGGGCACACCACTCTTTATTGGAGGATGATAGAAAAGGATTTATACAAGGGTTAACTTTAACTGTAATACTAGGATTCTTTTTTACGTTATTACAAGCATATGAGTACCATCATGCCACTTTTACCTACTCGGGCCATATTTATGGAGCAGTTTTTTACATGGCAACAGGTTTTCATGGTTTCCACGTGATTATTGGAACAATATTTTTGGCCGTATGTTTGTGGAGGGGAAGACTTGGTCATTTCACAAAAGATCATCATTTTGGATTTGAAGCAGCTGCTTGGTATTGGCATTTTGTCGACGTAGTGTGGCTATTCTTATTTGCTGCAATTTATATTTGGGGAAGTTAATATTTATCCTTGAAGAATAAATTATTATTTTCGGTTTTTGTTTATTTTATTATTTTAACTCTTCTCTCACTAGGGTTTTGGCAAATTTATAGATTAAATTGGAAATTAGAATTAATTGAGCAAATAAAAAATTCTTTAAAAAACAACCCAGTGGAATTATCCAACATTCAAAAAAAAAACTATCTTAGAATAAAGACAAGTGGAGAAATTGATTTTGATAAACAAATTTACTTATATAATTTAAATGATGCAGGCAAACCTGGATTTGAAGTTGTTAATCCAATAAAAATTGGTGATGAAAATTATTTAATGAATAGGGGATGGATACCTTTCGAAAAAAAAGGTCTACCTGAAATAAATTTAGTTGATCAAAATCAAATAGTCGGCACTCTTATGCTTCAAACTAAACCAAGCACATTCAAGCCTGAAAATGATATTGAAAAAAATTATTGGTTTACTTTGGATAGAGAAGATATTTTAAAATTTACTGGTAGAAATTTTTCAGAGTATGTCATTTATTTAAACGGTGATTATAAAATTCCAAAACCAAGATTGATTACTGCTAAAATTTCAAATAATCACAAGAAGTATGCAATTACTTGGTTTTCTATGGCGATTTCAATCCTTTTAATATATTTATATTTTAGAAAAAAAAATTATTAAATGAGATACGTAAGTACAAGAGACACATCAAAAACCTTTGAATTTAAAGACGTTTTCATTAAAGGACTTGCCGATGATGGAGGTTTATTTATTCCAGAAGCATTAGTGAAATATGATGAAAATGAAATCAGAGATTTAAAAAAACTTACTTATTCAGAATTAGCTAAAAAAATTGTTTATCCATTTATTGGTAATTTTATGTCTGAATCTGAAATGAGTAAAATTATTGATAAATCTTACTCCACATTTAGAAAAGACAACGTTGTAGACTCCATAAAGATTGGAGACAAAACAATATTAGAATTATTTCATGGTCCTACTTTAGCTTTTAAAGATGTCGCTATGCAACTTTTAGGTAACTTTTACGAATATTACCTAAACAATGAAAATCAAAAAATAAATATTGTTGTTGCCACATCTGGAGACACTGGTGCTGCAGCAATTAATGCAATTAAAGGTAAAAAAAATGTTAATATTTTTGTGCTTCATCCAGACAATCGTATTTCACCAGTACAAAGAAAATTAATGACAACAGGTAAATATGAAAATGTATTTAATATAGCTATAAAGGGAAATTTTGATGATTGCCAAAACCTGGTTAAATCTATGTTTGCAGATAAGCAGTTTTCAAATGATATCAAAATGTCGGGGGTAAACTCTATTAATTGGGCGAGGATTATTGCTCAAAGTGTTTATTATTTTTATAGTTATTTATTAGTTGAAAATACAGGTGAACCAACAAATTTTTCAGTACCAACAGGAAATTTTGGAGATGTTTATGCTGGATATTTAGCCAAAAAAATGGGCTTGCCTATAAATAAATTAATTGTTGCAACTAATCAAAACGACATTTTACATAGAGCAATATCAAAAGGTAGTTATGAAGCCGAAAAGGTTTCAGAAACTATTTCTCCTAGTATGGATATTCAAATAGCTAGTAATTTCGAGAGACTTATATTCGATCTTAATAATAAGGACGATAAACAGACTTCATTAGATATGAAAAATATTAAAGAAAATGGAAAATATTTAATTGGTGATGATAAATTAAATATAATTAGAGAAAATTTTTTATCCGCTAGTCTGAGTGAGAATGAGACTTTGGAGGTTATTAAAAAGGTGTATGAAAAATTTTCTGTAGTTTTAGATCCACACACAGCAATTGGATATGGTGCTTTTGACAAACATAACTTAAAAGGAAATAATATTGTACTAGCAACTGCACATCCATGTAAATTTCCTGATGCTGTTACCAAAGCTATTAATTTAAAATCTGATTTACCAAATGAACTTGAGTTTATTTTGAATGAAAAAGAAGAATATGATATAGTTGAAAATAATTTAGAAAAAATTAAAAACTACATTAAAGGTAAAATAAAATGAAAATTAAAGAAGGGGAACAACTTCCAAATTCAGAATTTTATTATTTAGACTCAAGTGGAGCAGCAAAAAAAATAACTACAGCAGAAGTTTTTAAAAATCATAAAACAATTGTGATTGGTGTTCCTGGAGCATTTACAAAAGTTTGTTCCGCAAAACATCTTCCAGGGTATGTTAATAATTACGAGGAAGCAAAGAATAAAGGGGTTACAAAAATCATTTGTGTTTCAGTTAATGATCCAAATGTGATGAAAGCATGGGGTGATAGTCAAAAAGTTAAAGATAAAATATTTATGGCTGCAGACCCATATTGTGAATTTACTAAATCAATTGGAGCAGAAATAGATAGACACGATCGGGGTCAGGGAATGAGGTCAGCAAGATATACAATGTTAATTGAAGACAATGTTGTAAAGAAAATACAAGCAGAAGAAGATACTGCCACTTGTGAAATTTCAGCAGCTCAAAATTTTTTAAAATTAATCTAAATTTGCTGCTTTTTTAGCTAGTAAGTCCACCTCTTCATTTAAAGGGTTTCCATCATGAGCTTTAACCCAATTCCATTGAATATTAAGCGATTTATTTAAATTATATAGATCAATCCATAAATCTTTATTTTTAACATCTTCTTTTTTTGAGGTTTTCCAATTATTAGTTAACCAAGTATTAATCCATTCAGTTATTCCATTTTTTACATATTGAGAGTCAGTATATATTTTTATTTCAACATCAGGTTTCATATCTTTCAATGCATTAATTGGGGCTAACAACTCCATTCTATTATTTGTTGTATTTTTTTCGTTACCACTAATTTTTTTTATTTCTTTTCCATCATTTATAATTGCAGCCCATCCACCATTACCTGGATTTGTTAAACAAGAACCGTCTGTATAAATTGTAATCATTAATTTAAATAATCTTTAAATGAACTTAAATTATTGTGAGAAAGTAATTTTTGATAATATTCATTAGGGTCTTTAATTTTAATCAATGCTGTTCTTGGTGTATTTGAGTAGTCATACAATCTTGTTAATAAATATCTTAATGCAGCACCTCTACACAAAATATTTATAGATTTTTTTTCTTTCATTGAAATTTTTTTAACACTTTCATACCCTTTGATTAAATTTTTAATTTTTTTCTTATTTAAATGGAATTTTCTCTTTTTATGATCAAAACAAAGAGCATTGATACATATAGCAATTTCATACATAAAATAATCATTAGCTGCAAAGTAGAAATCAATAATTCCAGAAAGTTTATTTTTTTTGAAGAAGATATTATCTATAAATAAGTCACCATGGATAATACCTTTGGGCAATTGTTTAGGCCAATATCTATTAATATCTTTTAGGTTATTGTTTAAGAATACTTTTAAATTTGAAAACTTTTTTGACTTAAATTTAATACTTTCCAACAAAGGTTTTAAATTCTTAATACCCATCGAATTTTTTCGATTAAGCTTCATTTTATTTGTGACCACATGCATTCGAGCAATTGTTTTACCAACTGTATAACAATCATTTATATTTAATATTTTTTTATCTTTACCTTCTAAGAATGATACAATACAGGCAGTTTTATTTTTTAATTTTATAAGATATTTATTATTTCTAGTTTTCAGAGGCTTAGGACAATTTATTTTTGAATTATTTAAATTATCCATCAATTTCATAAAAAAAGGTATTTCTTTTTGTAAAACTCTTTTTTCAAATATAGTTAAAATGTATTTTTTCTTTTTTGATTTAAGAAGATAGTTTGTGTTTTCTATTCCTTGCTTGATACCTTTAAAACTTATTACTTTATTAATATTAAAATTTTTATTTATAATATTAATTTCTTTTTGATTTATTTTTGTATAGACAGCCATTTTTAATTTAATTTTTTGGGAGCTTTAAATACTACATCTTCTTTAATTATTTCAACTTCATCGATATTTATAGAAAATTTTTTTTTTAAATCATTAATAAAATTTTCAACCAATATTTCTGGCGCAGATGCTCCTGAAGATATACCTATAGTATTGCAATTTTCTATTTGATCAAATGGTATTAAGCTTTCTGAATGAATAAGTTGTGAATTTTCACACCCTGATTTTTTTGCCACTTCAACTAGTCTAACAGAATTTGAAGAGTTTCTACTTCCAATAACAAAAAACATATCACAATTTTTTGCAATATTTTTTACTGCCATTTGACGGTTAGTAGTTGCATAACATATATCTTCTTTCATTGGTTCTTTTAAATTAGGAAAATTGGTTTTTAAAATTTTGATTATTTCTTTCGTATCTTCAACTGACAAAGTAGTCTGAGTAATATATGCCAATTTTTTATTTAGTTTATTTTGATAGTTTGTGGCATCTTCCTCATTTTGGATTAGATCTATAGAACCTTTATTTAATTGACCCATAGTTCCAATTACTTCTGGATGATTTTCATGACCAATTAAAATTATATGGTAACCAGCTTTATTAAGATTTTCTGCTTCTCTATGAACCTTAGAAACAAGTGGACATGTAGCATCCACATAAGTCATTTTATAATTTTTTGCATCTTCAGGTATTTTTTTTGGAACACCATGTGCCGAAAAAATTACTGGTCTTGATTTATCTTTTATCTCCTCCAGCTCTTCGACAAATATTGCCCCTTTATTTTTTAAATCATCTACAACATATTTGTTATGGACTATTTCATGACGCACATAAACTGGAGCTCCAAATTTTTGTATAGATTTTTCAACTATTTCAATTGCTCTTTCTACCCCGGCACAAAATCCACGGGGTGCAGATAATAATATTTTTAATTCTTTATTTTTCATTTTTTTCTAGAAAATATTCCAGCAATATATGTGGAAAGGTTAAAGACGCCAAACCTATAAATATTATTTTTAAAATTGCACTATCCAAATTGTATGAATTTTCTAGCAGATATAGAGCAATAAAAGAAAAAATAGCTGTCAAAATTGTTAATGGTAAAGCTTTTTTAACAAACAATCTAAATCCATTAACTAAACTATTTGGATCAAGATCAATAGCTAGTGAAATTGAATGTCTAATCGAGTGTAAAAAACAGAAATAAACAGTAAAAGCTATTAGTGGAGATAAATAGTAATTTAAAATTAAAATAGAAAAATA
Source organism: uncultured Pelagibacteraceae bacterium (assembly GCA_902588895.1). GTDB lineage: Bacteria > Pseudomonadota > Alphaproteobacteria > Pelagibacterales > Pelagibacteraceae > Pelagibacter. Next base: position 16,309 of record CACIRC010000009.1, read on the forward strand.
ATCTAAAAAAACTACAAATTTTTTGATTTCAAAATTCTTTAGGAAAAGAAAAATACTAGACAGGGTGCTACAGAATATTCCTATTTGAATTACATTATTTGTCTCAATAAAATTTAAACTTGAATAAAATGCCTCATTATCAATTAATAATAATTTAAAAATCGCTATTGTTTCCTGAAAATGTAAATATAAAGGAGCAAGTATAATTAAAAATCCCTTAAAAAAATAAAGTATTTGAGTGAAATAAGATCTATCATTAATCAAAAATTGTGTATCCTCTTTTCCAAAGTGATAGGAAGCGATCATTAAAAAAACAATTAAAGTTATTGATGGCAATAATATCCAAGTTACAACTACTACCGCAGAAATTAAAATATATGTAATATAAAAAATATAAGTTGATTTTATATTAAATAATCTTAACAGTTTTTTTCCTTTTATATGATCTAAAGATCCATGGGAAACACCTATAATTAAAATTAAAAGTAAACACAAAATTGATGAAATATTTAAATTGTTAAACTTAAATAGCAAAATACAAAAAAGGTTTACAACAAAGAAAAAAATAAATGAATGATTTAGATTTATTTTTTTTATTTTATTGATCATCTTAAATTAATTCTTTTAAAAATTTCCACTTTGGCATTTTTAGAATTACTTCTAAATCTTCAAAAAAACTGCTTTTATTTGATAAAAAATTGATAGCTGTTTTAGGTTTTGAATTAAAAACTTTGAAAAATATATTTCCCATTTCATTGGAATTGTTTTTAAGAACCCTCAATAAGATTTTATCTAAAAAATCATATTTTGAATTTATTTTAAATATATTTACATTTTTTATATTTTCTATGTTTTCTCTTATATATTTGCTTTGTTCTTGAATATTTAGGAAAGTATAGCCCGTACTTAATCTAGTCATTCCTCCTGCTGAGCCTATATAAATTTCATTTAATTTATTTACATTTTTTTGTCTAAAAAGTGGGATTGCTCCAGTTTCTTTGAAATTAATTTTACAGTTTCTAATATTTAAATGTTTACTTAAATAATTATCAATTTGTTCATCATAATCTTTTAGTTTTTCATTATTTAGTTCCGATATCCAAGTAGTTTCAACTAAAGCGTTTCTTTTTGTAAATGGTAGCGTATAAAAAAAATGAACTTTATTTCTTTGATCACAAGCAAAGTCCATCAAATTGAATACTTCTTCATCAAAGAAGTCTTTATCTGTTTCTATTTCAACTCCACAAAAGTGTTGCCATAACTCACTCTGTTTATTCTCAAAACTAGGTACACTATTAAATATAATTGAATTTGATTTATCTATTTGATCAATACTTTTAAAAAACTGAATATTTTTATTTAATTTAAGTTTTGAAAGTATTTTTTCGTAGAACATACCACTATCTATAGTTTGATATGGTGTAGGTTCGCAATCTACATATTTTGTATTATTGGGTGTATTTATTGTAAAATTATTCCAACTCTTTTTGACACAGTCATCGAAGTTATGAGAAAAAACTTTCCAAAATGACCATGTTTTATCTCTTTTATAATCTTCTCTTGGCTCAATAATTGCTAAAGTTTTATCTTTTAATTTATCATAAACTTCCAGCTCATATGCTAATGAAAGACCTGCGCAACCTCCACCTATAATTATGTAATCAAATTCTTTCATTTAAATTTATTTCTTCATTAATTAAATTATGATCATGATTAATATTATCATCGTTTTTATTTATAAGTGATAACTTAATTAAGTCAAAAATAGATAAAAAAGTTTCAATAATTTTTTCAATATTTGAAACATAAATTTTTCCTGACTTTTTATAATTTTCTATGTTTTGTTTATTTAAAATTTTATATCCTATTTTTCTATAAACCCTTCTTGCAACTAAAATAGAAAATCTGAAACTTAATGGTATTTCTTTAATTGAGTAAAATGAGTTTTCATAAAACTTTTCTGAAAGTTTGATTGTATTTTTTATGTCCTCAAAACTTTCATTGATATAAAATCTATTACTTTTTTTATCTTCCATAACATCCCTAGAAATATTTGTTAATTGCATAGCAATCCCAAGATCAATAGCTGATTTTAGAGATTGTTCTTTGTGAACATTCAATATTTTAGCCATCATCAGTCCAACTGTTCCAGCCACCCTATAGGAATAAATTAATAATTCTTTTTTTGAATTAAGTTTAACATTTTCTTTTATATCAGAATTAATACCCTCAAATAAATCGTCTACAATTTTAGTTGAAATACTAAATTCATTAATAAGATCCCACATGTTTTTAATAACTGGATCATCATAATTTTTATTAACAAAATTATTTCTAAATTTAATAAAATTATTTTTTTTTATTTCAATCTTGTTTGCATCGTCAGCAATATTGTCTGCTTCTCTACAAAAATCATAAAGCGCGGAGCATTTTTCATAGGTTTTTTTTGGTAAAAAAAAACCTGCCCAATTAAAAGATTTTGCGTAAATAGCTAAATAATTCTTTGTTAACATTAAAATAATTTATCTAAAACCTTCGCTGAAGAGAGAACACCTGGAACACCGGCCCCAGGATGTGTGCCCGCACCAACAAAGTACAAACCATCATATATTTCTGATTTATTATGAAATCTAAAGTATGCGGATTGTGTAAATTTAGGTTGAATTGAAAACCCTGATCCAAATTTTGTATTTAATTCCTTTTCAAAGTAATCAGGTGTTAGATAAAAATCCTCAACTATATTATTCTTAAGATCCGGCATTAAGTCTTTTTCCATTTTTTCAATTACAAGATTTTTCATTTTTTCACCTTCAGTTTCCCAATTTATTTTTGACTGATTGTTAGGGACAGGCACTAACACATAAAAACAATCATTTCCTTCCGGGGCCATAGTTTTATCAGTCGCTGTAGGTCTATGAAGGTAATAGCTAATATCATTATTTAACTTTTTCTTATCAAATATATCATCCAGATGTTCTTTATACTTGTTTCCAAACTTTATTGTATGATGTTCAACATTCTCATAAATTTTTTTTGTTCCAAAATAGTAAACAAATAAACCCATAGAATATTCCATTCGATTTTTTTTCCAATTAAACAACATGGAATTCTCGTTGCTTTTGCTCAACATTTTCTCATAAAATGCAGGCGGATCTGCATTACAAACAACATTATCTGCACCAATTTCATTATCATAATTTATTTTCACACCACTAATTTTATTATTTTTTGTTATAATTTCCGTTACCTCACTGTTTTTTAATATTTCGATACCAACCTCATTCATTAACTTTTCAAAACCTTTAATTATATTTCCTGTTCCTCCAACTGAATAATGTATTCCCCATTTTTTTTCTAAATAAAGAATTAATCCATAAATAGAAGTGGTAGTAAAAGGATTTCCCCCAACTAGCAAAGGATGCATGCTAAGCATTCTTCTTAATTTTTCATTTTTTATGTAAGATGAAACAAGTGAGTAAACTGATTTATAACTTTTAAGCTTTAATAGAGCAGGTAATTGTTGCATCATTACAAAAGGTTTATCAAATGGCACATCTGCAAGTTCTAAAAAACCTTTATCAAATATCTTTTTTGTAAAATTAACTAATTTTTCATATCCATTTACATCTTCTTTACTAAGCTTATCAATTTGGTTTTTCATTTCTCTTTCATCACCAGAGTAGTTAAACTTGGTTTTATCTTCAAAAATAAATTGATACCAAATTTTAAGTGGGGTTAATTCTATATAATTTTTGGGATCTTTATTGAATAACTCAAATAATTCATTAATTAAGTAGGGTGCAGTAATTACTGTTGGTCCAGCATCATATATAAATCCATTTCTTTTAAAAACTCTAGCTCTACCACCTAGGTCTGGTTGTTTTTCTATTAATTTTACTTTATGTCCTTTTGCCTTAAGTCTTAGTGCTGCTGCGATCCCACCAAATCCTGATCCAATGACTATAGAGTTCATTTTAATAATTTATAGCTTTTTTGTAAAATTGTAAGTGTATTATGAGTTAATTTTCTTTAACTCTTCTTTAGTTTCGTCTAAATTTTTTTGAAACACTGCGTCTAATTTTGACTTATCTACTGATGTAGTTATTATTTTTTTAACTGAGTCCACCGCGATCTTTATTGACGCGTCCTTAATTTCTTTTAAAGCTGCTTCTTTCATCTGATTTATTTTATTTTCAGCTAAATTTTTCTTAATTTCTGATGATTTATGAAACTTATCATTCATTTCAATTATCAATCTATCTGCATCTTTTTTAGCGTTCTCAAGAATTTGATTACTTTCAGGCTGAGCTGTATCTAATTTTTTTTGAGAGTTATCTAATAGTTTTTTTGCCTCTGTTCTTAATTTTTCACTTTCATCAATTTCATTTTTAATATCAGATATCATTTTATCTAACATTTCTGAAATTTTTTGAGGAATTTTAAGATAAATTAGTGCTCCAAAAAAAATAATAAATGATACGGCTACCCAAAAAGTTGCATCAATTGCCATAGTATTTATCTCCATTTCTTTTAGATAGATCGTCAACAATTGCAGATATGCTGCTATTATTTACTTCAGTACCAATAAGTTTTTGTAATAACTCAGATGAAGTCTCAATAGCTATTTTATTTATTTTATCTGGTGCATTCTTTCTTAAAGTATCTATTTCTTTTTCAGCCTCAGCAATTTCATTATCAATTTGCTTATCAAGAACCTGTTTTTTTGCATCAATGTCTTTTAGTGCATTTTCTCTTGCTTGATTGAAAATGCTATTAGCCTCAAGTTTGCTTTTAGATATAATTTCATTGTATTCTTTTAGCTTTGCATCACTATCTTCTCTTTGTTTCTCAGCAGCCTCAATATTTTCTAATATTTGAGATTTTCTTGATTCTAAGTTTTTACTAATTTTTGGTAGTATTAGTTTAGATAAAACTAAATACATAATACCAAAAGTAAGTATTAGCCAAAAAATTTGAGAAACCCAAAACTCTGGATTTAATTGAGGCATACCTCCGTTTTCAGCTGCAAAAGCTTCTTTAATAAAAAAGAAGCTAAAAAATAATGAATGAAAATATATTTTTTTAACCATCAATTTAAAACGCAAAGAGTATGATTAACGCAACTACCAATCCGAATAATCCTGTAGCTTCTGCAAGTGCGAAACCTAAAAGCAAGTTAGGAAATTGTTTTTGTGCTGCAGATGGATTTCTCATTGCACCAGACAAATAATTTCCAAAAATTATTCCGATACCAACACCGGCTCCAGCTAAAGCAATTGCTGCTAAACCTGCTCCGATCATTTTTGCTGCTTCTAATTCCATTATATCCTCCTCTGTTATTAATGGTGTAAATTTAATGCATCATTTAAATAGATGCAGGTTAAGATTGCAAAAACATAAGCTTGAAGAAAAGCAACTAAGATCTCCAAACCTGTTAACGCAACCGAAAAACTTAGTGGAAGCCACCCACCAACTATTCCAAGGCTAATTACAAAGCCTCCGAAAACTTTCATCATTGTATGACCTGCCATCATATTAGCAAATAATCTAACCGATAAACTTATAGGTCTACTCAAATAAGAAATAATTTCTATAACAACAATTAAAGGGAGCAATACTGCAGGTACTCCACTTGGTACAAATAATTTTAAATACCCAAATCCATGTTTAATAAACCCAATCACAGTCACCCCAATAAATATAAATGATGCAAGCACAAATGTTACAATAATATGACTGGTTACAGTGAAAGTATAAGGTATCATTCCAAACATGTTGCAAAATAAAACAAACATGAATAGAGAAAATATAAATGCAAAGTATGGTTTAGCTTTTGATCCAGCAGTATCGCTAATCATTTTGGATACAAAGGTATAGCTAAGTTCTGCTAATAATTGAATTTTGTTTGGTAGTATTGAATTTTTTTTTGATCCTAAATTAAAGATTAACAAAACAGATACAGTACTTAAAATCATAAACAAACTTGCGTTCGTAAACGATATGTCGAATGCTCCAACTTTAATTTCTGGTCCAATTCTATAAACATCGAATTGGGACATAGGATTTGCTGCCATAATATTTATTTATTTTTGCATTTTTTTTGCAGATCTAATCACATTTGTTATTCCAGCAACTACACCAACAAAAAAAAATATTAATATAAACCAAGGTTTAGTACCAAAGGTCTTGTCAAAAATAAACCCAATAATTGTCCCCACAGCTACCGCTGACACAAGTTCTGTGCTCAATTTGAATGCAGTGCCTATAGGTGAGGGGTCATTCTTCTTATTGTAGAGATTTTTCTTTGAAATCTTGCTTTTTGCAATCTCTAAGCGATTTTTGAAAGGGTCTTTTGGCATTTGTAGAGTTTAAGCAACCATACTCTCTGCTTTTTGTAAATCAACAGCCACAAGCTGACTAATTCCTTTTTGAGGCATAGTCACCCCATATAGTCTGTTCATTTTTGACATGGTTAAAGCATGATGAGTTACAATTATAAATTTGGTATTGGTTATTTTTATTAATTCCTCAAGTAGACTACAAAATCTTGTTACGTTAGCATCGTCAAGTGGTGCATCAACCTCATCTAATACACATATAGGTGACGGGTTTGTTAAAAATACTGCAAAGATTAAAGAGAGCGCAGTCAATGCTTGTTCACCTCCAGATAACAAAGTTATAGATTGAAGTCTTTTTCCTGGAGGACTAACCAACATTTCTAAACCCGCTTCAAGTGGATCATCAGAGTCCACTAATTCTAATTTGGCATTTCCACCATTGAAAAGTTTTGTATAAACTTCATTAAATTTTCTATTAACTTTTTCAAAAGCTTCAATTAATCTTTCTCTTCCTTTTTGATTAAGTTCATTGATACTATCTTTCAGTTTCACGATAGCAGTAACAAGATCCGCACGATCCTGTTCCATTTTTTTTATCTCTTCTTCATATTTACTTGTTTCTTCATCTGCTTTTAAATTTACAGATCCTAATTTTTCTCTTTCTTGTTTTTTCTTGTCCAAAGCATCTTCTTGATCAACTGGATTTGGAAGTTCTTCTATTCCATTTAAATTTGAATTTTCTAAAATATTATCTTCATTCAAATTTAGCTCAGAATTAATTCTATCAAGTAGATCACTTTTTCTTTTTTGCAGACCATCAATTGTAGCTCCTGAGCTTGCTTTTCTTTCTCTGATTTGAATTGATTGTTCTTGTATTTCATTTAATTGCGTTCTTAACATTTCAATTTTTTGATCTGTTTCATCTATAATTGCTTCATTATCAACTTTTTCTTTATCTGAAATTCTTAAATTTTCTGAAATTTGACCTTTTCTTTCAGCCTGTGCTCTAGGTTGATTTTCTAAATCGTTTAATTGTTTTGATAATTTTTGTTTTCTTTGTGTTAGTTCATTGACCATTTTTTCTGAGTTAGTTAACAAATTTTTCCAACTTTCAATTTCCGTTTCAATAGTTTTAATTCTTTCATTTCTTTTTATAGACTCATTTTTAATTGATTGATTTTTACTATATGCATCGGCATATTTTTCTTGGAGTAATTTTATATTTTCTGATTTTTCACTAACTCCTAATAACTCACTTCTAGATCTATCATTTTTTAAATCATTTAAAAAACTATCTAGCTCCATGTTACATCTATCCAGAAGTGTTAGTGCTTGATTTAACTCATTACCGTCTATTAATTCTTTAACCCTTGATATAGTATTTTTTACATTTCTTATTGGACCAATACTTATATTTACAGTTTCTTCTGCTAAACTGTTCACAACTTCATCAACAGTTTTTTGTTCTTCTTTGAGTTTATTTTTTGCATTTTCTAACTCTTCATTAGATAATTTTTCTGTTTCAAAATACTTCGAGTCTGTCTCAATTAATTCAGTTTTTTCTTCCTTCAATCTTTTTTCATTAGAGTTGGCATCTATAATTATCCCTTTTTCTCTCGTGATATCATCATCAAGTGTTTGAATTGATTTTTTAATGCTTTCTATTTCATCTTGAATTCTTGTATTTTCCTCATCTAAACTTTGAAGTTCTAAATTTAGTCTTTGTATCCTAGATAAATTTTCTATATTTTTCTCTCTTAATGGATTTACTTTATCTGTAGAAGTTTTAATTGAATTTTCTAATTCAGATATTTTGTTATTAAATCCCTCTACTTCTCCTTCTGCCTCAGTATTTATTTCATTTTCTATTCTAATTTCTTTGTCTATTTCTAATAACTTTAAGTAATATAAACCTGCTTCAATTTTTTTAATTTGATCAGAAATTTGTTTATATTTTGTTGCTTCTTCAGCTTGTTTTTGCAGATTTGCTAGTTGTTTTTCTTGTTGTCTTCTTAGCTCATCTGCTCTTTTTAAATTATTTTCAGCAGCACCCAATCTTAATTCAGCCTCGTGTCTTCTAACATGTAAACCAGATATTCCTGCAGCTTCTTCTAAGATAGCTCTTCTATCTGTTGGCTTTGCAGTTACTAAAGCACCTATTCTTCCTTGGCTAATCATAGATGGAGAGTGTGCACCAGTTGAAAGATCTGCAAAAAACATTTGAGCATCTCTTGCTCTTACCTCTCTATCATTAATGTAAAATTTAGATCCTTTATCTTTTTCTATTTTTCTTCTAACTTGAATTTGTTCTAGTTCACGGTATTGGATCGGACCTTCTTTATCTTTATTTTCAACTTCAATTGAAACTTCTGCAATATTTTTTGATGCTTTATTAGATGTTCCTGAAAAAATTACATCCTCCATTCCGGATCCACGCATACTTTTTGCAGAGGTCTCACCCATTACCCATCGTAAAGATTCTACAATATTAGATTTACCACAACCGTTTGGACCCACTATTCCAGTGAGACCATCTTCAATTAAGAAGTTGGTTTTTTCTGCAAAAGATTTAAATCCATTTAACTGGATTTTTTTAAACTCCATGTACTAACTTATATCAGTTTTTCTAATGCTTTTTTCAAATTTTTATATGTAAGAGCTTTTTCAAATTTTTTGTTATTTATAATTATCGTAGGAGTTGAGCTAACTTTGAAGTTTTTAGTACCATAGATTCGATCATTTAAAACAAAATCCTCAATTTTTTTATTGTTTACGCAAGAATCAAAATCAACACTAAAACCTTCATTTTTCAAAAATTTTTGGAGATTTTCATTAGCTTCCTGTATCGAACTTCCTTTGACCCATTTCTGTTGATTTTCATATAGGCTTTCCAAAATATCAGGGTTTCCATCATTTTTACATTGAGCAACTTTTGATGCGTTAAAGGCTGCAATATCCAATGGAAAATGTCTAAATTCAATCTTAGCGATTCCAGTATCAAGAAAATTTTTTTTAAGATCAGGGAAAACATTTTTGTGAAAATTAGCACAATGACTACAAGTTAAAGACTCATATGCTATAATAGTTATTTTTGCATCTTTGTTACCAACAGTTATCCTTTTAATTTCCTCAGCCTGTACATTTAAGACTGTAGTAAAAAATATTAATAATAAGAATATAATTTTTTTCATTTCTCTTTAAAAACCCTGGTTAACTCTGTTAATGATTTTTTAATTTTTTCGTTTTTAACATCTTTAATTTTATCTTGATATTTACTAATTGCCACATTTTTAACTTTTGTATCACTAGGGCCTGTTATTTCATGTTCATCATCAAAACTTATGAGTTTAAGCTTTTCAACAACAGAATAGCCAAAAAAATTATTCATTTTATCTAAAATATCTTTTTTCGAGTATTCTACGTCAACTTCATGTCCTCGCCTGACCATAACCACTAAGGTGCTAACACCAAATTTATTTGAATTTTTAAATGTTTTTGGATAGCAAATTTTAAATAATTCGCTTCCAACTAAATATTTCCAATTGCTGAGTGTTTCTGAATATACATGACCTTTTTTATTTATTATTTTTTTGACATTTTTTGGCAAAGTGTCTTTGAAAGATCTTAATCCTTGAATGCTAGCGTTTCTCTGCTTAGTATTATTTTTAGATTGCATATGAAAGATCCAACAATAACAAATAATATTCTTAATTGGTATGATTTAAATAAAAGATCTTTACCTTGGAGAAAGAATGTTTCTCAAACAAAAAAGCAATACTACACTTTAGTAAGCGAATTCATGTTGCAGCAAACCCAGGTTGCAACGGTAATACCTTACTTTAACAGATTTATTAAAAATATTCCTACAATTGAAAAATTATCTAAATATGATGATAGAAAATTAATTAAACTTTGGGAGGGTCTTGGATACTATTCAAGAGTTAGAAATTTAAAAAGAACAGCTGAAATAGTTGTTAAAAATTTTAATAAAAAAATACCTAGAAATTTTGTAGATTTAAAGTCTCTTCCAGGTATTGGAGATTATACAGCAAGTGCAATTTCTGCAATTGCATTTAATGAACCAATAATTCCTCTAGATGGTAATATTGAAAGAGTTTTAAAGAGATACTTATTTTTAAAAAAACAAGATCAAATAAAAAAAGAAAATTTACACGAGAAGAAAAAAATTTTTGGAACATCTATCAAAAGATCTAGTGATTATGCTCAAGCTTTAATGGAATTAGGAGCACTAATTTGTAAACCTGCTAGTCCTAATTGTAAGAACTGTCCATTAGTAAAAAAATGTAAATCGTTTAAAAATAAAAATTTTGATTTAGTAAAATTTAAGAGAAAAGATAAGGAAACTTTTTACAAGCTAAATGTTTATAAAAAAAATAATCATTATTTATTAATCAAAAATAATAAATTTAATTTTTTGAAAAATTTTAATATCTTCCCAATGGAGGAAGTAAATAATCCTAAAAATTTTGATAAAGATTTGAATTTCAAAATGTCTAATATGAGTATGAATATTAAAATCGAATTTAAAAATAAATACAATTTAAATAAAAATAATTATTGGATTGATCCAACAAAGCTTCAAAATTATACACTGCCAACATTTACAAAAAAGATAGTAAAATTTTTAGAAAGTCATAAATGAAAAAAATAGCAATAATTGGTGCTGGAATTTCTGGTTTATATATTGCCAATTTATTTAAAGATAATAAAGATTATCAGGTTACGATTTATGAAAAAAGGAATTCAATAGAAATTGAAGAAGGCTATGGAATTCAGTTGTCGGTAAATAGCGTAAAACTTTTAAATAAAATAGGCTTCGCTTCTCTAACTGAAGAAGAAAAATTTAATCCAAAAAAAATTGATTTTTATGAAACTAAAAATTCAAAAAAAATTTGTGACATAGATATTTCAAAATTTAATTCTAGAGATTATAAATACACAACATTGAAAAGATCAAAATTACTTCAATTTTTAAAAAAACAAATAAACGAAGATATTATTAAATATAACCACAGTATTGAACAGATTGATTACGATAAAGATTCAATAAAATTAATATTTGATAAAAATAAAATAACTTGCGATTACTTAATTATTTCAGACGGAGTGTTTTCTAAAGGGAAGTTATTAATTTCTACCAATAAATCAAAACCAATTTATAATGATACGATTGCTATCAGGGGCAGTATATCTAGAGAAAATCTACAAAATATAAATGAAGAAAATATTTCTTTGTTTTTAGGACCGAATTTTCATTATGTTGTTTATCCAATTAATAATGATAAAAATTTAAATTTTATTGGCATTTTAAAACATAAATTAAATTCAAATGAGCAAGAGAACTACAATCTTTTTACCGAGAGTTCTTTTATAAAAAATATTAAATTTAAATTATCTCAAAAAGTTTCTCAAAGTTTTTTGGAAAGTCTTCAAAATATTAAATTATTTCCAATATTTGTAAGTAAAAATTTATATAATCCTCCAAAAAATATATTCCTTGTAGGAGATGCATTTTTTGCTTTTTCACCTGCATTTGCGCAGGGAGCTTCCCAATCAATTGAGGGAGCTAATGAATTATATGAATGTTTAATAAATAATAATAATTTTTATGACATCAGATTAAAGAGAGTAAAAATGATTAACAGCAGATCTAATTTCAATCAATTTGCATTCCATTTATCAAATCCAATTATGACCACATTTAGAAATATTTTTTTAAAACTCTTAACTAATAATAAAAGATTTTTACAAAGTTATTTGGGTAAAATTTATAAAAGTTAATTTTTAGAAATTAATCTTTGTCTTAAATAATCAATAGGATAAGTTCGTCCATTTATATCACAATGCCAAAAAGTCCATCCATTGCAGCTTTCAGCTCCTAAAATAGTAGCCGCAACTTTGTGTATAGAACCCTTTGCTTGATTATGTTTTATACTACCATCAGCCATAATTCTGGCTGTTATTTTTTTCTTATTATCAAAAATATTAGTTCCAGGTTTAATTATTTCTAGCTCAACTAATGAACCAAAAGGAATTCTTGGTTTTGATCTATTATTTTTTAGCGTATCTAATAAATCATCTTCAATAGGCTTTGTAGTCTTTAAGCGTTGCTCAGCAGCTTTAAAATAATTTTTTTCTTTTTCTATTCCGAAATAATTTCTTCCTAGTTTTTTTGCTACTGTAGCTGTTGTTCCTGATCCTAAAAAAGGATCAAGTATAAGGTCATTTTTATTAGATGTAGCTAGTAAAATTCTATGTAGTAGTGCTTCTGGTTTTTGTGTGGAGTGAATTTTTTTTCCATCCTTTTTCAGCCTTTCAGAACCATTGCATATTGGAAGATCCCAATTAGATCTCATTTGCAAATCATCATTCAAGCATTTTAAAGATTGATAATTGAATGTGTATTTTGATTTTTCATTTTTAGAAGCCCATATTAAAGTTTCATGAGCGTTAGTAAAACGTGTTCCTCTAAAGTTTGGCATTGGATTGTTTTTATTCCAAATGACATCGTTTAAAATCCAGAAACCTAAATTTTGGATTGCTGTACCAACTCTAAAAATATTATGGTAGCTTCCTATAACCCAAATAGCTCCATCTTTTTTTAAAATTCTTTTACATTCACTAAGCCATTCATAAGTGAAATCATCATATTTTTTAAAATTTTCAAATTGATCCCACTTATCATTTACCGCACTAACCTTTGATCTATCTGGTCTAGTTAATTCACTTTTTAATTGTAAGTTGTAAGGAGGATCAGCAAAAATTAAATCAAAAGTTTCACGTGGAATTTTTTTCAATTCTTCGAGACTATCTCCATTAATTATTTTATTTTTGAAATCAGTTTTCATTTGTAAAAATTAATTAGACTCCAAATGGATTCCACGGTCAACCTGAGATTGAAAAATTTGGATTCGATTAGTGTTTCTTAATTAGAAGGTAACTAGATGTAGTGTTAATTTATTTTAGATATTGGTGAAAAAGTTTTTCTATGGTGTTTGGTAATTCCTAATTTTTTCAAAGCTTTTAAGTGATGTTTTGTTCCGTACCCAAAGTTTTTATCCCAATCATAACCTTTATTTTTTTTTGATAAGGCGGTTATAAACTTATCCCTTGATACTTTTGCAATTATAGAAGCTGCCGAAATAGAGGGGATTTTTTTATCTCCTTTAATAACTGATTTTAAATTGTAATTTTCTAATTTTGGAGTTTTGTTTCCATCTATCAGAACGTGTGTTGGTTTTTTCTCAAGTTTTTTGATAGCTCTTTTCATAGCCAGCAAACTTGCTTGTAGTATATTCAGCTTTTCTATTTCTTTGACAGAAGCTTTGCCTATGGACCAAGTAGAATTTTTTTTTATATATGTACATAGATACTCTCTCTCTTTTTTACTTAATGATTTTGAATCTTTTAATAATTTTGGATTAATTGATTTTTTTAAAATTACTGCTGAAGCATAAACAGGCCCAATTAAACTTCCTCTGCCAACCTCATCAACCCCAGCAATTATCTTCATCAAATTTTTAAGTTCAGATCTTTGATTTTGTCTCTAATTTTCTTTAAATCTTCCCATGAGTGTTTTTTATTTTCTGGAAAACGGATTAAATAAGATGGATTAAAAGTTATTATTAAAGGGAATGTTTTGTTTTTTAAAATTACTTCCTTCCAATGTCCTCTTTCAGTAGTTATTTTTTCACTTATTCCTGTTACAGTCTCCATTGCTGAACTACCCATCAAAACAATAATCTTTGGGTTTATAATTGATATATGCTCTTTCAAAAATACTGAGTATCTTTTAATTTCGGTTGAGGTTGGTTTTCTGTCATCAGGTGGTCTAAAATTGATTGCGTAACTAGTATAAATATTTTGTCTATTAATATTGATGGCTATAAGCATTTTGTTAAGAAGATCACCAACTTCACCTCTAAATGGGACGCCCAATTTTTCTTCTTCAGCCCCAGGAGACTCTCCAATTAACATTAAAGGACTATTTATATTTCCCTCACCTAAAATTATTTTGTTTGAATTTTCTTTCAATTTACAATTTTCAATTGAATTTATTTGGTCTTTTAAATTTTTTAGTAATTCCTCTTTATTAATTTGGATAGTTCCATTTTTCGTTTCTAAAATATTAAATCTATTTATTGGCTTATCAGCGAATATAAATTTCGGCTCAATTGTATTAATGAGTTCTTGGTTTAATTTGGTATTTTGATTTATCACTTTTTTAGTCATAGTATAGTCATATGTTCCTAAAATTTTTAAAATTAGTACTATTTATAATCATATCTTATCAGACACCTTTGTATTCTAAAAGTGCTACTTTTAATGATTTCAACTCAAGAGATTTATCAAATTATTTTTCTGGAATTGTTGCATTTGAAAATCGAGATAATTCCGAAGCTTTAAAATTTTTTAATCTAACCAAAGTATTGATTAACAAACATGACAGTTATTTAAAAAGATATGTTAACTCTATAGTTTTAGATAACAAGGTACCTCAAGCAATTAACTTACTAAATAATAACGCAAATAAATCTAACTCAGATTTTTATGAAGCTTATATAATTTTAATAATTGACAGTTTAAAGAAAAATAAATTTAAAAAAGCTGATGAATATTTAACACAAAGTTTAAAATTTCAAGATGAAGATAGGATAAACCTAGTTATATTTGAAACTCTAAAACAGTACATTTATACATTTAAAAATAAAAAAATATTAGATAACAAAAAAAATTTTGGAAACCTGTCTCTTATAGCAGAGACATTTCAAAGATGTTATATTGAGGATAAAAGAACCTCTTCATTTTTTCTTAATTTAATAAATAATCAACAAGGTGACTATTCGAGATATATTTTCTTTTATCTTAATTATTTAATTGATAACAACAAATTAGATGAAGCAAGATTAGTTGTTGAACAAATTGATTATATAAATTCAACACTTTTACTTTCACAAAGTAAAAGTTGGGTAGAAAAAGAAAAATTCGATGATTTTGGAAAAATTTTTTCATGCAAAGATCATAATGACCTTGTCAGTGAGTTTTTATTTTTAATCTCCAATCTTTATTCTTCTCAGGATAATTTTGAAAAATCAAATTTTTACTTAAATTTATCAAACTATTTAAATCCAAAGTTTGAATTTAATCTGTCATTGGTTGCAGAAAATTTTTATCTTAATGATGAATTTGAAAAAATAAAAAGGATCTTAAAAAACTTTAAAAAAGAAGATGAATTTTATTATTGGTTTAGATTAAAAAAAGAAGCTCAAATAATAATTCAAGAGCAGGATTATGAAAATGGAATTAAATATATAGATTCAAAATTTAATAAAATTGAAAATCCTAATATAAAAATGATTTTTGACTTAGCTAATTTTTATAAAAATTCTAAAAATTATGAAAAGGCAATAGATCGTTATACGGAAATTATTTTAACACTGGATGACAATTCACTTATTAAATCAGATGTATTGTATCGTAGAGGTGGCAGTTATGAAAGAATGGGTAATTATCAAAAGTCAGATGAAGATTTACTGCATGCACTTAGAATTGATCCGAGTGATGCATATATTTTGAACTACCTTGCTTACTCTTGGTTAGAGCGTGATTATAAAATTAATGAAGCAATGGATATGTTGAAAACAGCATATGATTTAAAAAGGAATGATCCATATATAATTGATTCAATTGGATGGGCATATTTTTTAATAGAGGATTATGTAGAGGCAGAAAAGTATTTAAAAAGAGCCGTTGAATTAATGCCGGACGACCCAATCGTGAATGATCATTATGGAGACATTTTATGGAAATTAAATCGAAAAATTCAAGCAAGATATTTTTGGAACAACGTATTAACTTTTGATAACACCGAAGACGATATGAGGGAAAAAATAAATATTAAAGTAATTGAGGGTCTTAAAAATTCCTAAATGAAAATTAATAAAATTAAATCTAATGCAAAGCTAAATTTAGCACTAAATATTACTGGAAAAAAAAAAGTTTTACATAAAATTGAAAGTATAATTAATTTCATAGATATACATGATGTTATTTCAATAAATCAATATAATGGAAAAAAACATCATATTTCTTTTTATGGAAAGTTTTCTAATAATATTGGAAAAAAAAATTCTGTTCAAAAATTATTTCAAATACTAGACAGAGAAAATTTATTAAAAAATAAAAAATTCAAAGTTAAAATTAAAAAATTAATTCCCCAAGAAGCTGGGTTGGGTGGGGGATCGATGAATGCAGCTAGTGTGTTTAATTATTTCATTAAAAAAAAAATTATTAATCCTAATCATAAGAAAATTCGAAGTATCTGTGACTCCGTTGGTTCTGATGTTATTTTAGGGACCATTTCATCAAGCTGTGTGTTGTCATCTGGTGGTAGAATTAAAAAGATTTATGACGCTCCAAAATATTATTCTACTTTAGTAAAGCCTGATTTTGGGTGCTCAACAAAAAAAATATATTCTGCTGTTCGAAAGTATACAAAACCAAAATATAACAAACCTAAAAAAAATATGTTCGAAGTAAAATATTTGATTGATCAACAAAATGTTCTTGAAACAATAGCACTTAAAAAATATCCAAAACTTAAAAAAATAAAGTTATTCTTAGAAAGTATTAATAATCCATTATTTGTAAGAATGACTGGTTCAGGATCAACAATTGTTGCCTATTATAATTCATTAAAGAGTTGTAAATTGGCAAAAGCTAAATTTAAAAGAAAATATAAAAATTATTGGTGTGTTACAGCAAAAACTATATGAATTTTATATTTTTATGTTATAGGAAGCTAGTATTGGGGCGTAGCCAAGCGGTAAGGCACGGGTTTTTGGTACCTGCATCCTAGGTTCGAATCCTAGCGCCCCAGCCATTTATGAAAAATTTTTTAGATAAATTTTTTTCCCGATCAAAAAATCTTGATTATATCAGTCAAAATTTAAAACAAATTACTTTAACAACACCTGTAAATAAAATTTTTGAAGCAATTAATAATTTTTCAGAAACAAGTGAAATTAGATATGTAGGTGGGTGCATAAGAAAAGTGATAAAAAAAGAAAATGTTGATGATATTGACCTAGCAACAAATTTAACGCCTCTAGAAGTTTGTGAGGCTCTTAAAAATAAACAAATAAGTTATTACGAAACAGGAATTGAGCACGGTACTATAACTGCAATAATTGAAGAATATAAATATGAAATTACTTCTTTAAGGAAGGACGTCTCAACTGATGGAAGGCATGCTGAAGTAGAATTCTCTTTAGATTGGAGGGTAGATGCCTCTAGAAGGGATTTTACTATCAATTCAATTTATGCAGATGGTGATGGGAATTTATTTGATCCATTTAACGGTAAAAAAGATTTGGAGGAGGGCTATATTAATTTTATTGGTAACGCGGAAAAAAGAATTCAAGAGGACTATTTACGTATTTTGAGGTATTTAAGATTTTATTTAAATTACTCAAATCATAAGCACCAGTCAGGAATAATAAAAAATATAAAAAAAAATATTGATGGAATTTCAAATATATCATCTGAAAGGTTAATTGATGAACTAAAAAAAATAACGAGTTCAAATGGATTTTTAAAACTGTTTAAAGATAAAGAAAGTTTAGAACTTATAGAAATAATTTTTCCCCAATTTAAGAATATTAAAAATTTTAAAAAACAAAATTCTTATGCTACAGAGAATTTTTTAAAAATTGACTTTATATTCTTAATTGCGCTTTTAGTGATTGATGGTACTGATAATGCTGATTATTTTCTTTATAAATTTAAAATATCTAACAAAGATAAGAAAAGACTAAAATTGATAGATCTTTTTTATAGAGAAAAAGTAACTCTAAACAACTTTACAGAGAAAAATTTGAATAAATATTTTTACTTTGATGGGCGACAGGCTGTAATAGATATAATTAATTTTAAAATTTTTACCTCAAACAAAGTAGAGAAAAAATTAATCAAACTACTAGATACTTATAAAGAAAAAATAATTCCAACTTTGCCAATAGGGGCTGATTTACTAATGTCTAAATTTCAAATTCCTGAAGGTAAAACTTTAGGTGATAAATTAAAAAGGATAGAAGAAACTTGGGTTCAAAACGGATTTCAAATTTCAGATAAACAAGTACAACAAATAGTTAAAAGTTAAATATACTTAACGTCTTTAATTTCAAAATTTTTTGAACCAGAGGGTGTATTTACTTCAACTAAATCACTTTTATTTTTTCCAATCAAACCTTTGCCAATTGGCGATTGAAAGAAAATTAGTTTTTGTTTTAAATCTGCCTCATCTCTCCCAACAATTTTATAATTAATGTTTTCACCAGTATCTAAATCTTCTAAATAAACTGTAGATCCAAAAATTACTTTTCCCTCATTATTTAGTTTTGTAACGTCAATAACATTTGCTCTTGCAATAATATCGTTAATTTCAGTTATTCTTCCTTCGTTATGAGATTGTTCTTCTTTAGCTGCATGATATTCAGCATTTTCTTTAAGGTCTCCATGGGATCTTGCTTCAGCAATTGCAGCAACTATTTCAGGTCTTTTTTTTTCTTTTAAAAAAACTAATTCTTCTTTTAGTTTATTTAATCCGTTTAATGTAATTGGCTCTTTATCCATTTTTTTTATCTCCATTTTGCAATTGGAGGTAATGACATTAAAATTCCTTCAACATTACCACCAGTTTGTAGCCCAAATTTCGTTCCTCTATCATAGAGCAAATTAAATTCTGCGTATCGACCTCTTTTAATATACTGAAACTCTTTATCTTTTAAAGTCCATTTTCTTTTTATTTTTTTTTTAATTATTTCATTAAATAGCATTTGAAATGTAACACCAACATCTCTGACAAATTTAAAGTCATTTTCAAAATTATCATTTTTATAGTCAAAAAAAATTCCACCTATGCCTCTTGCCTCTTTCCTATGGGGTAGATAAAAATATTCATCACACCACTTTTTATATTTTTTATAATAATTTTTATTATGTCTGTCGCACATTGCTTTTAATATTTTATGAAAATTTTCCCTCTCTTTTTCATCCTTTATTGCTGGGGTTACATCCATTCCCCCACCAAACCAATTCTTTGTTGTAGAAATAAATCTGGTATTAAAATGCATTGCAGGAATATGAGGATTTTGCATATGCATAACTATTGATATCCCTGATGCCCAAAATCTAGGATTTGTACTTGCACCTGGTATTTTTTTTTGAAATTGCTTAGGAAATTTTCCATAAACTTTTGAAAAATTTACTCCTACTTTTTCAAAAATTTTTCCATTCTTAAGGATTCTATATTCGCCACCACCCTCATCTTTTGTATTGCTTCTTTTCCAAGAAGTTGATTGAAAATTTATTTTGTTCTTTTCAATTTTTAAAATGTCGTCGCATATTGCATTTTGTAATAGCTTAAACCAATTACTTACTAAGTCTTTTTTGATTGAAATATCCATTTTATATTAATTCTATTTGACGCAAACTTTCTGCCAAAACAATGGCAACAGACGATGCAATATTAAGAGACCTTACTTGGTTATTCATTGGTATTTTTAAACGATTTTTAATTATTTTATGAACCTTTTCGGGCACTCCAGCACTTTCTCTGCCAAACAAAATAGTATCATCAGGCTTAAATTTAAATTTAGTATAATTTATTGAACCCTTAGTTGTCATCAATACGACTCTCTGTTTCTTTTTTGCCTCAAAAAATTTTTCCGAACTTTGATAAAATACTATTTGACTATAGTCCATATAGTCCATCACCACTCTTTTAAAACGTTTATCTGATAATAGAAAGCCACATGGTTCAATTATTTCTAATTTAGCACCCAAACAAGCACAGGTTCTAATAATTGCAGCAGTATTCTGAGGTATATCAGGCTCATACAAAGCTATTTTGGGTCCTAAAATTGTTGAATTATGTGTCATTCTTTCAGTAGTAAAATAATTATTTTATATTATATGAATTCGTATATTAACTATTTTAAATCAAAAAGTGATAATAACAAAAGCTACTAAAAGTGTCTGAAAAAAAAACAAAAAGAAGGGATTTTTTATTTACAGCTACTACAGCTGTAGGGGCTGTTGGTGCGGCTGCAGTAGTGTGGCCAATGATAGATCAAATGAATCCAGATGCTTCTGTGAAAGCATTGGCAAGCACAGAAGTTGATGTAAGTTCATTAACCCCTGGAAATACTTTAACTGTTTTGTGGAGAGGTAAACCAGTATTTATAAGAAGAAGAACCCAAGAAGAAATTGATGAAGCAAGAGCTGTCAAGATGGAGGAATTAATTCATCCTGAGAAAGATGAAGATAGAGCAAAAAATCCTGAGTGGCTTGTTATGTTAGGTGTGTGTACCCATTTAGGTTGTGTACCTCTAAATGACAAAGGTGATTATAACGGATGGTTCTGTCCATGTCATGGATCACATTATGATACATCTGGAAGAATAAGAAAAGGACCAGCACCTTGGAACATGGAAGTTCCTAAATATGAATTTGTAAATGCAAATACAATTAAAATTGGATAGAGAAAAAAATGAGTGATCATGATTACAGACCAAAATCAAAAGTAGGACAATGGTTTAATGATCGATTGCCATTATTAACGCTTGCAAATCATTTAACTGATTATCCAACTCCAAAAAACTTAAATTACTGGTGGACCTTTGGTGGAATATTAACTTTTTGTTTGATTACTCAAATAGTAACAGGACTAACACTTGCAATGCATTATATTGCTCATGCCGACATGGCTTTCGAGAGTGTTGAGCATATTATGCGTGACGTTAACTATGGATGGTTAATTAGATATATTCATGCAAATGGTGCATCAATGTTTTTTTTAGCTGTTTATATTCATATATTCAGATCTTTGTTTTATGGTTCTTATAAATCTCCTAGAGAAATAATATGGATTTTAGGAATAATAATTTATTTATTGATGATGGCTGCAGCCTTTATGGGTTATGTATTGCCATGGGGTCAAATGAGTTTTTGGGGAGCAACAGTTATTACAAATTTATTTAGCGCTATTCCTTTGGTAGGAGAGGGAATAGTTACTTGGTTGTGGGGTGGTTATTCAGTTGACAATCCTACATTAACAAGATTTTTTACTTTGCATTATTTAATTCCATTTTTAATTTTAGGATTAGTTGTTTTACATATATGGGCTTTACATGTTCCTGGTAACAACAATCCAGTTGGAATAGATATTAAAAAACCTTCAAAGGATACAGTTCCATTTCATCCTTATATTGTTATTAAAGACGGTTTTGCTTTGCTAATGTTCATGATTGTGTTTGCTTTCTTCGTATTTTATGCACCAAACATTTTAGGACATGCAGATAATTATATAGAGGCTAACCCAATGGTAACACCTGCACACATTGTTCCTGAATGGTATTTGTTACCTTTTTATGCAATATTAAGATCAGTTCCCGATAAATTGCTAGGAGTTGTGGCCATGTTATCTGCAATATTAATCTTGGCAGTTTTACCTTGGTTAGATACTTCAAAAATAAGATCAGCAGTATTTAGACCTTTATATAAACAATTTTACTGGATACTAGTTGCAGATGTTTTGATACTTGGTTATGTGGGTGCGATGCCAGCTGAAGGACTTTACTTGTTGATAGCACGAGTTGCTACAGCGTATTACTTTTTACATTTTTTAGTTATTCTTCCTGTTTTAGGCTTTAAAGAAAAAACTTTACCAATGCCCCTTAGCATTACTGAACCTGTTTTAGGTGGTTCTCCAAACTTAGCTGCCGCCAGAAATAAAGAAAGCAAAATAGAATAAGGTGAAAAATTTATTAAAATTATTCTCTATAACAATCATAATTATTGCTTCAAACTCATACACTTTTGCCGCTGAAAAAGTAGAATATTTAAAAACTGATTGGAGTTTTAAAGGTTTATTTGGAAAATTTGACAGAGCTTCGCTTCAAAGAGGTTATCAAGTTTATACCGAAGTATGTGCTTCATGTCACTCGATGAAGTATTTAAGTTATAGAAATTTAGCAGAACAAGGTGGGCCAGAATTTTCTGAAGCTCAAGCTAAAGCTATAGCAGCTTCATTTGAAGTAACTGATGGTCCAAATTCTGATGGTGAAATGTTTACAAGACCAGGAAAATTATCTGACAAATTTGTAATGCCTTATGATAATGTAAAAGCAGCTCAAGCTGCAAATGGTGGTGCATATCCTCCAGACATGTCTGTTTTGGTAAAAGCAAGAGGAGGTGGTGTTGACTATATCTATTCCTTATTACAAGGTTATGAAGAAGCTCCTAGCAACGTATCTTTAGATGATGGAGTTTATTACAACAAATATATGTATGGTAATAAAATTAGAATGGCTGCCCCATTATCAGATGGATTAGTCGAGTATGGTGATGGAACAAATGCAACAGTAGAACAGATGTCAAAAGATGTAACGACCTTCTTAATGTGGTCTGCTGAACCTCATTTAGAAGCTCGACATCAAATGGGCTTTAAAGCGATTGTCTATTTAATTATTCTTACTGTTTTAGTTTACTTTAGTATGAAAAAAATCTGGTCACGTGTTGAATCTGAAGTTTAATACGTCTCCATCTTTCACAATATAATCTTTACCTTCTAATCTCATTTTTCCATTAGTTTTAGAATTTATCCATCCATTATTAGCTATGAAATCTTCATATGATATAGTTTCAGCTCTAATGAAACCTTTTTCAAAATCTGTATGAATTTCTCCTGCAGCTTTAGGGGCAGTACAGTTTTTTTGTATAGTCCAAGCTCTTGTTTCTTCAGGTCCAGAGGTAAAATACGTATCAAGTTCTAATATTTTATAGCCCTTTTGAATCAACATACTTAGACCTGTATCTTTTAAACCAATCATATCCATATAATTTTTTTTTTCATCTTCTGCCAATTCATTTATTTGGTTTTCTATATCTGCAGAAATTATCAGAGTGTTATCTTTTCCAAATTTCTCAATAAAGTTTTTCGTATATTTGTTTCCATCATTTACGCTTTGTTCATCTACATTACAAACAAAAATCTTTGGTTTTATTGATAAAAGACCACTTTGATTAAGTTGTTTTGTATCAAATTGAGATTTTAATATTGATATATCTTTATCATTATTAATGCAGTCTAGTGCAATCTCTAAAATCTGAAGTTGATCTTCTTCCACATTTTTCTTGTTATTTTTTTCAAGTCTTTTTTGAATAGATTCTAGGTCAGCTAGCATCATCTCAGTTTCAATGATCTCAAGATCTCTTATGGGGTCAACGTCAGGATTAACATTTTGAATATCGTCTGAATCAAAGCATCTGATCATATGAATAACTGCATCAACTTCTCTTATGTGGGACAGAAATTTATTGCCTAATCCTTCACCTTTAGACGCTCCTTTCACAAGACCAGCTATATCAACAAATGAAATAGTTGTGTTTATTGTTTTTTTTGATTTTGAAACTTCTGATAATTTACTCAATCTTTCATCAGGAACAGGCACAACTCCAATGTTGGGATCTATCGTACAAAACGGAAAATTTGCAGCTTGGGCTTTACTTGAGTTTGTAAGAGCGTTGAAGAGTGTAGATTTACCCACATTAGGTAAACCAACAATTCCACATTTAAAACTCATTATTTATTATTTACAGTACTAGAAAACAAATCTAATTTTTTGTCGATGAGTATCGAAATAGAATCTGTAATATTATTTGTAATTTTTTCCAATTCAAGCATTTCATCCTCATCAAAATTTTGAAGAACAAAATCACTCACTTCCATTTTGTCTTTTGGTTTACCAATTCCTATTCGAACTCTTGAATAATCTTTACCAATAAATTTATCTATTGAAGCAATTCCGTTATGTCCTGCATCAGATCCACCAAATTTTGCTTTTATCTTTCCAAATTCTACATCTAGATCATCATGAAAAACTATAACATCCTCAGCATCTATTTTGAAATATTCAATTAATTCTCTAATACAAATTCCAGAATTATTCATAAAGGTTAAAGGTTTAATAGCATAAACTTTTTGGTCTCCAACATTACCAGTTGTAAGAAGTCCTTTGAATTTTGGTTTTTGTTTAGAAAGTCCAAATTTTCTATTTATTTCATCTATAATTTTGAAACCAATATTGTGCCTATTGTTTTCACTGTCTGGGGTTGGATTGCCTAATCCTACAAGTAGAAGCATAAAATATTAGTAATGGAGAATAAAATTCAAATTTAATTAACTTATTTTTTTTCTTCAGCAGGTTTTTTATCTTCACCTTCTTTTTTATCACCATCAGCTGCTGGTTTATCTCCACCTTCAGCTGCTGCCGCTTCCGCTCCTTCAGCACCTTCCTCTCCCTCAGCTGCCTCAGCTTCTGCAGGTTTTTCAGGTTCTTTCATAACAGTCGGAGCTGCTAGAGTTGCAATTACGAAATCTCTTCCTTGGATTGTAGGAGTAACGTCACTGTCAAGATTTATTGAGGAAATCTTAAAACTCTCTCCAATATCAACACCATCAAGATCTATCACAAGATTTTCTGGAATTTTTTCGCTAGGACATTTTAGCTCAACTTTTCTTCTTACTATGTTTAAAACCCCACCTCTTTTTAAACCAGGGGATTTTTCATGATTTAAAAATTTTACTGGAACTTCAATTCTAACTTTTATTCCAGTAACTATTCTTAGAAAGTCCACATGTATTGGTTCATCTGAAATAATGTCGTATTTAATTTCTCTTGGAAGAACTTTTTGAGGTTTACCATCAACATTTAAAGTTATTATGCTTGATAAAAAGTTTTCTTTTTCTATTAGTGACTTAAGTATTTTTTTTGATATTGAAATTTTTTCGTTTTGAGTCTCTCCGCCATAAATTATAGCAGGAACATTACCGTTATCTCTCAATGAATTTAATTCACCTTTAGTTTTAGTATTTCTGATATTGGCGTCTAATGAATTCATAAAAACAACGGTTTTTAGCTTAAGTTCCTTAATAACTCAAGGTATTTATTTGAATAAATCTGATACTGAGGTTGAATTTGATATTCTTTTAATTGCCTCTCCCATAAGGCTGGAAATTGACAGAACCTCAATGTTTTTAACACCTTTAACTCTGTTCATGTTATCAATTGTGTCGGTTATTACTAAATTTTTAATTACGGAATTTTTAATTTTTTTTACAGCTTCACCGCTAAGTACACCATGAGTGATATAAACATAAACTTCTTTAGCCCCTCGATCTTTAAGAGCTTTAGCAGCATTTACAATTGTACCACCTGAATCAATAATATCATCAACAATAATACAAGTTTTTCCTTTTACATCTCCAATAATATTCATTACTTGAGATTGACCTGGCTTTGGTCTTCTTTTATCTACAATAGACAATCCGATATTTAAAATTTTTCCTAGTGCTCTGGCTCTTTCAGTACCACCTACATCTGGAGCTACACAAATTAGGTTTTTACTTTTTATCTTTTTTTTCACATGTCTTGCAAAAATAGGTGTTGCAAATAAGTTGTCTACTGGAATATCAAAAAATCCTTGAATTTGACCTGCATGTAAATCAACAGTAACAACTCTATCTGCTCCTGCTTTAGTGATTAGATTTGAGACAAGCTTTGCTGATATTGATGTTCTCGGTGCAACTTTTCTATCTTGTCTAGCATAACCAAAGTAAGGGATAACAGCAGTAATATTTTTTGCGGACGATCTCTTAAGTGCATCAATGCATAATAGTAGTTCCATTAGGTTATCATTTGCAGGAGATGAAATAGATTGAATTAAAAAAATACTATTCCCTCTAATATTTTCATTGATTTCTACATAGATTTCTCCGTCAGAAAAATTTCTAATACTTGAGTTAACTAATTTAGATTTTAGATATTTAGCAATATTCTTGCTTAAGGGTTTGTTGCTATTTCCTGATAATAATTTCATTAAAAAAGCCTAATTAAGCATAATTATTGAAATATTTCTACCATAATCATCATGATTTAGTCTCAACGCTCTTCTCGCACTAAAAAAATTATTTTTAACATCAAATGTATCAATATTTATATTTTCAATATTTTTTATTTTATTCTTTAAAAGACATGTTTTTACATATTTAGGCAAATCAAAATAAAGCTTTTTGTACTTAATTTTAAAAAATTTGTTATTTTTTTTATCCTTTTTAATAAATTTTCTTTTAAAATCTTCTTTGACTTCATAGTTTTTAGCTGAGATAGCAGGTCCGATAGCTGCAGTAATATTTTTAGGATCAGATCCTTTTCTGATCATAAATTGGATTACCTTGTTAATTATATCTTTGTATGCACCTTTCCACCCAGCATGAATTGCTGCCACGAGTTTTTTTCTTTTATCATGGATTAAAATCGGCACACAGTCAGCAGTTAATACACCAATTGGTATATTTTTTTGGTTTGTAATCACCGCGTCTGCTTTTGGTTTTGATTTAAATTTATTTTTTTTATTAATATAAACAAACTTATTACTATGTATTTGATGTAGTAAAAAAATACTTTTGGCAGTACTTTTTATTTTTTTTTTTACTATTTGTAAATTTTTTTTAACATCTGACGGATTATCTCTAGAACCAGGACCACAGTTTAAACTTTTATAAATTTTTTTTGATATACCACCATTTTTATTAAAAAAACCATGTTCAATTGTTTTAATTTTCGATAGTTTTTTTGACTTTATCAATTTTGAAAACCTGTTTTAAAATCATTTTTTTTATTTTTTACAAGCATGACTTTGAACAATTCACCCATTTGCTTTTCATCTATCAAACGTCTTACCCGATAAAATAAATCTGCTTTTTTAGAAAATGCTATATTTTTACTGATTATTTCTGCTCTTTGAAGAATGCCCATACTTGTTAAAAATTTTTTTTGATTTGTAAAATTTGAATTAATTTTTTTAAACTGATTTATAAATTTCTCAAAAGAATGAAAGTTTATATTGTAAGTAATATCAGAGTCTCCAATATTTTCTAAAATGTTTGAATATTTATGGTTATTTACTGCCTGAAGAGTTTCGTGCATTTTTCTGTCTGCATAACCATAATCAATAATCAACATTCCTCCATCATTTTTTTGTATTAAATCACAAATTATTCTTAAATATTTAAATGTATCCGGTGAGTATTCTATAACGTTTTGATTTTTTGATATTTTGAAATTTAAATGTTTTTCAAGTTTTTCTATATCAATTTTTTCCTCTTTAAACTCAGCTTTTTTTGGATCATTCAAATTCACCAATCTTTCAAACCAACCATCTTTTTTTTTAAAAAATTGTTTGATTGGTATGGCATCAAAGAATTCATTAGCTAAAAAAATTGTAGGATTTGAATTTATTTTTTCAATATTTTTTAACCATAAAAATTTTTTAGAATTTAAATTTTTTTTTTGATGATTTATTAAATAATCACTTTTTTCATGAATTACAAAACTGCAGGCATTGTAAAACTCGGGAAAATTTACAAGTGTTTCATCTATGACTTTCATCATTTCACCATTTCCAGCTCCTAATTCTAGCAAATTAAATTTTTTTGGAGAGCCTATACTTTTCCAAAAAGTAATTGTCCAAATTGCAATTATTTCTGAAAATATTCTTGTTATATTAGGAGCAGTAATAAAGTCTCCATCTTCACCAAAAGGATTCTTTTTCATATAAAAACCTTTATCCTTATCGTAAAGAGCTAAATTTATAAATTGATCTAATGGTAAATTATTAGTCTTATCGGGTTTCATATTTTAAATAAAATAAGATTACCCCTGATAGTATAAATATTAAACTTACTACTTGCCCCACCGTTAAGTTTAAAAATATATAACCTAGCTGTTCATCTGGGACTCTATAAAACTCAACAATAAATCTAAAGATTGAGTAAATTATTAAAAATAATCCTGAAATTACACCAGGTTTGTTCGAAAACTTATTTCTAAAATAAATTAATAATAAAAATAGAAATAAACCTTCTAAAAGTGCTTCGTATAATTGAGACGGATGTCTAGGAAGATTATCTACCTGAATAAATGTTACTGCCCAGGGTACATTAGTTATAGTTCCATATAACTCTGAATTTATAAAGTTTGCTATTCTTCCTAAAAATAATCCGACTGGAGCTACTAAAGCGACAATATCCATGTATAAAAATGGGTTTTGATTATTTTTTTTAGCAAAAAATATAGACGCAAGAATAACTCCAATCAAACCACCATGGAAGGACATCCCGCCTTGCCAAATTTTAAATATATCTAATGGATTATTTACATAAAAACTTAAATTATAAATGAAAATATAACCAAGTCTGCCTCCTAGAATTATACCTATAATTAAATAAGTTAAATAATCATCAAATTTATTTTTAACTTCTATGTTTTGGATAAATAATTGTTTAGCGAGTATCCAGCCCAATATAATTCCAAATATATAAGCTAGAGAATACCATCTGATGTCTAAAGAAAATATTTGTAAGGCTACTGGGTCAAAATTATTAATGAACATTTTTGATAATACTTATAATGTATATCTTAAATATGAAAAATTCTAAATTTATAATTGATAAGTTTGCTAAATTAATAGAGCAGGGACTAGTATCTTCCAAAGATTTAACTACAGAACTATTTAATATCTTAAAATCTAAAAGAGATGAGTTTGTTTTTAAAATGAAACTCACAAGCAAAGATGAGTTTGAAATACTCTCAAAACGTGTTGAAAATCTTGAAAATAAAATAAATAAACTTGAGAAAAAAAAAGTAAAAAAAGTTAAACAGGTAAGAAAACTCTAACTCTTAAGCCATTCATTTTTGATTTTTCTAACATTATATTTCCACCATGAGATTTGATGATGTCTGATGAAATTGATAAACCGAGACCAACACTTGACTTAGATTCTGCTCGACCTTTATCTATTTTATAGAAGGGTTTAAATACATTTTCATACTCATTTTTTGGTATTCCGGGACCATCATCATCAATAATAATGAATAAGTTTGTATTTTTTTTACTTAAGCTAATTTCAACTTTGTTCGAATATTTCAGCGAATTATCAATTAGATTATTTAGACATCTATTAATTAAATTTTTCCTGCCATTAAAGTAAATTCTTGGTGTTAACTTTTGTGAAATATTTTCATTATTATATTTTTCAATAACTTCTGAAATTAATTCAGATAGATTAAACATTTCATCTTTTTCAACATATGATGAGCTAGTAAATTGTAAATATTCATTTAACATTTTTTCCATTTCATTTATGTCTTCAGTTAATTTATTCACAGTTTCTTTATCTTTTATAAAAGCTAATTGTAGTTTCATCCTTGTTAAAGGCGTCCTTAAATCATGACTTATTCCAGATAACATTTCTGTTCTTTGATTTATGTGTCTCTCAATTCTCTTTCTCATTTTATCAAATTCATGCCCTGCTTGTCTTATTTCAAGAGCTCCAGAAGGTTTGAATTCTTCAATATTTTCTCCTTTACCAAACCTTTCGGCCGCACGAGCTAGATTTGTGATTGGTCTAGTTTGATTTTTTAAAAATATTAGAGAAATGATCACCATTATAATTGCAGGCACTGTTATCCAAAGTGCAAATATTCTTGCTGAAGAACTTGCAACTCTATCTTTAGGCACTAAAAATTTAAAATAACCATCTTCATATTTAATTCTTAAGTCAATTAATTCTTTATAACTTGTTGTATCAAACCAGTATTCATTTAATCCAAATTTAGATTTAAGCTCTCTTCTTAAAGTTCTATCTATTGGACTGAACCATCTTTCATTATCCGTATTTTCTATTTTTTCGTTATTATTGAATTCAATATTTAAATCTAAAAATATAGAAAAAAGATCTAGTAACTCTTGTTTGTTTTCTTGCTCACTTCCATAAGCTTCAATAAATGTACTAATCTCATTTACTAAAGTTCTTGTCATACCTTTGTTTGTTTTGATCCAAAGGCTATCAAAAAAAACAATTGTAATTACTAGTTGAAGAACTAAAACTGGAATAGCAACAATGAGGAGGGCCCTATAAAATAATCTTTTTGGTAATATTTTTTTAAAGTAATCACTCAATCCAGAGAACATACCCTACACCTCTTATTGTTTGTAAAAATTTTGGATTTTTTGGATCAATTTCAATTTTTTTTCTAAGCCGAGTTATAATAACATCTATTGACCTCTCTTTATCTAGATTAATTAATTGACCTATACCTTCCCTAGAAAATGTTTTACCCGGATTATTAATCATTTTTTCTAAAATTGTCTTTTCAGTTGCATTAATTTTAAATTCTTTATTACTTTTTAATATTAAAAGTTTATTTAAATCAATTTTCACATTTTGAAATTCTATAACCCTTTTTTGATCTGTTTTAATAGTTTTATTTAATATGTTTTGTATTCTTAGAATTAATTCTTTTGGTTCAAATGGTTTTGGTAAATAATCATCAGCACCAACCTCTAATCCTTCAACTCTTTCATTCGCTTCGCCTTTAGCTGTCAGAAGTATAACAGGTGTATCTAATTTTTTTTTATTTTCTTTTAAAAACTCAAGACCATTTTTACCTGG
>CACIRC010000010.1 GCA_902588895.1 uncultured Pelagibacteraceae bacterium
TTTTTTTAATAAAGATAAAAATAAAGTTTTTTCTAAGATAAATCTTAAATCAATGAAACTTCAAATTGAAAATGAATTAACTTTTGAAAATGAAAAAAAAATAGGAAAATCTGAGTTTATCTTAAATAAATTAAAAAGAAATGCTGAATACCAAATTAATAAAAATTCTACTAATTTTCGTATTTTTGATAGAATAAATCAACCAGACATTATTTATAAAGGAAATTTTAACTTCAAACCTTTTTATGGAAATTTAGAAGGCGATTTGAACGAAATAAATTTAAATACAATATTCGGTTCTAACGCTGTAATTGCAGGACTTTTAAAAACCGAAATATTTAATAATAAAAATATTGATTTTAAAATAAATATTCTAGCAGACAATGTTTACAAAAATGCTAATTTTAAAAATATTAATTTTAGTTTAAATTTCCAAGAAGGCTTAATTGATACAGATGACACAAAATTTAAATGGAGAGATTTTGCAGATTTTGAATTATTTGAAAGTTTAATTTTCGTTAAAAACGGAGAATTAATTTTAGATGGAAAAATCAAAATTTATGTAAATGATTATAACAAAATATATAAGTTTCTTCTAACACCAAAAAATTATAGAAATAAAATTAAAGAAGTTGATTTTAATTTTACATATAATTTTGATCAAAGAATTGCTGAATTAAAAGATATTAAGATTGATAATAAAATTAATCAGAGTGTAAATAAAATTTTAAATAATGTATTTTTCAAGAAGGAAGATTTACAAAACAAAATTTACTTTAAAAATCTATTGAATGAAGCAATTAAAAATTATGCTGGATAGATCATTTTTTTAGGATCAACAATTTTATTGTAATCTTTTTCACTTATTAATCCTGTTTTTAAAGTTTCATGTTTTAAAGTAGTATTATTTTTAAGAGCTGTTTTTGCAATTTTTGCAGCATTATCGTATCCAATATGTGGGGCTAGTGCAGTAACAAGCATCAATGAATTATCTAAATGTTCCTGTATTCTTTTCTTGTTAGCTTTTATTCCTTTAATACAATAAAAAGCAAAATTTTTAGTACTATCAGCGATCAAGTCAACTGATTGTAAAATGTTGTGAGCGATTAAAGGCTTAAAAACATTAAGTTCAAAATGTCCGTGAGATCCTGCCATTGTTATTCCATTGTGGTTTCCAATAACTTTAACACAAACCATTGTTACAGCTTCACATTGCGTAGGGTTAACTTTTCCTGGCATTATAGATGAGCCTGGTTCATTTTCGGGTAGAATTAATTCTCCATAACCTGCTCTAGGACCAGAGCCTAAGAAACGAATATCATTAGATATTTTCATTAAAGCAACTGCACACGTATTTAAAGCACCAGAAAAATTTACGATTGCATCATGAGCAGCAAGTTCAGCAAATTTATTTGGAGCTGGTTTGAATTTGATTTTTGTAAATTTAGCAATTTCTTTTACAATTTTTTTATCAAAATTTTTCTTCGAATTTATTCCTGTGCCAACAGCAGTACCTCCTTGAGCAAGAAATAGTATTTCTTTTAAAGCATATTCTATTCTTTCAATACTTTTTTTAACTTGAAAATGATATCCTGAAAACTCTTGTCCAAGAGAAAGTGGAGTAGCATCTTGTAAATGAGTTCTTCCAATTTTAACTATGTTTTTAAATTCATTGGATTTTCTTTTAAGCTCCTTTTCTAAAATTTTTAAGCTTGGCAGCATTTTGGAAATAGTTTCTTTAGCAACAGAGATGTGCATTGCAGTTGGAAAAACATCATTTGTAGATTGAGATTTGTTTACATGATCGTTTGGATGAACTGGCTTTTTTGTACCCTTTTTTCCACCTAAAATTTCTATTGCTCTATTTGCAATTACCTCATTAACGTTCATATTTGTTTGAGTACCAGAACCTGTTTGCCAAACTTTCAAAGGAAAATTTTCATCTAACTTACCTTTAATTACTTCATCAGATGCTTTAATTATTGCTTTAGAAATTTTGTTATCAATTAATTTGTCTTTTGAATGAACTATTGCAGCAGATCTCTTTATAATTGCAATTGATTTAATGATTGAAATACTAACTAAAATTTTACCTATATTAAAAAATTTATTAGATCTTTGAGTAGATGCACCCCAATATTTATCATTTGGGACATTTATACTTCCAATACTGTCAAATTCTTTTCTTAATTTCATTGATTAATTTTTAAGTAACAAATAATTATTAACATACAATAAATTTTTAAAAACATACAGGAGCATTATGTCGAATTTTAGCAAAGTAGGTACATTTATGAAAACTTTTGGTCAGGAAGTTAAAACAAAACCATCATTTAGTACTGATAAAATAAATAAATTAAGGTTAGACTTAATCAAAGAGGAACTAGAAGAGCTTACAGAAGCTATGAATAACAAGGATTTATTGGAAGTAGCTGATGCGCTTACAGACATATTATATGTAACTTATGGAGCAGGGCACGCCTTTGGAATTGATTTGGATAAATGTTTTGATGAGGTCCAAAATTCCAACATGAGTAAGTTAGATGAAAATGGAAAACCAATTTACAACGAGTCTGGAAAAGTTATGAAAGGTCCTAACTATTTTAAACCGGACTTATCTAAGTTTGTAAATTAGATTTCTAACTTAAAGTCAACGGCAGGAGCACTGTGTGTAATGCTTCCAACAGAAATTCTATTAACCCCAGTAGATGCGATTGCTTTGACAGTCTTTAAAGTAACATTACCTGAAGCTTCAGTTTGGTAATACTTTCTAGCAATTTTAACACTATTTTTTAAATTTTTAATACTCATGTTGTCTAGTAGAACAGTATTAAATTTTAGACCTAATATTGATTTAAGTTGATTTATTGTATCAACTTCAACAGTAATTTTTTTTCTTTTTCTATTTTTTATAGCCTTTAAAACTAAAGTTTTTAAATCTGAGCTTTCTACATGATTATCTTTAATTAAATACTCATCACTTAAATTAAATCTATGATTTGTACCTCCTCCTAATTTAACAGCATATTTTTGTATAACTCTTA
The DNA here is from genome assembly GCA_902588895.1 of uncultured Pelagibacteraceae bacterium. Lineage (GTDB taxonomy): Bacteria > Pseudomonadota > Alphaproteobacteria > Pelagibacterales > Pelagibacteraceae > Pelagibacter. Next base: position 3,045 of record CACIRC010000010.1, read on the forward strand.
AATTTGGAATTGTTTTTCTTGTACAACAGATTTTGGTTTTTTTTCCAGCTAATTTAACAAACTCATTTGTTTTAGTTGCTATTCCAGAGATGTGAGATAAAAAATTCAAAGCAACTCTTTCGGCAATTAAAATATTTTTTGCCTTTCCTTTAATCAAAGCAACTAAAGAACCTTTTTTTACTCTTGAACCATCTCTTTTCTTAATAATGAATTTTATTTTATCATCAATTAGCGAAAATGCTTCTTTAGCAAATAACAATCCTCCAATAAGTGCATTTTGATTTGCTATTAATTTAATTGTTACTACTTTTTCATCATTAATTAGACTTGAAGTGATATCTCCTAAAGGGTAAAGATCTTCATTCAATGCAAGCTTAACAGTGCTTTTAATAAACTCTCTGCTTAATTTAATTTTTGACACTTAATTATCTGCCAATTGCTGCCATTCTTTCTACAGATATTCTGGCTTTCTCAATTGTTTCTTTGTCCATAATAATTTCACCAGTTTCGTTCTCTAGACAATCTAATATTTTTGGAAGTGTAATTTTTTTCATGTGAGGGCACATATTACATGGTTTAACAAAGTCTACATTTGGATTTTCTATCTGGATATTATCACTCATTGAGCACTCAGTAACCATCATTACTTTTTTTGGTTGATTATCTTTTACATATTTGATCATTCCAGATGTTGATCCTGCAAAATCACTTGCTTCAATTACATCAGGAGGACATTCTGGATGTGCAATAATTTTAATTCCAGGATTATTTTTTCTAATATCATCTATTTCTTTTTTATTAAATTGATCATGAACAATACAAATTCCTTTCCAAGAAATAATTTCAACATCAGTTTGAGAGGCTACGTATTTTGCCAAATAATCGTCAGGCAAAAATATTACTCTTTTTACACCTAGTGATTTAACTATTTTAACTGCATTTGCTGATGTGCAACAAACATCTGTTTCAGCTTTTACTTCAGCAGAAGTATTTACATAAGATACAACAGGTACTCCTGGGTATTTCTCTTTTAATAGCCTAACATCTTTACCTGTAATAGATGATGATAAAGAACAGCCAGCATCCATATCAGGAAGAATAACTTTTTTATTAGGGCTCATTAATTTTGCAGTTTCTGCCATGAAATGTACCCCAGCCATTAAAATAATATCAGCTGAAGTTTTTGATGCTTCAATTGCTAATGCAAGAGAGTCCGCAGAAAAATCTGCTACACCATGATAAATTTCAGGTGTTTGATAGTTGTGAGCAAGAATTACAGCATTCTTTTCTTTTTTTAATTTATTAATTTTATGAATATACGGAGCATGCACTGACCATTCAATTTCAGGCATAACCTTAGAAATTTTTTGATAAATAGGATCTGTTGCTTTACGTACTTCTTGTGTAAATTCCATGGGGATTTTTACCAATTTGAATCATGATTGTCATTCATTTATTATGGGACATATCGCGGTCGTGCTGAAATGGGTAGACAGGCACGGTTGAGGGCCGTGTGGACCTAGTCCATGAGAGTTCGAGTCTCTCCGACCGCACCAAAGTGAATTTTATATAGGAGTTTTTGATGGATAAATTACTTTCAGTAATATTTATGGTTGGGGTTTTGCTTTTAGTTCTACCAAGTTTTTTACAATCAAATTCTCAGTTAAAGCAATTTCTTAAAAATCTAAGTATTTGGATTATTGTAGTTTTTATAATTTTAATGATTGTTTATTTATTTAAATAAAAAAATTAGTTTTTTATCCAATCAGGTTTATTGACATTTATTGAAGCTTCTTTAGTTTTAAAATTTGCTTTTTCATCAAAGTTTTCGTTTAAGTATTTAATTAAAGCAAAAGGATAGTCGCTATCAATTAAAACCTTACCTATTTCAACTTCATTGTTATAAATACTTTCACCTTCGTGCAGTTTTCCATTAATTACATTTATTGGAAACAATCTTTTTGAAAGCTTGTTCTTTAATTTAATTCGTGCTGTATTTTCTTGACCAACATAACAACCTTTTTTGAAATCAATTCCGTTTAATTCTTCAAAATTACATTCAATACCAAACAATTTGTCTTTTAATTTATTTAAATCTTTTGGAACTATTCCAAGACTATGACTTAATGAATAATATTCTTTTAGGTTTGCATCATGAAGATCTAGTTTTTTCAAAGATAAATAAAGTTTTTCTAAATTAATAATTAATCTCGCACCCAAATTCTTATTTCTTGGATCTAAAAATATTGGATCTTCTCTATATTTTATTGTGTATCCAGGTTGATCTTTCGCTTCATCAAAAGTTAAAAATTTTTCATGAGAAAATGCTGCTACAACAAATTCATTACTTAAATTGAGAATTTCAACTTTTGATCTTAGCTTATATAGGGATAATTGTTTGAATAACTCCTCTGCCTGAGGTTTTTCACAATCCAAAAAATACCCAGACTTATGCTTTATAATTATAAATTCATATAAAAATTTACCTTGGGGTGTAAGTAATGAACTAAAACAACTATTTACATCGTTTACTTTGTTTATGTCGTTACTAATTAGATTTTGAAGAAACTCCTTTGCATCTTCTCCATTAATATAAAGAATTGCTCTATCATCTAAAATATAAACGTTTTTTATATTCATAATTGATTAATTATAGAATGTAATATAATAACAATTTTTCAAAATGTTAGATCTTATAATTAAAAACGGACAATGTTACATCGATGGTGAGTTAAAAGATGTAGATGTTGCTATAAAAGATGGAAAAATTCAGCAGATTGGACAAATTTTAGAAGAAGCAAAAGATACAATTAATGCGGAAGGCCATACAGTATTACCTGGTTGCATAGATACCCAAACACATTTTAGAGAGCCAGGATCAACAGATACTGAGGATCTTCACTCAGGTAGTAGAGCAGCAATAGCAGGAGGTATTACAAGTGTATTCGAAATGCCCAACACTAATCCACCAACTTCTAATATGAAGGAATTTCAAAGGAAATTAGATCTCGCTAAAAATAGAATGTATTCTAATTATGCTTTTTATTTTGGGGCAACAGCAGATAATGCAGATGATTTAGCAAGTTTAGAAGGTTTAGAAGGATGTTGTGGAATTAAACTTTTTGCCGGATCCTCAACAGGTAATTTATTAGTTGCTGAAGAAGACGATATAGATAAAGTTTTTAAAAATGCTTCAAAAGTAGTAGCGGTCCATTCTGAGGATGAAGCAATTTTAAAAGTAAACAAGAAATTAATAAAAGAGGGCGATGTTCATACCCATCCAGTATGGAGAAGTGCAGAATGTGCAATGTCATCTACTAGAAGAATTGTTCGAATAGCAGAAAAGCACAATAAAAAAGCTCATGTACTTCATATTACAACAAAAGAAGAAATTGATTTTCTATCACAACATAAAGGAAACATTACATTTGAGATTACCCCTCAACATTTAACTCTTTATGCACCAGATTGTTATGACAAGCTTGGAACGTATGCTCAGATGAATCCACCATTAAGAGATAAATCTCATTATGATAGATTATGGTATGGGATCAGAAATAACTTTAATGATACGATTGGATCTGATCACGCTCCTCATTTAAAAGAAAATAAAGACAAGGTATATCCCAACACTCCTTCTGGAATGCCAGGAGTTCAGACTTTAATGCCTGTGATGTTAAATCACATAAATGATGGAAAATTATCTCTTAACCAATTGATGAACTTTGTTTGTGAAAATCCAGTTAAGATTTTTGGAATTAAAAACAAAGGATTTATTAGAGAGGGTTATGATGCAGACTTTACTATTGTTGATATGAATAAAACTATTGAGATTAAAAATGAAAATATCGAGAGTAAATGTAAATGGTCTCCATTTAATGGATTTAAATTTAAGGGAACACCTACCCATACGATTATTGCTGGAAAAATTAAAATGCAGGATGGAAAAATTTTAGGTGATCCTGACGGTACACCTTTACAGTTTAGCTAAGTTTTCCAGTAAAACTATTTACTAAAATTATACCTATCACTATTAAGAATAGTCCCATTATTGCTTGCCAAGCCAAAGTTTGTTTAAAAAATATATATCCAAGGATTGCGATAGTAAAAATTCCAAGACCGCTCCATGTTGCATACATAATAGCGATAGGAATCTTGTCTGCTACAAAAGTTAAAAGATAGAAAGCACAAAGATAAAAGAATGCAAGAGCAGCTGTTGGGATTAGTTTTGTAAAATTTTGAGTTACAGGTAACAACATTGTACCAGCAACTTCAAAAAATACTGCACCCGCAAGAAATAAATATGTTTTAACCATTGTTTAAAATTTTGTGATTAACTAAATCCTCGGTGATTTCTGTTAGAATTGCAGGATCATCTATTGTAGGTGGCACTTTATAATCAACACCGTCTGCAATTTTTCTTATTGTTCCTCTCAAAATTTTTCCTGATCTTGTTTTTGGTAATCTTTTAATAACAATCACTACTTTAAATGCAGCAACTGGTCCAATTTTATCTCTAACCATTTTAACACATTCTTTAGATATAGTGTCATTTTCTTTATCAACACCTGATTTTAAAACTACTAATCCTATAGGCAATTGACCTTTTAATTTGTCTGAAATTCCAAGTACTGCACATTCTGCAACAGATTGATGTTCTGATAAAACTTCTTCGATTGCACCTGTAGATAATCTATGGCCCGCTACATTAATGATGTCATCAGTTCTAGACATTATCCAAATATAACCATCATCATCGATGTGACCTGCATCATATGTTTGGTAATATCCTTCATAATTAGACATATAGTTTTCTTTATATCTTTGATCTGCGTTCCATAATGTTGGGAAGGTTCCTGGAGGCAAAGGAAGCTTTACGACAATATCTCCCATTTCATTTGGTTTTGCTAAAGATTGATCTGGCTTAATGATTTTTACATCATACCCAGGTACAGCCTTGCATGCCGAACCATATTTTGTTTCCATCATTTCAATACCAGTACAATTTGAGCTAATTGCCCAACTAGTCTCTGTTTGCCACCAATGATCAATGACTGGAACTTTAAGTAAATTCTCAGCCCACTTTATAGTATCTGGATCAGCTCTCTCTCCAGCAAGGAATAAGCTTTCAAAACTACTTAAATCATATTTTGAGAAAAATTTACCCTCAGGATCTTCTTTTTTAATTGCTCTAAAAGCTGTCGGAGCAGTGAATAAGGATTTAACTTTGTAGTCAGAGATTATTTTCCAAAAAGCTCCTGCATCTGGAGTTCCGACAGGCTTGCCTTCATACAAAACCGTGGTACATCCCTTAAACAAAGGAGCATAAACAATATAAGAGTGTCCAACAATCCAACCAATGTCACTTGCAGACCACCAAATGTCGTCTGTATCAATGTTGTAGATATTTTTCATAGTCCATTTGAGAGCAACAATGTGCCCCCCAATATCTCTGACTATCCCTTTTGGTGTTCCAGTAGTGCCTGATGTATATAAAATATAGGCAAACTCATTCGAGTTCATCTCCACACAGTCAGCATCTTTAGCATTAGAGACAACTTCCTCCCAGCTTACCTCATTTGGAGCATTTAATTTAACCTCATGACCAGGTCGTTGAAACAAAATCGTCTTTTCAATTTTATGACTAGCAATTTTTATTGCTTCATCAACAAGTGGTTTGTACTCAACGGTTCTTCCCGGCTCAAAACCACATGAAGCGGTCACTAATATTTTTGCTTTACTGTCATCTATTCTGCTCGCAAGCTCATTAGAGGCAAATCCACCAAAGACCACCGAATGGATTGCACCAATTCTAGCACAAGCAAGCATAGCAACTACTGCTTCAGGGATCATTGGCATGTAAATAATCACCCTATCACCTTTATTAGCCCCTTGAGCTTTCAATGCCCCTGCAAACTTAGAGACCTTTGACCTTAATTCCTCATAAGTGAACTGGCTTTTATTACCTGTAATTGGACTATCGTAAATTAAAGCTGTTTTTTTACTTCTCCCTTGGTCAATATGGATGTCTAAAGCATTATAACAGGTGTTTGTGACCCCATCTTCGAACCATTTATAGAAAGGTGGATTAGATTTATTTAAAATTTTTGCAGGTTTTTTAAACCAAAAGATATCTTCAGAGGCTTCTTGCCAAAATTTTTCAGGATTTTTTATAGAATTCTCGTAAATATCTTGAAATTTTTTTTGCATAAAATTTGATTCGATTTCCTTATTTTTTTTGATTTTTAACTTGTAAATTGTATTTAATTTTAAAAATTAAGTAAAATCAATGAGAATTAGTCGCAATTAAGTCTTCATTTATCTAATTTAATTTGCTATCTAACCACCAAATTGGCTTAAGGTAACTTAAGTCTAGTTTATATAAACTAAAATAAAAACTAACGAAGAGGGAGTTTTTTATGAAAAAACTTAAACTGTTTGCTTTAGCAGCTATGGCCTTGATAGGTTTTTCAGGTATAGCTATTGCAGCAGACGCAACGATGTTGAGCCAAGATGACTTCGTAGGAATTTCATTCTGGGTTATCTCTATGGGGATGTTAGCAGCTACTGCTTTCTTTTTCATGGAAGCGGGCAATGTCGCATCAGGCTGGAGAACATCAGTTATTGTTGCTGGTCTAGTAACTGGTATTGCATTCATACACTACATGTACATGAGAGAAGTATGGGTTGCTACTGGAGACTCGCCAACTGTTTACAGATACATTGACTGGTTAATCACTGTGCCATTACAGATGGTAGAATTCTATTTAATTCTAGCAGCTATTGGTAAAGCAAACTCTGGAATGTTCTGGAGATTGTTAATTGGTTCATTAGTAATGCTAATCGGTGGATACTTAGGTGAAGCAGGATACATTAATGCTACACTTGGTTTCATCATCGGAATGGCAGGTTGGGTATACATTCTTTATGAAGTATTCTCAGGTGAAGCTGGTAAAGCTGCATCTAAGAGTGGTAACAAAGCTCTTGTAACTGCATTCGGAGCAATGAGAATGATCGTTACAGTAGGTTGGGCAATTTACCCATTAGGTTATGTATTCGGTTACTTAACTGGTGGTGTAGACGCCGACTCACTTAACGTCGTTTACAACTTAGCTGACTTCATTAACAAAATTGCATTTGGTCTAGTAATCTGGGCTGCTGCAACTAGTTCAAGCGGAAGAAGAGCTAAGTAATTTAGCTAAAATTTAAATTAAGGGCAGGTACAATTTTGTACTTGCCCTTTTTTTTTACCTTAACTAAATTGTGTATAATTACTATATATAATTTTTTATTTATGGATGTAAAATTAGAAAAATGGCATCGATGCCAAGTTGATATAGAAGTCCTCAAGGAACTTTCAAAAAAATCTGATATCAAAGGGCTTCAACATGTTTCAGTCTTTTTTGGATTGTTATTAGTAACAGGAATTTTGGCATATATAACTTGGGGTACATGGTGGTCTGCTTTTTGGTTTTTGGTTTACGGAAACATATATGGTTTTTCAAATCCATTATGGCATGAGACAGGTCACAAAACCGCTTTTCAATCAAAATCTTTAAACGAATTTTTTTACTATATTTCTTCATACCTCTCAAATTTTGAACCAACAAGATGGAGATATACACATTTCGTTCATCATGGAAATACATATTCAACAGAAAATCCATATGATCATGAAATTGAATATGGAAATAATTTAAAAGAAACTCCAAAAAATTTATTAATGAATTTAATTCCTTTTATGGAACTTTTATATTTTAAAAAAAGTATAGCTTATGAAATTATTCAACACGCATTGGGTATAAAAACAAAAGTAATGCAAGACTGTATTCCTGAGAATGCACAACCAAAAGTTATTTTAAATTCTAGAATTTTTGTTGGGATTTGGATTGTAATCATTTTGTGGTCTTTAATTACATTATCATGGTTACCAGTTTTATTTTTTTTATTACCAAAATTTTATGGAAGAACTTTACACAAACTGGTTTCTTTTACTCAACATGCAGGTTTAGCAAGAGATATTAAAGATCATAGATACACAACAAGAGAAATGTATTTAAATCCTATTTTAAGCTTTTTATATTGGAAAATGGAATATCATGTAACTCATCATATGTTTCCAACAGTTCCATCTTATAACTTGGATAAACTTCATCACCATATTAAAGATCAATTGCCGAGAACAAATGATGGTTTGATTGATGCTTACAAAGAAATTTTACCAGCTTTGATGAAACAAAAAGAAGATTCTGACTACTTTTTTAAAAAAGAAGTCCCTGACCCACAAAATGCATAAATTTGACCAAGTATGTTTTTACTTACTTGTCCTATTTAGATAAGAAACTATATATAAAACATGGCAAAAATTACATACTACACACATGATAACAAAACTCAAACGATTGATGTTCAAAACGGTTTAACTGTAATGGAAGGTGCAATTCAAAATGATATCCCAGGAATTGATGCAGATTGTGGAGGAGGAATGGCATGTGCCACATGCCATGTTTATGTCAAAGAAGAATGGTTAGATAAGCTTCCAGCAAAAGAAGACGGTGAAGAAGATATGCTTGATATGGCTTTTGAACCAAAAAGTAATAGTCGATTAAGTTGTCAGTTAATAGTTTCAGATGAGTTGGATGGATTGGAAGTAAATATTCCTTCAAAGCAAGGCTAGATGAATAAAACAGATGTATTAATTATTGGAGCAGGACCAACAGGTTTATTTTGTGCTCATCAGCTCGGAATTATAGGATTGAGTTGTGAAATAGTGGATAATCTCGATAAAGCAGGAGGCCAATGTATAGAACTTTACCCTGATAAACCTATTTATGACATCCCAGCCGTACCTGAGTGTACTGGAGAAGAGCTAACCAATAATCTTCTAAAACAAATAAAACCTTTCAACGTAAAATTTCATTTAAATGAAAGAGTAGAACAACTTAAAAAAAATGAAAGTCGATGGCATATTAAAACTTCTGGTGGAGTAGTGTTTGATGTTGCAGCTATAGTTATAGCTGGTGGCGTTGGTTCTTTTGAGCCAAGGAAGTTTCCAGTAAAGGAATGTGAAAAATTTGAGGGAAGTTCTTTATTATATTCGATTAAAGATAAATCAATTTTTAAAGATAAAACTATTTCAATTTTTGGAGGAGGAGATTCTGCTTTAGATTGGGCTATAGAGCTATCCAATACTTCCAAAGTAAATTTAATTCACAGACGAGATGGTTTTAGTGGTGCAGAAGCAAGTGTTCAAAAAGTAAATGAGCTTAATAAACAAGGAAAATTGAATTTATATACAAAGTATCAAATGGACACAGTTTTAGGAGACAAAAACATTGAGTCAGTAAAAATAAAACATGACGAAGGAGAAATTAAAGAAATTAAATCTGATTACGTATTAGGTTTTTTTGGTTTAATTATGCAGTTAGGTCCAATTTTAGATTGGGGATTAAATATTGATAAAAAAACTGTTCAGGTAAATACAGAAAACTTTGAAACCAATGTAAATGGCATATTTGCAATTGGAGATATTTGTTCTTATCCAGGAAAATTAAAATTAATTCTTTCAGGATTTCATGAGGGTGCATTGGCAGCAAGAGGCTGTTTCAAATACGCTAAACCAGAAGAAAAATTAAGGTTTGAATTCACAACAACTTCCAAAGCTGCACAAGAAAGACTTGGAATTAAAAAATGATAGAACTTTTTTCTGCTAATACTCCTAATGGATGGAAAATTAGTATTATGCTTGAAGAAATTGGTTATGACTATAAAGTAACCAAAGTTGATCTTGGTAAAGACGAACAATTCAAACCAGAATTCATAAAGCTAAGTCCTTTTGGAAAAATTCCTGTCATCATTGATCATGAAAACAATAAAAGCCTCTTCGAGTCTGGTGCAATCTTAATGTATTTAGCTGATAAAAGTGGAAAACTTTATAATGAAAAAGATAGACTGGTTATTAATCAATGGTTAATGGCTCAAATGGGTACTGTAGGTCCTATGATTGGTCAACACCATCAGTTTCATCACTATAATCCTGGTAAAAGTGAGTTTGGTGAGGAAAGATATTTTAAAATTACTAAAAGAATTTATGGTGAATTAGACACAAGATTAAAAGAATCTAAATTTCTTGCAGGACCTGATTACACAATCGCTGATATTGCAACATGGCCTTGGATGGCAAGACACGAATGGCATGATATTGGTTTGAAGAATTATAAAAATTTATCTAGATGGTATTTGGAAATAGCAGATCGCGAGGCTGTAATTAAAGGCTATAGTTTTATGGATAAAGATGCAAAAATTCCTAAAATCTAAAAATTTATCCAAATAATCTATAAAGGGTGCTTAGTATTCCATAACCCGAAAACTCAATAGCAATAATTACAACAATAATTAAAATTAATTTTTTATTCATTTTAAGAATAAATAAAGTAACAAAATTATCCAGAAAAAGGGATAGTAGAAATAGATATACTTCTTTGCAAAAAGAAAAGAAATTGAACTTTGTTTTGAAGATTTTTTTCTCATTTAGTCATCTGCATGAACTTTTTCTTCTTTTTCATGCTTTTCTTGAGCTGCAATAGTGTATTTAGCAACAGGTCTTGCCATTAATCTTTTTAATCCAATTGGCTCTGCTGTATCTAAACAGTAACCATAAGTATCTTCTCTAATTCTTCTTAAAGCTTTATCTATTTCAGATATCAACTTAATTTGTCTATTGATCGCTTTCATTTCTACGTTGCTATCAATATAGGAGTTAGCTTGGTCAACAATATCTGCAGAAATATTATTGTCATCCATCCCACCATTATAAAGAGCTTCGTTATTTGCTTTAATTAATTCTTTTTTCCATTCAGTAAGTCTAATTCTGAAATACACTTTGTGTTTTTCACACATATATTTTTCAGTATCTTTTGGAACATAAGTTTTTGAAATTTTTATAGGACCTTTGGGCTCTGCTTTAGCTGTAGTTGGTTTTGACTTAGTTACAACTTTAGTTTTTGGTTTTGATACTTTTTTCTTTGCTTTAGCAGTCTTTGGCATAGCTTAATTTTGATCGCTCGCAGTATATTCAGCAAATTAGGGGTGTCAAGCAAGCTTAATTGATATAAATATTTATAAATGACCATTAATAACAAAAATATCAATAATGTTTTTTATATTTTTGTTACAGCTCATCTAATTTTTTGGACTTTGATTCCATCACTCACAAATCATAATTTACCTTTAGATACTATTGAAGCGTTAGCTTGGGGAAGTAATTTAGATTGGGGTTTCAATAAACATCCACCGATGAGTGCTTTTTTTCCAGAAGTTTTTTATCAAATTTTTAGATCACAAGATTGGGTTTATTATCTTTTAAGTCAAATTTTTGTAATTATATCTTTTTATTATGTATTTAAATTTTCAAATGAAATATTTAACAACAAGATTTTAGGTTTAATTTCTATATTACTAATTGAAGGTATTTATTTTTATAACTTCACTACACCAGAATTTAATGTAAATGTATGTCAACTACCTTTCTGGTCTTTAACAGTCTATTACTCATGGAAAATTTATAGTAGCAAAGAAATAAAGTTTTTAGATTGTTTTTTAGTAGGTCTGTTTGCGGCTTTTGGCTTTTTATCAAAATATCTATTTATATATCTTTTAGTTTCAATTGACCTTTTATTTATTTATTTAATTTTTTTTAAAAAAGATAGAAAATTTGATTTTAAATATCTCATCATTATCGAAGTTTTCTTGATAGTTCTAGTTCCACATTTTATATGGTTATATAATAATGATTTTATTACTATTACATATGGATTAGCCAGAACTGGCTTAGAGCAATCTATTTTATTAGATCACATTAAATATCCATTAATCTTTTTGCTAAAACAAATAGGAATATTAATTCCATTTTTTATTTTAATTTGGTTATTAGTAAAAAAAATTAACTTAAAAATTAACTTTAAAGATAAAAATTTACTTTTTTTAATAGCCATTAATATTTTGCCAATTATTTTAATACTTTTAACATCATTAATTACTGGATCAAAAATAAGAACTATGTGGATGACACCTTTTTATTTATTTTTTGGATCACTATTTGTTTATCTATTCCAGGGGCAAATAAATATTAAAAAACTAAAAGCATTTGTGATTGGTTTTTTTTTCTTTTTCTTTTTATCACCAGTGCTTTACGCTTATGTTTCAATCTCAAAAGATGATAAGAGAACTGATTATCCAGGCAAAGAAATTGCAATAAAAACCCAATATGCTTGGGACCAACAATTTGATTCTGAAATAAATGTAGTTTTAGGTGACGAATGGAATGCTGGAAACTTATCTTATCATTTAAAATCAAGACCAGTTTGGGAAGGTATTGTTGAAAGAGAAAAGCTTGATCAATTGAAAGATTATATGTGTCTTGATAATATTTGTGTAGGATCAAGATAGATGAAGTACGTAATTTTAATTCCAATATATAACGATAGAGAGTCTTTAAAATTACTGATTGAAAATATTAATAATGAGGTAAAAGATTTAAATCATGAGGTATCAATTTTAGTTATTAATGATGCTTCTTCTCAACAGATAGTAGACAACTATCCAAACATTGACAATATTCAATCTATCGAAATTCTTAATATGAAAGAGAATATGGGGCACACAAGATGTATTGCATTAGGATTAAAGTATATTTTTGAAAAAAAAGAATTTGATTATGTAATTCCAATGGATGGAGATGGAGAAGATCGACCTGAAGAAATTAAAAATTTTATTGAATTTAGTCAAAATTCTGATGGAAAATCTATTGTTGGAGAAAGAGTAAAAAGATCAGAAAGTTTATTTTTTAAAATATGTTATCAGTTTCATAAATTTTTAACTTTATCATTTACTGGACAATCAATTAAATTTGGTAATTTTACATGTTTATCAAAAGCAACGGTGAAAAAAATGTTAGAGGAAAAAGCTACATGGAATAGTTTTTCAGGTTCACTAAAAAAAACAGAAAAAGTATTATTGACCATTCCATCAATTAGAGGGCCAAGATATCATGGCCCTTCAAAGATGAGTTTTTTTAAATTATTAAAACATTCGCTTGCAATAATTAGTGTTTTTCGAAAAACAGTTTTAATTCGTTCGGCTTTATTTATTGTTTTTTATATATTATTGATCAAAAGCTACGCTTCAGTAATTACTTCATTGCCATTAGTTTTGTTGTTGATAATGATTTATTCAATTTCTAGTTTAGCCTTAAGAGAGAATATTGAGGAATTTAATAATTCCTTAACAAACATCCACGATATTGATAAAATTAAATGATGGTTATATTTTAACACTATGAAAAACTTTTTTAGAAAAGTTGCATATGGAATCGGACCTAATGAAGATATTCCTTCAGATCCTTTAAAATGGGCGCTTGGTCAACTTAATGATGTTCCAGAATTATCTTGGCAGGGCAAAATTTATACTGAAAAAGAACTTAGGGGTCATTATAGAGATTGGGTTTATAATGATAGAAAAAAATTAAGAAAAAAATATAAAGACAATAAAACGCTTTATAAAACTCACAAAGATATTTTAAGGCGGAATACAGGTCAAAAATTTTGGGAGTCTTTAGAAATTTCTATCAGGCACAACGAGGCTATTAAAAGTCAACATCCTGTACTTACAAAACTTTGGATGTTTTGGGGAAACTTTTTTGCAATTAGTGAAAAAGACTTTTTAGCAAATTATTCAACTGGTCCCTATCATAGAGAAATTATTAGACCAAACTTAAATCAAACATTTGAAAAAATGGTTTATGAAGTGACTACCTCATGGGCCATGATACATCATTTAGATAATAGCGAAAGTGCTGGCCCTAAAAGTGTTACTGCTAGTCAGGATTGGAGACGAAAAAAGAAAAGACCCGCAACAATTAATGAAAACCACGCAAGAGAACTTTTAGAGCTTCATACAGTTTCACCAAAAGCAGGATACACTCAAGAAGATGTAATACAACTTGCATACATCATGACTGGTTGGCAGCAAAGATGGAGTAAATCAAAATTAGAAACTGGAAATGTTTGGTTTAATTCTGAATACCATCAGCCTGGTAAAAAAAATGTTTTAGGAAAAGAATACAAAAGAGGAAAAAAATCATTAGCTCTAGTTATAAAAGATTTAGTAAACCATCCTAATTGTAGAGATTTTGTTGCTGAAAGACTTTGTAGATATTTAATCACTGATGAACCTACAAAAGAAATGAAGCAACCAATCATTGACGCTTTTAAAAGGTCTGATGGAAATCTTACAGAGATACATAAAGCAGCTATAAAAGTTGCATTTGATTACAATGATAAATATAAAAAATTTCAAACACCTGAAAATTGGTTTATTCAAGTTGCAAAATTAGGGGATTTACAATGGCCTCCATCCCCTGAAGTAATGGTATCTTACGAATTAGGAACACAACCTACAAGAAAACAAAGATCGCCTGAGAGATTATTAAGAAATATTGGACATCATCCTTACAGAGCCAAACAACCTAATGGTTGGTCTGATCATTCTGACGATTGGATTTCACCTGAACTAATAATAAGAAGACTTGTATATGCTAAGCTAAGTCACTCTTTCTCAAAAATGCAAAATAATAATGAAGGATATTATCAAAATATAGTTGAAAAAAATTTTGATAATCCTGATAAAATAATGAAATATTTAAATCAAAAAAATAGAATTGTTGAAAAACAAACTCTACTTTTTAACCATCCGGAGTTCTTAAGATCATGAAGATAACTAGAAGAGATTTTTTAAAAACTACAGCCCTTACTTCATTATATTTTGCTGGTTTTGGTGGAACAACTTATGGAAATGATGGAACAAAGAAAAATTTAGTAATTATTATGCTTCGTGGTGGAATGGATGGTTTATGTGCAATTCCTGTTAAGGGAGATAAAAATTTTGAAAAATTAAGAAGTAAAATTAATCTTGATAGAACTTTAAAACTCACATCAGATTTTGATTTACATCCAGCGTTAAAAACATTCAAAAATCTTTGGGATGAAAACTTAAGCGCAGCAGTTCATGCAACAAATATTCCTTATACAGGTAGATCACATTTTGATGGTCAAAATTTAATGGAGTCGGGTGGTAAAATACCTTACCAAGAAAAAACAGGTTGGCTTGGAAGAGGAATGAAAATTGCTGGATTGACTGGAAATGGATTAGCTTTAGCATTACCCATGCCTTTACTAATTAGAGGTGTTCCAATGAATAACAATTATTTTCCAGTGGGTCATAAATTGCCATATCCATCAACTCTAAAGATGATTCAAGAAGTGTATAAAGAGTATGATGAAAAATTATTAAGTGAAAATTTAGAAATCATTCAAACAAGAGAATTGAGCAATACATCAACTGATAGCAGTTGGGTGCTTGCCTCAAATGCTGCTAATGAATTATCAAAAGCTGATGGGCCAAGAGTAGCAGTATTTGAAGTTGATGGTTTTGATACCCATGCAGCTCAAGGTGCTACCAATGGAGCTCATGCAGATTGTCTTTCAGATTACGATAACATTGTTAAATCTCTTAAATCTTCAATGAGCAAAGAGGCTTTTGATAACACTTTAATTTTAACATTAACTGAGTTTGGAAGAACTATTAAACAGAACAGTAGTAATGGAACTGAGCATGGTTATGGCTCAGCTATTTTAATGGCAGGAGGACTTATTAAAAAAGCACAAGTTCATACTGATTGGCCAGGATTAAAGAGAAAAGAATTATTTGAAGGAAGAGATTTAAATTCTACAATAGATTCAAGAGCAATTTATGCATCTGCAATGTCTACAGTCTTTGATGTAGATTTCAAAAAAGTTACCAAAGAAGTTTTCTGGGGTGAAAATCTACCAAATTTATCTGATAAACTATTTAAAGCTTAACATTAATCAGATAAGTTATTCTTAATTTTATGAGTAAAATTAAGAACATACTTTTTATAATGGCTGATCAATTGAGGTGGGATTATTTATCTTGTTATGGTCATCCTCATTTGAAAACTCCACACATTGATAGTTTAGCAAAAAAAGGAGTTCAATTCGAATCTGCTTTTGTTCAATCACCTGTATGCGGCCCTTCAAGAGCATCTTATTACACTGGCAGAACAGTTTTTAGTCATGGATCAACTTGGAACCAAGTGCCACTTCCAATTGGAGAATTAACTATTGGAGATTATCTTCGTCAATCAGGAATAAGAACAGGGGTTGTTGGAAAAACACATATGAGACCAGATTTAGAGGGAATGAGTAGACTTGGTATCACTAAAGATACTGAAATAGGATTAATAGTTAGTGAGCCAGGTTTTGATCCTTATGAAAGAGACGATGGACTTCATCCAAATAATCAAATTAAAAATTCAAAAAAAACTTTATCGTATAATGAATGGTTAAATAAACTTGGATATGATGGACCTAATCCATGGAATGATTGGGCAAATTCTGCTGAGGGAGAAAACGGTGAAATACTAAGTGGTTGGCGATTAAGAAATTCTAATAAACCTGCAAGAATTCCTGAAGAGCATTCAGAAACAGCTTTCATGACTAATCGAGCAATAGAGTTTATAGAAGAAAGTAAAGATAAACCATGGTTTTTACATTTATCTTATATTAAACCACATTGGCCTTATATGGCACCAGCTCCTTATCATAACATGTATTCTGCTAATGAATTTTATCCTGTTCACAGAAATGATGCGGAAAGAAATAATGATCACCCAGTTTACAAGGCATTTATGGAAAATAGTATTTCCAAAACTTTTTCAAAAGATGAAGTAAGAAATACAGTTCTTTCTGGATATATGGGATTAATTAAACAAATTGACGATAATTTAGGAAGGTTGTTTAAATTTTTAGAGGAAGTTGGTCGTATGGATGACACTATGATCATATTTACTTCAGATCATGGAGATTACCAAGGTGATCACTGGTTGGGAGAAAAAGAATTATTCCATGAGCAGTCAGTTAGAGTTCCAATGATTATTTATGACCCAAGCGAATATGCAAACGAAACTAGAGGTAAAAAAGAAAAAAGATTTGTAGAGGCTATCGATTTACTGCCAACTTTTATGGATGCAGTAGAAAGTTCAGTAAGTAAACATAGATTAGAGGGAAATTCTTTAATTCCTTTATTAAAGGGAGAAAGTAATAAAAATTGGAAAGAATTTGTATTTAGTGAAATTGATTATGCGTTTAATGAAGCAAGAAAAATTCTGAACATAGGAGCCTCAGATGCAAGAGCCTTTATGATAAGAAATAATGAATGGAAGTATATTTATTATAAAGGATTTGAGCCGCAATTGTTTGATTTAAAAAATGATCCTGATGAATTTAATGATTTAGGAAAATCTGAAAAACATTCAAAAATTAGAGAAGAACTGAAAGAATTGCTTTTAAAAAGAATTATAGATAGAAAAAATAGAGTTGCAGCTACCGATGAGTTTGTGACTAAAGAAAGAGATTATACTAAAGATGATGGCATCATGATTGGTGTTTGGTAATTATGAAGATGCCATTAAACTAGGCAAATACAAACATATCGCTGGAAAAGCAATAATAAGTGCAACTCTAATCACATCAGTTAGCAAAAAAGGAATTGTTCCAAACCAAATAGTTTGCAGAGGTGTACTTTGCATCACTCCTTTAATTACAAACAAATTCATTCCTACAGGGGGAGAGACCAATCCAAACTCTACCACTATTACTGCAAATATACCAAACCAAACAGGATCTATACCCGCATCAACAATAACTGGAAAAAAAACTGGGATTGTTAAAAATAACATTGCTAAAGAGTCCATTACAGTTCCAAGCACCAGGTAGATTACACATATTACTAAAATAATCCCTAAGGGTGTTAACTGTAAATAATTTATAAAGTCAACAACTGCAAAAGGTAGTTGTGTAACTGTAATTAAGTAGTTGAATATACTTGCTCCAATTACTATCAAATATAAAGAACCAACAGTTTTAATTGTTGTCCATAATGCTTCTTTCAATAAGTTTAATGTAAGTTGTCCTCTTGCAAAAATGAATATTAAAACCAAAATCACACCAACTGCAGCACTTTCTGTGGCAGTAAAGAAACCTAAATAAAGGCCACCCATTATAATTATAAAGATTAAAAAGATTGGGAATACTTTTGAAATTGCAGAAACTCTCTCTTTAACAGGCATCTTTTTTCCATAACCTCCTTGTGATGGATAGACTATGAGATAAACCCTTATTGCTATCATATATAAAATTACAGCTATAAGTCCTGGAATTAATGCTGCAAAGAAAAGTTCTTGAACTGATTGTTCTGTTAAATATGCATAAATTACCAAAATAACACTTGGTGGAATTATAATTCCAAGAGTTCCTCCAGATGCAATTGAACCACTTATTAAAGCATCACTATAACCATGTCTTTTCATTTCTGGTCCTGCCATTTGAGACATCGTTGCAGCGGTTGCAATAGAAGATCCACAAATCATTCCAAAACCTGCACAAGCTCCAACAGTCGACATTGCTAAACCACCTTTATAGTGACCAACAACTGCATAAGCAGCATCATATAAATTTCTAGATAAATTTGCGCTGTTAGCAAGGTTCCCCATTAAAACAAAAAGCGGAAGTACAGATAAAGTATATTTAGATACGGCGTCAAATGGTGCAGTTCCTAAAACAAAAATAGCAGGATCAAAACCTGATATTAAGGCAAATCCAGTGAACCCCACAAGCAACATTGCAATTCCGATTGGAATGTTTAAGACCATTAGGATTAAGACTGCTGCAAAAGCTATACCTCCATTAATGATTGGACCCATTTCCATTAAATATTTTCCTTTATAGAGTTTGTTTGAGACAATGCTTTAATAAACCAAAAAATAATAGCTAATACACTTAGCCACATACCAAAAGCACAAATAAAATAAAAAGGATAAAAATATAGTTCTAAATCAATCGTAACTCTTTCATTTGACATAAATTTTAATGATGTTTTCGTAGTTGCATAAGCCATTAAAGACATAATGATTATCATTAAAAAAAATTTAAGAATAATGAGCCAAGTTTTAAATATTCCTAAATTTAAATTATTAATAAAATCAGCAGATACATTTGCGTTTAGAAAAAAAGCTCTTGGCATTGCTAAGAAAGCAACTAAAGCCATACCAATTTCAACTAATTCGATTGTTCCTGTAACAGGAGAGTTTAAAAATCTTCGGCCAAATACGTCACAGAAAGTTAATACTGATAATATTAAAAGTATTAAACCAGAGGCAATGGCTGAGTAATCAAATATTTTATTCATATTTTTAAAAACTGTCTTCAAATATATTAAACATTAGCATATAAGGTTGGTTTAAAACAGAAAGTATTATTTATGAAGTTTATTTCTTATTCGCATAACGATGAACATAAATTTGGTATTTTAGATAATGATCTTATAACAGATCTTACAGGTAAAATATCAGGAGCAACTTCTTTAAAAGATTTAATTTTAAAAAAAGGTATCTCGGAAGCAAAGAAATATGCTTCTGCAAACCCTGGTAATTTGAGTGTAAATGATATTAAATATTTACCACTAATACCAAATCCTGGAAAAATTATTTGTGTAGGATTGAATTATAGTGAACATGTTAAGGAAACCAATAGAACTGTAGAGGAAAATCCTGTAATTTTTCATCGTTTCCCAGAAAGTCAAACCGCACATTTGCAATCAATACAAAGACCTATTGCTTCAGATAATTTAGATTTTGAAGGTGAGATGGCTGTAATTATGGGAGAAGCTGGTAAACATATAAAACCTGAAGATGCTTTAAAACATATAGTTGGTTATTCTTGTTATAATGAAAGCACTATAAGAGATTGGCAACGGCATACTAGACAGTTTGGAATGGGAAAAAATTTTGAAAAAACAGGCAGTTTTGGTCCACACATGGTTCTTGCAGAAGACATTAAAGATTATAAGGAGCTTACTCTTGAAACTAGATTAAATGGTGAAGTCATGCAAAATGCAAAATTAAGCCAATTAATTTTTGATATACCAATATTGATTTCTTATGTTTCAAAAGCAATGGCTTGGAGAGCTGGAGATGTACTGGTTACCGGTACACCTGGTGGAGTAGGATTTAAGAGAAATCCACCTATTTTTATGAAACCTGGCGATATAGTTGAAGTAGAAGTGACCCAAATCGGTGTTTTATCTAACACAATAAAAGATGAAATAATCTAAATTTCAAGTTACTATTTTAGAATAATTTTAAACAATAAGGGGATAATTTTATGAAAAAGAAATTAATTGGATTAATAATTGGAATTTTTTCTTTCAGTATAGTTAGCGCATCTTCTGCAACAGAGCTTAAGCTGGCAACTTTTGAACCACCAAAAGCATTTATTGCAAGTAAAATTCTTGCAGCTTGGGCAACAAAAGTTAATCAATGTTCGGCTGGAGAATTAAATGTAAAAATGTATGCTGGTGGAGTATTAGGAAGTCCTCCTAAACAATATGATATTGTAACATCAGGTGTTGCAGATATTTCATGGACAGTTTTAGGATATATTGGAGGTCAATTTCCTTTAAGTTCAGTAATTGAATTACCGTTTCTTACAAGAACATCTAAAGCTGGAACTACAGCTCTAAATACTCTTTTTAATGAGGGATATTTAGATAAGGAAATGGCAGGAATTAAAGTAATTGGTTTACACTCTAATCCTGGATATCAAATTCATATGAAGGATACTAAAGTTGTTAAACCTGCAGATTTTAAAGGTAAGAAAATGAGAGTACCAAGTAAAATTGCGGGAACAATTTTAAAAACTTTAGGTGCAACAGGAGTGAAAGTACCTGCTCCAGGAACTTCTGAAGCTTTAAGCAAAGGTGTTGTAGATGGAACCCCATTTCCATACACTGCTGTAGGTTCATTCAGATTATTTGATGTAACAAAGTATCATACTGAGGTTAATATCACTAACGCTACATTTGGTTTAATTATGAATGAAGATAAATTCAATAGTTTGCCAGCAGGAGCTCAGGCTTGTATAAATAAATTTAGCGGCCATGCTTTCGGTGATTGGGCATCAGGTTTGATTGATAATCAAAATGCAATTATGAAAAATGAAATCTCAAAAAGAGATGGGCACGAAATTATAATTGCTTCAGATGCTGTTATTGCTGAATACAAAAAAATCTTGGCACCAATTGAATCAAATTGGTTAAAAGAAATGAGTGGAAAAGGTCTTGATGGTGATGCTGTTCTAAATAGAGCAAGAGAAATTATCACTGCTGTAGAAGGCTAAAATAACACACACTATATTTATGAGCCTACATTTTATGTGGGCTCATTTAATTTAAGGAATTTTAAATGGCTATAAAAGCTCTAAGTTATATTGGAGTAAATTCAGATAAATTTGAAGACTGGTCTTATTACAGTCAAAAAAATTTAGGTATGCAACTAGTTGATAGAGGAAAAGATATTTTATCTTTTCGAATGGATGATCAAAAACAACGTCTAACTATTACAGGTGATAAAGGAGATAATCTTGGATTTCTAGGTTGGGAAGTTGAAAATAAAGAGGACTTACAATCTTTTGCCTCAAAACTAGAAGAAAATAAAATTGAGGTAACCCAAGGAAAAAGTTCATTTGCTGATCAGAGATTTGTAGAGGATTTAATTTATTTTAATGATCCACAAGGAAATAGAATTGAATTGGTTTACAATCCAATGAATGATACCAATCCATTTAAACCAGGGCGTCCAATTTCAGGATTTAAAACTGGTGCATTAGGTATGGGTCATGCTGTTGTTCATGTTAAAAAAATTGATGATTTGATACCATTTTATACGGAGGTTTTAGGTTTTAAAATTAGTGACTACAGTCATACACCTATTTCTTTATGTTTTTTTCATGTTAACGGAAGACATCATAGTTTAGCTTTATTTGGATCTGGAAGAACAGGCTTCCATCATTTTATGGTAGAATACAATAGTCTTGATGATGTTGGCCAAGGATATGATTTGTTGCAATATGAAGATAATAAAATTGCTTACACTTTAGGCAGACACACAAATGATTATATGACTTCATTTTATTCAATAACACCATCAGGCTTTTTTATTGAAAATGGATGGGGTGGAAGAATAATTGATCCAAAAACATGGAAACCTATTGAAACTTTTGAGGGACCAAGTTTTTGGGGTCATGAAAGACTATATTTGCCAGATGAAGAAAGAATGAAATTTAGAAACAAAAGATTAGAAACTGCTTCAGAAGGAAAACAAGCACCACTTTTTATTGATTGCCCTTGGTTATATTCAAATACTATAAACAAAAAATAACAGGATTATTATTTTGTAAATGAAAAAGTATGATGTTGTAATTGTAGGTTTTGGTCCAACAGGGGGCACTTTAGCAAATTTATTAGCTCTGCATGGTTTCTCAATTTTAGTTTTGGAAAAAGAAAAAAGCTTTTATCCATTACCGAGAGCTGTACATTTTGACGATGAAGTAATGAGGGTGTTCGAAACAATTGGTATAACAAATACTTTTTTAAAATACACAATAATTAATAAGGGAACAAAGTTTGTTGATAAAAAAAATAGAGTAATTTTAGATTGGCCAAGACCAAGAGAAATTACAGAAAATGGATGGTATCCTAGTTATAGATTTAACCAACCTGATTTAGAAAGAGAACTTAGAAAGAAACTAAAATCTTATAAAAGAGTTGAAATTAAACAAAGTTCTAATGTTAAAAAAATCACAAATAAAAAAGATGAAGTAGATATTATATTTGAAGACATTAATTCAAAAAAAATATTTAATATAAAATCAAAATATTTAATTGGTTGTGATGGAGCTAATTCGATAACAAGATCACAAATGAAAACAAAAATGAAAAATCTTGGTTTTACTCAAAAATGGGCAGTTATAGATTTAATACTAAAAAAAAATACAAAAAATTTACCAGATAGAACAATACAATATTCAAATCCTGCAAGACCCGCTACTTATTGTAGAAATGTAGGTAAAAGAAGAAGATGGGAGTTTGCAATTAAAAAAACTGAAAAAATAGAAACCATTCTTTCTGATAAGTATATTTGGAATTTTTTAAAGCCTTGGCTTAAAAAACAAGAAGCTCGAATGGAGAGAAAAACAATATATACTTTTCAATCAGCACTAGCTAAAAGTTGGAAAAAAGGTAGAATTTTTTTAGCTGGAGATGCTGCTCACTTGATGCCACCATTTATGGGTCAAGGAATGTGTGCTGGTATAAGAGATGTTTCAAATCTTGCATGGAAGATTTCGCATTGTTTAAAGAAAAAACATGATGATAAGCTTTTAAATACCTACCAATCTGAGAGATCTTCAAATGTTAAAGAGTATATTGAAACTACAATGCGCATGGGTGAGTTTGTAAATGCAGTAGGTAAATCACCTATAACAAATAATATTTCTGCAGATAGTGAAGGTAGAAAAAGCATGAAATCTATAAAACCAAAGCTTGGACGTGGTTTAGGTAAGTCAAAAGATAAATTTAGAGGAAACATTTTTCCACAATTTAAAAATAATGGAAAAAATTTAGATATAAAATTTTCAAGAAAACCAATTTTAGTTCTTTCAAATAAATTCAAACGATCATTATCAAATAAAATTAACTATTATAGAAATAAAAGTAATACCAAGCTTTCAAGATATCTAGAAAATGTAAATTGTGAAGGTTTAATTGTTAGACCTGATAGATTTATTCTTGCATCAATTAAAAACTTGAAAGATGTTAAATTAATAACAAAAAGAAATTTAAAATTATTAATTTAAATTTAAAAGCTCTTTAACTGCCTTTACTTTTGTGTGATTATTTGGAGCTATTTCACCATTTGGCATTAGCATTGAATTTTCAAATCCAATTCTAATTTTTCCATCTAAACTTATCGCTTTTTTTAGACAATCAATCTCTTCTTTGCCAAAAGCACAAACAGCCCAATCTGCATTCAAATTGTTATTACTTAGTTTATCTAAAAATAATGGAATTTTATTTGGATCACTTATTTTTCCAGAGTAGTGACCAATAACAAACAAACACCAGGTTCCATCTTTAGAAATTTTTCCTTTATTCAATAAATCAGAAAGTAAATCTAAATCTTCTGGTTCATAACATATGTGTTGAATTTTTGTCCCATTTTCGGTTAGAGATTGATATAATTTTATATCTTCTTCAGTTGGTTTCCTTGAAGGTATCATCTCTCTTATTCCTATAGAGATACCAGGAGGTGCTACCTCATATGCAAGTTTTCTCATTTCATTTGGTGAGTATCTCCCAACAGCTTCTGTAGTTACTTGTAGATGCATGTTAGGGACATTTAATTGTAAATCATTTAAAGCTTTCAAACACATTTCTGAACTTAGTATATGGTCGCCTTTTTCATCCCTTAGATGAAAATGAATTCCTTCTGCACCTTCATCGAAACATAATTTTGCTGTTTCTACCACCTCATCAATGGTTACAGGAACCTCAATATGATCTTTTTTTTTAGGTCTTGCTCCATTAGGAGCTATCATAATTTTAGGTAATTTTTCTGGCTGATAATAACCCATAGATTTATATTAGTTTAACTTAGCTATATTGTAAAAAGATTTCTAGTTTTTGTGCTAGGATAACAAGATGAATATAAGTCAAAAAAAACTAGAAAAATCCAAAGGCAGATTAGAAATAAAAATAAAAGATCAAAATTTACAAAAACTTTATCAACAAGGATCTTTAAAAGCTTTGATGCCAGATTTTCATGAAAATTTAAAACAATTAATGCTCATAAATACTGCTGGTGGAATTACTAGCGGAGATGAATACAAATACGATATAGAGATTGAAAAATCAAAACTTTGTATTTCAACTCAGGCTGCAGAAAAAATTTACAGTGGGTTTGGCAGTCCAGCTAATTTAGAAATTAATTTAAATTTATTAAATAATTCAAGTTTATTTTGGTTACCTAAAGAATTAATTTTATTTAATAATTGTAATTTAAAAAGAAAAATAAACTTTAATTTATCTAAAGATTCAAATCTACTCCTGTGTGAAAATATTATTTTTGGACGTACTTCAATGAAGGAAACATTTGAAAAAGGATATTTTTCAGATTTTTGGAATATTAATATTGATAATAAATTAATTCATACCGAAGCAATAAATACAAATTTATTCGAGAAAAAATATTTGAATAGCTTTTCGACATTAAATAATAATTCTGCAGTTGCGACAATTATTATTATAGGAAATAAATTTTTGAATAATGTTAATAATTTATCTGAAACTCTAACAAATAATGAAAATACAACTTCAAATTATTCTCACTGGGACAATAAATTGATCGTAAGACTTTTGTCTAAAGATAGTTATAATCTTAAATTTGCAATTGATAAACTTTTGTCTTATTTTTTTGAAGGTTCAAAAATACCAAAAATATGGAACATATAAATGAAGCTCACACCTAGAGAAAAAGATAAACTTTTAATAAGTCTTGCAGCAATTGTTGCAAAAAAGAGATTATCAAAAGGAATTAAGTTGAATTATCCAGAAGCTATAGCCTTAATAACAGATTTTGTAATTGAGGGAGCTAGAGAAGGCAAAAGTGTTGCAGAATTGATGGAGGCAGGAGCTCATGTTATTAAAAAAAAAGATTGCATGGAAGGCATTCCAGATATGGTTAAGGAAGTTCAAGTAGAAGCTACCTTTCCAGATGGAACTAAATTAGTAACAGTGCACAAACCAATTAGATGATAATATTATGAAGCCAGGTGAAGTAATTACAAGAAACGAGGAAATAGATCTAAATAAAGACTCCAAAGTTACTAAGATAAAAATTTCTAATTCTGGAGACAGACCTGTGCAAGTTGGGAGTCATTATCATTTTTTTGAAACAAACGAGCATTTACTGTTTGATCGAGATTTAGCATATGGAAAAAGATTAAATATTCCCTCAGGAACTGCTGTGAGATTTGAACCAGGTCAATCTAAAGATGTTGAGTTAATAGAAATAAAAGGATTAAAAAAAATATATGGTTTTAATAAGAAAGTTATGGGTAGTTTATAATGGTAAAAATTTCTAGAGCATCTTATGCAGATATGTATGGGCCTACTACAGGAGATAAAGTAAGGCTCGCAGATACTGACTTAGTTATTGAGGTTGAAAACGATCTAACCACTTATGGTGAAGAAGTAAAGTTTGGTGGTGGAAAGGTAATAAGAGACGGGATGGGTCAATCTCAAATCAGCAGAGAAAAAGGAGCTGCTGATACAGTTATTACCAATGCTTTAATAGTTGATGTAAATGGAATTTATAAAGCTGATGTTGGTTTAAAGGACGGAAAAATATTTGAAATTGGCAAAGCTGGTAATCCGGATACTCAATCTAAAGTAAATATTATTATTGGCCCAGGAACAGAGATAATAGCTGGAGAAGGAAAAATTTTAACAGCTGGGGGTTTTGACAGTCATATTCATTATATATGTCCTCAACAAATTGACGACGCTTTGCACTCGGGTATTACAACTATGTTAGGAGGAGGTACTGGGCCTGCTCATGGTACACTTGCAACAACGTGTACACCTGGTCCATGGCATATACAAAGAATGATTCAATCTGCTGATGGTTTTTCTATGAATTTAGCTTTTGCAGGAAAAGGAAATTCTTCATTGCCAGAAGGTCTTGAGGAACAAATTCTAGCTGGAGCCTCGGCCTTAAAATTACATGAGGATTGGGGTACTACTCCTGGAGCAATTGATAATTGTTTAAATATTGCTGATAAAAATGATGTTCAAGTAATGATACATACAGACACTTTAAATGAAAGCGGATTTGTAGAAAATACTATCAAAGCAATAAACAAAAGAACTATTCATGCTTTTCATACAGAAGGTGCTGGTGGTGGGCACGCACCAGATATAATTAAAGTTTGTGGAGAAGAGTATGTTATTCCTTCTTCAACAAATCCAACCAGACCATATACAGTAAATACAATAGAAGAACATTTAGATATGCTTATGGTTTGTCACCATCTTGATAAATCTATTCCAGAGGATGTAGCATTTGCCGAAAGTAGAATAAGAAGGGAAACAATCGCAGCAGAAGATATTCTCCATGATATGGGTGCCTTTTCAATTATTGCATCAGATAGTCAGGCTATGGGTAGAGTTGGAGAAGTTATCATCAGAACTTGGCAAACTGCACACAAAATGAAAGTTCAAAGAGGAAGTTTACCAGAGGAAAAAGGGGATAATGATAATTTTAGAGTTAAAAGGTATTTAGCAAAATATACAATTAATCCAGCAATCGCTCATGGGATTTCAAAACATATTGGTAGTATTGAAAAAAACAAACGTGCAGATTTAGTTTTATGGGATCCAGCATTCTTTGGTGCAAAGCCAGAAATGATTTTAATAGGGGGAAGTATAGCTTGTGCGCAAATGGGAGACCCAAATGCATCAATTCCAACTCCTCAGCCAGTATACACTAGACCAATGTTTTCATCATTTGGAACTTCGTTAGAGAAATCTTCAGTAATTTTCACAAGCAAACTAGCTCTTGAAAAGAATTCATTAAAAGATGCAAGTATTAGAAAAGACTTATTACCTGTAGAAAACACAAGAGTCATTTCTAAAAAAGATATGATTTTAAATAATAAGTGTCCAAAAATTGAGGTTAATCCTGAGACATACGAGGTAAAAGCTGATGGTGAGATAATTACCTGTGAACCAGCTAAAGAACTTCCTTTGGCACAAAGATATTTTATGTTTTAGCTTATGGATAATTGTTTTTTAATAGTTAATAAAATTGCCAAAAATAAAGCAAAAGATCAAATATCTTTATCTTATGATGAGCGATTTTTAAGAAGAAAAAAACTTGTTTCAGATAATGGTTTTGAATTTTTAGTCAATTTACCAGAGACAAAATCTCTGTCAGAAAATCAAGCGTTTAGGCTTCAAAGTGGAAATTTGATTTTAATCAAAAACAAAAAAGAAAGTTTACTTGAAATTAAAGGAAAAAATTTAATGCAATTAATTTGGCATATTGGAAACAGGCATATGCCATGCCAAATTGAAAAAGATAGAATTTTTATTCAGCATGATGAAGTAATAAAAAAAATGATATTAAAATTAGGAGGAAAGGTTAAGAAAGTTTTAAGACCTTTTAAACCAGAAGGAGGAGCGTATGGAATTGGTAGAACACATAGCCATAAACACTAAAATAAAAAGTAAAAAAGATTTAAAAGAATCTTTACAAATTCTTCAAACTTGGTTTTCACCATCATTTCCTGTTGGAAGTTTTTCATATTCTCATGGTTTAGAGGCAATGATTAATGATAATTTTATTAAGTCAAAAGAAGATATTTTGGATTATTTAAAATGTATCTTAAAATATGGAACTGGTAAAAATGATGTAATTTTAATAAAATATACCTATCAGGGAGAACAATTAAATGAACTTGCTCTATCACTCTGTCCAAGTAAGGAAAGAAAAATAGAGTCTATTGAAATGGGTAATGCATTCAGAAAAGTTTTATCTGATAGTTGGGATTTTAAACTTCCTGAAAATACTGCTTATCCAATAGCAGTTGCTAAAGCAGCCAAACATTTTGATATACCCTTAAATTTAACGATCGTATCTTATCTGCAATCTTTTGTATCAAATCTAATAAATGTTTGTATTAAACATATACCAATTGGGCAAAAAATTGGACAGGACTGTATTATAAAAACTTATGACTTAATTAGAGAAATAGAAAAAGAAAGTGAAAATTTAAATTTAGAAGATCTAGGTGGAATTTGTTTTAATAGTGATATCTATAGTATCAAGCATGAAAATTTGAAAACACGAATTTATAAAACATGAAAAATATAAATGGACCATTAAAAGTTGGAATAGGTGGACCTGTTGGTGCAGGGAAGACAAGTTTGACAGCTGAATTGTGTAAATTTTTATCAAAGAAAATTTCTATGGCTGTAATATCAAACGATATTTATACAAAAGAAGATGCAGAATTTTTAATGAAAGTTCAAGCTTTACCTCTTGAGAGAATTAAAGGAGTTGAAACAGGAGGATGTCCACATACAGCAATTCGTGAAGATGCTTCAATTAATATGCTTGCTGTAGAAAATATGAAAAAAAAATTTCCTGATCTTGATTTGATTTTAATCGAGTCTGGTGGAGATAATTTAGCAGCAACTTTTAGTCCTGAATTAGTAGATCTATCTATTTATGTTATTGATGTTGGAATGGGCGGAGATATTCCAAGAAAAGGCGGTCCTGCTATACAAAAGTCAGATTTATTAATTATTAATAAGACAGATTTAGCTCCTCATGTGGATGTTAATCTTGATAACATGAAAGAGGACGTGAAAAAGGCTCGAAATGGTTTGCCTTATGTTTTTTGTCAGATGAAAAAGCAAATTGGTGTTGAAGATGTTGCTAAATTTTTATTTTCATCAGGTGGACTATAGAGCTTTTTATTATGCTCTAATCGTTGGTAAACAATAAAAATCAGCTGTATCAATTTTAGAGGAATATTGCCTTCTCATGTTCCACTTTTTATGAACGCCCGCACTAGCAACACTCAAAGTAGATCTTCCGTATCGATGATTAGTGTTATCAATTGATCGCATTAAGCTATTAATTTTTTCATCTTTTTCAGATGTAAATAAATTTGTTTTATCACTTGCATTAGATAACCCTGTTAGCATGACACCTGCTTTTTGATATCGGTAACCGTTTTTAAAAATACTTTCTAATATTGAAACTGCTGTCTTAACTGTTTCAATACTATTGTTTGTTGAAATTGGAAAATCAACTGTCTTCGCATTTGAATAGTAACCAAAGTTTCTCTGGAAAGGACTGGTTCTAACAAATACTGTAATTGCTTTTGCAACTAAAGATTCCGATCTAATTTTTTCAGATGCGTTTAAACAATAGTTAGCAACTGCTTCTTTTAATTCTTGGAAAGTTTCAATTCTTTTTCCAAATGATCTTGAAACTACACAGCTCTTTCTTTTAGTTGTAGTTGTCTCTAAACCTATACAAGAAACTCCTCTAAGCTCCATTGCAGTTCTTGAACTTAGAACGTTTGAACTTTTCTTAATCCATGTGTTAGATTTATTTTTAAGTTGTTTAGCATTGTAAATCCCATGTTTTTGATAAAACTTTGTTAGTTGCCTACCAACACCCCAGACATCGTTAATTTCAACTTTTTCTAAAATAGGATCTAAATTTTCAATATTAATTAAACTTGTCACTCCTGATTGTTTTTTCTTCGCAATATGATTTGCAACTTTACTTAAAGTTTTTGTATTTGCTATTCCAATACTTGTTGGGATACCAGTCCATTGTAAAACTGTTTCTCTAATTTCTTTTCCAACTTTTTCTACTTCACTATCAGGAAAGTTTGATAAATCTAAAAACGCTTCATCAATGGAGTAAACTTCTATTTCAGAATTAAACCTTTTAAGAGTTCGCATCACTCTTCTTGATAAATCTCCATATAAAGAATAATTAGATGAAAAAACTTCAACTTTATTTTTAAGAATAATATCTTTTGCTTTAAAATAAGGTTCACCCATTTTAATTCCTAAAGCTTTTGCTTCATTTGATCTTGAAATAATACAGCCATCGTTATTAGACAAAACAACAACAGGTTTTCTTCTTATTTTTGGATTAAATAATCTTTCACACGAAACATAAAAAGAATTACAATCAATTAATGCTATTTTTTTAGTATGTTGAATGGATGACATAAGTAACAACCCCCCAAATAAAAATATCTTGTTCTTCGTTAATTAAAATTCTGTCAGAAAATTCTTTAGATCCAGAAGTTAAAAATTTTTTATCTCTTTCTTGAACTAAAGTTTTAACTACAAGCTCGTCATGAACATTTGCAATCACAGTTGAAAAGTTTTTTGGTTTTAAACTTTTATCGACCACTAATAAGTCACCATCATTAATTCCAACATCGACCATCGATTTGCCCTGAACTCTGATGATGAAAGTTGCTGGA
This sequence comes from uncultured Pelagibacteraceae bacterium, assembly GCA_902588895.1. Lineage (GTDB taxonomy): Bacteria > Pseudomonadota > Alphaproteobacteria > Pelagibacterales > Pelagibacteraceae > Pelagibacter. The sequence goes on from CACIRC010000010.1 coordinate 34,097, forward strand.
ACATTTCTTATTAAATGCATGTTCAGATCAATATCTTCTTCGATATAGTCAGTAGCAGGGGAAGGAAAACCAGCGCCTGCTTTATGTAGATAATAAGGGATTGTTAGTTTCATGTTCTTGTTTTGTTCTACTTTATAGACTATTTATACAATACACTCAAGAGGTTGTATTTTGAGTCTGTAACTGAATCAAAAGTGAATCAAAACGTGAACATCCAAAACAACATTTGGTGGACATGGGGATAACTTTTACAATAAGTAGTCTTAAAGTGATTTATAAAGAAAAATTATGATTTGTATTAAAGCGGATATTCCAGAAGAGTTAAACGAAATAGATGATGAATTAAAAGCAGTTTATCATAGCAATGATACTGTTTGTTTTTTCATTTTAAAAACAAGAGAATTAAGAAATAAGTTTATAGAAGAAACAAAGGGAATGAACAAAAGCGAGAGAGAAAAAGTTTACGAGGTATATAATAGTAAATAAATAAAAATTATGAATATTTTAGATTTTGTAATGGTTGGTTCTAATGATTATAAAAAATCGAGTGAGTTCTATGATGCTATTCTTGAACCTTTAAAATTAAAAAAAACTGTAACAACAGAAAAATATATTGGTTATGCTCATTCAAGCGATCCTGACAAAACTCTATTCTATGTAACAAGCCCAGTAAATGGAGAACCTGCAACTTTTGGCAATGGAACCCAGATAACTTTATTAGCAGACTCCAAAGAAGCGGTTGAAAAATTTTATGAAATTGCAATTTCAAAAGGTGCAGCTGATGAGGGAGGGCCAGGAGTAAGAAGTGATGGAAATTATTATGCTTATATACGAGATATGGATGGAAATAAGATTGCAGCAAAAAGTAATTTAAAATAAATTAAAGGAAAATATATGAAATTAAATTGTCATTGTGGAGCCGTAGAAGCAGAAATTAATGCTACAATTAATGAACTAGCAAAAATTGTAAGATGTAACTGTTCTATTTGTAAAAGAAAAAATGCAACGATGGGAATGGTTAAGAATGAGGATTTTAAAGTTACAAAGGGAGAAGATAAATTAAAACTTTACCAATACCACACTAAAGTTGCTAATCATTATTTTTGTACCGAATGTGGAATTTATACTCATCATAATCCAAGAAGCGCACCAGCTATGACTGGCTTTAATTTAGGTTGTGTTGATGAAGTTAAAGTAGAAGATTTAAAAGAA
>CACIRC010000011.1 GCA_902588895.1 uncultured Pelagibacteraceae bacterium
CAAATAAAAGATTATTTAGCTAAAGAATATAAACACTTTAATTCACAAATTATCGATCTAGATGATAAGTTAACTATTTCAGATGAAAAAAATTCTTTTTCGGGAGATGATTTAAGAAGAAGGCAATATACTTTTGGAATAAGTTTAGAAGACCTTGAGCTCATACTGCATCCTATGGCAGAAGATGCTAAAGAAGCAACTGGATCTATGGGGGACGATACACCACTAGCTGTTTTATCAGATAGGTATAGACCATTATACCATTTTTTTAGACAGAATTTTAGCCAAGTCACAAACCCACCAATAGACTCTTTAAGAGAAAACAAGGTTATGAGCTTGAAAACAAGATTTGGAAATCTTGGAAATATTTTAAATTTTGATAATTTAACAAAGCAAAATATTTATGTTTTAAATAGTCCAATATTATCAAATTCTCAGTTTGAAAAATTTATAAATTTTTTTGGTAATAATTCATCTATAATTGATTGTACTTTTTCGGAGCAAGAAACTTTATTTGATTCAATTAAAAAAATTCAAAAAGAAGCTGAAATTGCAGTAAGACAAGGAGTTACTCAATTGATTTTAAGTGACAAAGAGCTTTCTAGCTCAAAACTTCCAATACCAATGCTTTTAGCAGTTGGATCAATTAATTCATTCCTTATTGAAAAAAAACTAAGAGGATATGTATCAATAAATGTTCAATCTGGTGAGGCTTTAGATACACACTCTTTTGCAACTTTAATAGGAGTTGGAGCAACTACTGTAAATCCATATTTAGCATTTGACAGTTTATTTCAGCGTCATGAAAAGAAACTATTTGGTCAATTTAGCTTTGATGAATGTGTAGAGAGATACATAAAATCAGTAAACGCAGGCTTATTAAAGATCATGTCTAAGATGGGTATTTCAGTTCTAAGTTCTTATAGAGGTGGATGTAACTTTGAAACTGTAGGTTTAAGTAGAACAATTGTTGCAGATTATTTTCCAGGAGTTGTCTCTAAAATTTCAGGTATTGGACTTACGGGTATAGAGAAAAAAATTAGAGAAATTCATAAAGAGGCATTTGAAAGTTCTGAAACCATATTGCCGATAGGTGGTATATATAGATATCGTAAAAATGGTGAAACACATCAATATCAAGGAAAATTAATTCACTTACTTCAAAGTGCAGTAGGATCTAATTCTTATGATGCCTATAAAAGATATGCGGATGGAATATATAGTTTACCACCTATTAATCTTAGAGACTTAATTGATTTCAGAGAAAAAAAATTAAGCGGACCAATAGATATTTCTGAAGTTGAGCCAATTGAAAATATTTTAAAAAGATTTGGAAGTGGGAGTATGTCTCATGGAGCTTTGTCGAAAGAGGCACATGAAACTTTGGCAACTGGTATGAATCGGATCAAAGGCGCTTCATGTAGCGGAGAGGGCGGTGAAGACGCAAGTAGATTTAAAGTTTTAGATAATGGTGACAGTGCAAACTCAAGAGTTAAACAAATAGCCTCTGCAAGATTCGGAGTTACAGTTAATTATCTTAATAATTGCAATGAGATAGAAATTAAAATTGCACAAGGTGCTAAGCCTGGTGAAGGGGGTCAGCTACCAGGATTTAAAGTTACAGAAGAGATTGCGAAACTTAGACATTCAACTCCTGGAGTAACTTTAATATCACCACCACCACATCATGATATTTATTCAATCGAAGATCTTGCACAACTAATTTATGATTTGAAACAGATAAATCCTAAAGCAAGAATTGGAGTTAAGCTTGTTGCTTCCTCTGGAGTAGGAACAATTGCAGCTGGTGTAGCTAAAGCAAAAGCAGATATAATATTAATTTCTGGACATAATGGTGGAACAGGAGCAACACCACAGACTAGTGTTAAGTATGTTGGAATACCATGGGAAATGGGTTTGACGGAAGCAAACCAAGTATTAACGTTAAATAATCTTAGACATAAAGTTACATTGAGAACAGACGGTGGAATTAAAACTGGTAGAGATGTAGTGATAGCTGCAATGATGGGTGCTGAAGAATATGGTGTTGCCACTACAGCATTAGTTGCAATGGGATGTATAATGGTAAGGCAGTGTCATTCAAATACATGTCCTGTAGGCGTTTGTACTCAAGATGAAAAGCTCAGAGAAAAATTTACTGGAACTCCAGAAAAAGTAGTTAATTTGTTCACATTTATAGCCAGTGAAGTAAGAGAGATATTAGCAAATTTAGGTTTTAAATCATTAAATGAAGTGATTGGTAGGACAGATTTGTTAAAACAGGTTAGTAAAGGTTCTCCAAATTTAGACGATTTAGATTTAAATCCTTTATTTGTTCAAGCTGATACCGGAAATAATCCAAGGTATTGTGAGGATCAAGAAATAAATAGTGTACCAGATACTCTTGACCAAGAAATTTGGCCAGAAATTGAACAAGCTTTAGATAATTCTGAAAAATTTGAAAAAGAATACCAAATAAAAAATACTCACAGAGCAGTAGGCACAAGAATTTCTCATCATTTGTATAAAAAATATGGTTATGAAAAACTTGATGAAAACTTTTTAGTTTTAAATTTTAAAGGATCAGCGGGTCAATCATTTGGTGCGTTCTCTTCAAAAGGATTGAAACTTGTATTAAAGGGAGATGCAAATGATTATGTTGGTAAAGGTTTGTCAGGAGCTACTATTTCAATAAAATTACCTCAAGAGAGCAATTTAGTTTCAAATGAAAATACAATTTTAGGAAATACTGTTCTTTATGGAGCTACTTCAGGAAAACTTTTTGCTGCTGGCCAAGCTGGTGAAAGATTTTCAGTTAGAAATTCTGGTGCAGTTACAGTAATTGAAGGATGCGATTCTAATGGATGTGAATATATGACCGGTGGAACTGTAGTAATTTTAGGAGATGTAGGTGATAATTTTGCAGCTGGTATGACAGGTGGGATGGCCTTTATATATGACAAATCTAAACAATTTGAAAAGAAAGTAAATCCAGAATCTGTAGTTTGGCAAAATGTAGAGACAGAGTATTGGAAAGAGTATTTAAAAAATTTAGTCAGTGAGCACTTTAAAGAAACTGAATCTCAATTATCGAAAAAAATAATTGAAAACTTTGATGATGAAGCAAATAATTTTGTTCAGGTGTGCCCTAAAGAAATGTTAGATAAATTAAAAAACCCAATTACTTTAAAAAAAGATATAAAAAAAGTTAGTTAAATTAATAATTTAAGCTCTTTTAAAATTATATTTAACCATTTTTTATTTGATAAACTATGATCACCTTTTTTTATAATATTTAATTTTTTCTTAGCTTTTGGAAATAATCTTAAAACTTTTCTTGAATATGAGACAGGAACTGACTCATCTTTTTCACCATGTACCATTGTTACTTTAATATTTGAATTTATTTTCTTATTTAAGACTTTGTTTTTTCTTCCATCTTTTATTAATTGTAGAGTAATTGGATATTCATAATTGCCATGCTTTAATTGATAAATGCCCTTACGTATTGTTTCCTCTTTCATTTTTTTAGTAAATTTTTTCCACATTAAATTTTCTAAAAATTCAGGAGCAGCCCCTATTCCTAAAAATCCTTTAATCTGTTTTTTGAAAATTTTGAATTGATTTAGCGAAATCCATGCGCCCATACTCGAACCAATTAGCACAAATTCTTTTTTTTTTACGTATTTTCTAATTAAAATTGACGTCTCTTTACTCCACTTTGAAATATTTCCATTTACAAATTTTCCAGAAGATTTTCCATGACCAGAGTATTCCAGTGCTAAAAAACTTACTTTATTTTTTTTAGCAAATTTCAAAAATGCATTTGGTTTTTTTCCTTCAAGATCTGACATAAAACCATGTAAAAAAACTATAAAAGAATTATTTTTAAAAATTTTAGAAATATGTCTAATTTTCTTTGTATTTGATATTTGATAAAATCTGAAATTTGCCATAATCGTTTATAAGTTTTGTCTATTAATATATAATCATATCAAATGTCATCTGATTTAAAAGTTTTACAAGTAATACCAAAACTAGGTTATGGAGGAGCTGAAACGGGCTGTTATGATATTGCGCATTATTTATCAGAAAATAATTGTAAATCATTTATTGTAACAAGTGGTGGTGCATTACTTAAATTTGTAGATAGAAAAAAAGTTAAAATAATTAGACTTCCAGTGCAAAGCAAAAATCCACTACTAATTTTAATTAACGCTTTTATCTTAATCGGAATAATTTTGGTTTATAATATTTCTCTTGTTCACGCGAGAAGTAGAGCACCTGCTTGGTCATGTTTGTTAGCAACAAAAATTACAGGACGAAAATTTGTAACTACATTTCATGGAACATACAATTTTAAGAGCAATATAAAAAAAATTTATAATTCAGTAATGACTAGAGCAGATTTAATAATTGCAGGATCTAATTTTATTTTTTCTCATATTAAAAAAAATTATTCAAAGTATTTAAATGAGAAAAAAAAATTAATGGTTATTTTCAGAGGAATAAACGTCGACTACTTTGACCCAACAACCAAAATTGAAACTGATGAAAAAAAATTATTAAAAAAATGGGATATTGAAAAAGATAAAAAAATTATACTTTTACCTGGTAGATTAACCTCCTGGAAAGGACAGGAAGTTTTTATAGAGGCAATTAATTTAGTGAATATAGAACTGGGTTATGAAGCATTTTATGCTGTCATTTTAGGTAGTGATCAAGGTAGAGAATTATATAAGAAAAAATTAATAAGACTTGTGGAGAAATACAGATTGTCTAAACAAATAAGGTTCATAGATCATTGTAAGGATATGGCATTAGCTTATAAAGTTTCAGATATTATTGTTTCAGCCTCAACCGAACCAGAGGCTTTTGGTAGAGTTGCTGTTGAGGCACAATCGATGGAAAAACCAATTATAGCAAGTAACATTGGAGGTTCTAATGAAACAATAATTGATGAAAAAACTGGTTTTTTATACGAGGTAGGAAATGCTAAATCATTAAGTAATAAAATATTAAGAATTTTTAACATGGATGAAACTCTATTAAAATCAATTGGTAATGAGGGAAGAAAAAACATAGTTCAAAAATTTAATGTTGAAAAAATGTGCTTTTCTACTTATTCAGAGTATAAGAAATTATTAAATTAAATGCCGATAATAACATTACCTGACGGAAACAATATTGATTTTCCTAATAAAGTTACCGGACTAGAAGTAGCTGAAAAAATTAGTAAATCATTAGCTAAACAAGCCATGGTCATAAGTATTGATGGTGAACTTAAAGATCTTGATTTTCTAATTGAAAATGATTGCTCTGTAAAAATTTTTACCTCAAAAAATCCTGAGGGCTTGGAAACTATAAGGCATGACACAGCACATATTTTAGCTATGGCTGTTCAAGAGTTATTTCCTGGTACACAAGTTACAATTGGACCAGTAATTGAAAATGGATTTTATTACGATTTTGCCAGAAAAGAACCATTTACAGAGGATGATCTGATTAAAATTGAAAATAAAATGAAAGAGATTGTTGATAGGAATGAAATAACAAAAAGAGAAGTTTGGGATAGAAATAAAGCTATTAGTCATTTTAAAAAAAAGGGAGAAATTTATAAAGCTGAGCTGATTGAAGCGATACCTGAAAACGAAGATGTATCAATTTATTTTCATGGAGACTGGCATGATTTATGTAGAGGTCCACATCTCTCCTCCACAGGTAAAATCGGAAAATATTTTAAACTTACAAAAGTATCAGGAGCATATTGGAGAGGAGACTCTAATAATGAAATGTTACAACGAATATATGGTACGAGTTGGGCAACTCAAAAAGATTTAGATGAATATTTAAAAAGAATAGAAGAAGCAGAAAAAAGAGATCATAGAAAATTAGGTAGAGAAATGGATTTATTTCATTTTAGAGAAGAAAGCCCTGGATCAGTATTTTGGCATGAAAGAGGATGGGGTTTATTTCAAAAGCTCATTAACTACATGCGAAGTAGACAAGATGTTGCTGGCTATAAAGAGGTAAATACTCCAGAGGTACTAGACAGACAACTATGGGAAAAATCTGGGCATTGGGAAAAATATGGAGAAAACATGTATACTTCTGAAACACCAGATGAGAAGGTTTTTGCAATTAAACCTATGAATTGCCCTGGTCATATCCAAGTATTTAATCAGGGCCTAAAAAGTTATAGAGATCTTCCTCTACGTTTTGCTGAATTTGGAAAGGTTCATCGTTATGAGCCATCAGGCGCTTTACATGGGTTGTTAAGAGTAAGAGCCTTTACTCAAGATGATGCCCATATTTTTTGTACTGAAGATCAAATTACCAGTGAATGTTTAATTGTTACAAATTTAATACTAGATATTTATAAGGACCTTGGTTTTGAAAATGTAATTCTAAAATATGCAGATAGGCCAGAGGTAAGGGTTGGTGATGATCTAGTATGGGATAAAGCAGAAGCTTCTTTGCTTGAAGCTGTTAAAGCTTCTAAATTAGAATATACTATTAATAAAGGTGAAGGAGCATTTTATGGCCCTAAAATTGAATTTGTTTTACGAGATGCTATTGGTAGAGATTGGCAATGTGGAACTTTGCAAGTAGATTTAAATTTACCTGGAAGATTAGATGCTTCTTATGTTGACAAAGATGGAACAAAAAAAGTGCCTGTTATGTTGCATAGAGCATTATTTGGTTCTCTAGAGAGATTTATTGGAATTTTAATTGAAAACTATGCAGGTAAGTTTCCATTTTGGATTTCTCCTTTACAGACTATGGTAATACCTATTTCAGAAGAATTTAATGACTATGCAGTCGAGGTGTCAAATAAAATTAAAAAATCAGGTATAAGTTCTGCGGTAGATTTAAAAAATCATAATTTAAATTATAAAATTAGAGATCATTCTTTAGCAAAAATACCGCTTTTATTAATTTGTGGTAAAAAAGAAGTTGACTCCAATTCAGTAACGATTAGAAGATTAGACTCTAATAAACAAGAAAATATGGGTATAGATCAATTCTTAAAAACATTCTCTGCTTTAAATAAAGTATCATCAAACTAAGTGGCAGATTTCAAACAAAATTATTTTCAAAGAAGAACTAAGGACAGAGGTCCAAGATCTAATAATAGAATTTCTTCTCCTGATGTACAGGTTATAGCAAGTGATGGAGAAAATCTCGGAGTGATAAATACCAATGAAGCTATTTCCATGGCAAAAAATCAAGGTTTAGACTTAATTGAAATAGCACCAAATGCAAATCCCCCCGTATGTAAAATAATGGACATGGGCAAATATAAGTACGATGCTCAGAAAAAAGCAAATCTTGCAAAGAAAAAACAAAAAATTGTTTCTTTAAAAGAAATTAAAATGAGACCTGTTACGGAAACTCATGATTATGAGTTTAAAGTCAAAAATGCTAAAAAATTTATAGCTAAAGGAGATAAGGTAAAATTCACTATTAGGTTTAAAGGTAGAGAACTTCAGCATTCCCATCTAGGGAATGAACTAATGGGTAAAATTAAAGAAGACATGAAGGATATTGGTAAGGTAGAATTGCATCCTAAGTTTGATGGGAAGCAAATGATCATGGTAATTCAGCCTTTATAAGCCTTAATAGAGGTTGTAAAATTATATCTTTCTTTGTATAAGTCCGCTGAATTATGCCAAAACTAAAAACAAAAAGCTCAGCAAAAAAAAGATTTAAAATATCCGCTAAAGGTAAAGTTATTTCTGCTCAAGCGGGTAAAAGACATGGCATGATCAAAAGAACGAATTCACAAATAAGAAAACTAAGAGGCACTACAACATTGTCTAAACAAGATGGAAAAATTGTTAAGTCATACATGCCTTACAGTTTAAGAGGTTAATAATGGCAAGAGTTAAAAGAGGTGTAACTAGTAAAGCTAAACATAAAAAAGTTTTAAAAGCTGTAAAAGGTCAATGGGGTAGAAGAAAAAATACTATTAGAGTTGCCAAGCAAGCTATGGAAAAATCCATGCAATACGCTTACAGAGACAGAAGAAATAAAAAAAGAGATTTTAAATCATTGTGGATACAGAGAATCAATGCTGGAGTTAGAGCTGAAGGCCTAACTTATTCAAAATTTGTCAATGGATTAAATAAATGTGGTATTGCAATAGATAGAAAAATTCTTGCTGAAATTGCTTACGATAGCCCAGAAGCATTCAAAACAATTGTACAAAAAGCTCAATCAGCTTTAAATTAATCTTCGCTATTGTTTTTATTTCTTAAGGAAATAATCTACTAATATGTCAGAGATAAAAAATATTAGAGATCAGTTTATATCAAAGCTTGAAAATGATTTAAGCATTGATCAAATCAATGAAATCAAAACTGAGCTCTTTGGTAAAAACGGTTTAATCTCATCAAAATTTAAAACAATTGGATCAATTCCAGAGACTGATAGAAAAAAATTTGCATCAGATTTAAATCAAGTCAAAGATGAGCTTCAGAATTTGATAACTTCTAAAATAAGTGAGATGGAAGGTAAAAAAATAAACGAAAAACTAGAAAAGGAAAAAGTTGATATAACTTTACCTGAAAGACCATTCGTTAGAGGAAAAGTTCATCCAGTATCACAAACTATAGATGAAATTTCATCTATTTTCTCTGAAATAGGATTTAGTGTTGAGGAAGGCCCTGATGTTGAAAATGAATATAACAACTTTACTGCTCTAAACACACCAGACAATCATCCAGCAAGAGATATGCATGATACATTTTACTTAGATCAAAACAAAAAGGTTTTGTTACGAACTCATACTTCACCAGTTCAAATCAGAACTATGCTAAAAGATAGACCCCCATTTAAGATCATTGCTCCTGGAAGAACTTACAGATCTGATAGTGATCAAACACACGCACCAATGTTTCATCAAGTAGAAGGTTTACATATTGATACAAACATTAATATGGGGCATTTGAAAGGATGCTTAAATCATTTCATTAAAGAATTTTTTGAAGTCGAAAAAATTAAAATGAGATTTAGACCTAGTCATTTTCCATTCACAGAACCATCTGCTGAAGTAGATATTGGTTATGAAATAAAAGATGGCAAAATAATTATCGGAGAAGGAGATAGGTGGCTTGAAATTTTGGGCTGCGGTATGGTGCATCCTAATGTCTTAAGAAATGTAAAAGTAGACCCCTCAAAATATCAAGGATATGCCTTTGGTATAGGTATAGACCGATTAGCAATGCTTAAATATGGCATTAATGATTTAAGAGCATTTTTTGATTGTGACTATAGATGGCTAAATCATTTTGGTTTTGATCCACTCGATGTTCCTTCAAATTATAGAGGTTTAAGCAGATGAAGATTACATATGATTGGTTAAAAGATCATTTAAAAATAAGTGCTAAAGAAGATAAACTTCTTGAGAAACTAACAGACATAGGTCTTGAAGTTGAGAGTATAGAAAACTTATCTGAGGGATTAGATTTATTTAAGATAGCAAAAATTATAAAAACAGAAAAACATCCTAATGCAGACAGACTTAAAGTTTGTGATGTTGATGTTGGTAATAAAGAAATCAAAAAAGTTGTTTGTGGTGCAGCTAATGCAAGAGAGGGCCTTCTTACTGTATATGCCCCACCAGGCGCAATAATTCCAAAAAACAAAACCAAACTTGTTGTTGCTAAAATTAGAGATATTACATCTTATGGAATGCTCTGTTCCGAAGCTGAATTGAATTTATCGGATGAAAGTGAGGGGATTACTGAGCTGTCGTCATCAAAATATGCAAAAAATATTGGAAAAAGTTTCTTTTCTAAACCAAGTTCTAATCTTATTGATTTATCAATTACACCAAATAGACCAGATTGTCTTGGTATCCGGGGAATAGCGAGAGATTTATCAGCTGCAGGTTATGGAAACTTAAAACTAGAAAAAGATAAAAAAATTAAATCTAATAAAAAACAGACCTTAAAAGTAAAAATAAGAAATGAAAAAAATCAAGGATGTTTATCTTTTGGTAGCTGCTTAATAACTAACGTCAAAAATACAGAAAGTCCTCAATGGTTGAAAGATAAATTAATTTCTGTAGGTCAAAAACCAATATCTGCAATTGTAGATATTACAAATTATGTCATGATTGACATTAATCGTCCTTTGCATGCATACGATGCTGATAAAATTGATAAAGGAATAATTGTTAGAAATTCAAAATCAGGAGAAGAATTTACTGCTCTAGATAATAAAAATTATAAACTAGATGATGGAATGTGTGTAATAACTGATAACAAAGGTGTTTTAGGCCTAGGAGGAATTATTGGAGGAACAAGATCTGGTACAGAGTTATATACAAAAAATGTTCTATTAGAATCTGCTTATTTTGATCCAAGATCAATTAGAAAAACTGCCAAAAAATTGAATATCGATACAGATGCTAAATTTAGATTTGAAAGAGGTATTGATCAGTTATCTATTGAAGTTGGATTAAATAAAGCAGCTTTTTTAATTAAGGAAATTTGTGGTGGTGAAATTAGCAAAATAGATATTCAAAAAATTGAATCTTATAAAAACAAAGTCATAAAATTTGAACCTAAAATGTTTGAAAAAATTACTGGTTTTAAAATTTCAACCAAGGAAATGATTAACATTTTAGAAAAACTTGGTTTTAAATTAAAAAAAGAAAAAAAATTCTTTAAATTATCAGTTCCATCTTGGAGACCAGATATCGTTCAAGAAATTGATATAGTTGAGGAACTTGTAAGAATTAGTGGCTATGAAAAAATAAAAATAGAAAATCCTATTAAAGAAAGGTCAAAAAATACTTTAAATCCAACTCAAAAGTTATTTCATTTTCTTCAAAGAGCAGTGGCATCTAAAGGGTATCTGGAGGCTATTACTTGGTCTTTTACAGATTCAAAATATAACGATCACTTTAAAGAGGATAATAAAGAAATAAAAATTGTAAATCCAATTAGCTCTGAATTGGGAGTATTAAGAAATTCTATTTTTTCAAATTTAGTGATGTACATGAGCAAAAACTTAGATAGAGGAATTAAAGATTTATCAATATTTGAAATAGGACCAATATTTTATGGTTCACAACCTGGAGCTCAAAATACAGTTGTTTGTGGTTTGTCGGCTGGGAAAAAATCTAGACTTTCATGGATTGAAAAAGAGAGAAATATAGATGTTTTTGATATCAAAAGAGACGTTACACAAACTTTAGTAGAAGCTGGTTATGATTCAGAAAAATTTTATATTGATGATGAAAGCCCTAGTTATTATCATCCAGGAAAATCAGGAAGAATATTTTTAAATAAGGGAAAAGATAAGGTAGCTGCTTATTTTGGTGAAATTCATCCAAACATTATCAAAACACTAGATATTAAAACAGATTCTTTAGTAGGATTTGAAATATTTCTAGATAATTTAAAACTGCCAAAAAAATCTTTAAAAGATCAAAAAACAAAATATTCAGTATCTGACTTTCAAAAATCTGAAAGAGATTTTGCATTTATAGTTGATAAAAAAATAAGTGCGCAAGATTTAATAAGTATCATATCAAATATTGATAAAAATTTAATTTCAAACATTAAAGTATTTGACGTTTACGAAGGAGATAATATTCCTGAAAATCAAAAATCAGTTGCGATAAGCGTTACTATTCAATCATTAGAAAAAACATTAACTGATAATGATTTAGAAAAAACTAATAATTTGATTATAAAAACAGTTGAAAATAAAACTGGTGCTAAAATTCGTTCCTAAAATAATTAATGAGTTCAATTGAAAATATAAGAAATTTTGCAATAATTGCGCATATTGATCATGGAAAATCTACTATAGCCGATAGAATTATTCATAGTTGTGGTGGATTAACTGAAAGAGAAATGAAAGCTCAAGTTTTAGACTCTATGGACATTGAGCGCGAAAGAGGAATCACAATTAAAGCTCAAACTGTAAAATTAAATTATAAAGCTAAAAATGGAAAAAATTATATTTTAAATATTATTGATACACCAGGTCATGTAGATTTTAGTTATGAAGTAAGCAGATCTTTGTATGCATGTGAAGGTTCAATTTTGATCGTAGATAGTACACAAGGGGTAGAAGCTCAAACTTTAGCAAATGTTTACCAGGCTTTAGATACCAACCATGAGATAGTACCAGTTTTAAATAAGGTTGATTTACCTGCATCGGATTTAGATAGAACAAAAAAACAAATTGAGGAAGTTATAGGAATTGATACCGAAAATGCAATTCCATGTTCAGGTAAAACTGGTGAAGGCATAGAAGATATTTTAGAGCAAATTATTACAACATTACCAGCTCCAAAAGGAGAAAGTTCTGCAGATCTAAAATGTTTATTGGTTGATAGTTGGTATGATACATATCTAGGTGTAGTGATTTTAGTGAGAGTGATAGACGGCAAACTTTCAAAACATATGAAAATAAAAATGATGTCTACTAATCAGGAGTATATTGTTGAAAAGGTTGGGGTTTTTACACCAAAGCCAGTAGACATAAATGAACTTAAAACAGGTGAAATTGGATTTATTACAACAGGAATTAAAGTTTTGTCTGAAACAAAAGTTGGAGACACGATTTGTGATGCTTCAAAACCTTTAAAAGATGCTTTGCCAGGATTTAAACCTAGTAAGCCGGTAGTGTTCTGTGGGCTGTTTCCAGTAGATAGTTCTGAGTTTCAAAAACTTAAAGATGGTTTAGCTAAATTACAATTAAATGATGCAAGTTTTTCATTTGAACCTGAGTCATCTTCAGCTTTAGGATTAGGTTTTAGATGTGGATTTTTAGGATTACTTCATTTGGAAATTGTAACAGAAAGATTAGAAAGAGAATTTGATGTTAATTTATTAACAACTACACCTGGTGTTGTTTATAAAGTTCACCTAAATAATGGAAATATAATTGATCTTCAAAATCCATCAAGTTTACCCGATCCGACATTAATTAAATATATTGAAGAGCCATGGATAAAAGCAACAATCATTACTCCTGATCAATATTTAGGTTCAATTATAAAAATGTGTCAGGATAAAAGAGGGATTCAGACTAATTTAAGTTATTCAGGTAATAGAGCAGTTGTAAATTACGAGTTACCGTTGAATGAAGTTGTTTTTGATTTTAATGATAGACTAAAATCTATGACTAGTGGCTATGCTAGTTTTGACTATGAAATCATTGAGCATAGAGAAGGAGATTTGGTAAAACTTGGTATTCTGGTTAATGGAGAACCAGTTGATGCTTTAGCGATGATGATACATAAAGACTTTGCACAAAAAACTGGGAGAGAGGTTTGTGAAAAATTAAAAGATTTAATACCTCGACATAACTTTATGATTCCAGTTCAAGCTGCAATAGGAGGTAAAATTATTGCTAGAGAAACAATTAAAGGGTTTAAAAAGGATGTTTTAACCAAAATTCACGGTGGTGGAGCAACTGATAGAAAAAGAAAACTTTTAGAAAAACAAAAAAAAGGAAAAGCTAGGTCTAAACAATTTGGAAGAGTTGAAATTCCACAAGAGGCATTTATTGGTGTACTTAAGATTTCAAAAGAAAAATAGTAGGAGAGGTGGCCGAGTGGTTGAAGGCGCACGCTTGGAAAGCGTGTAAAGGAGCAATTCTTTCATGGGTTCGAATCCCATTCTCTCCGCCATTAAATAAGCTTTATTTTTCAAGGGTAATTTAGGCATTTTACAGTTTTTTTGTTAAGATAAATCAGCAATTTTTATAAAAAATGTTATAATTTTCTTTTTCCAAAAATTAAAAAATGACAAATAAAAACACATATCAGGCAGACTCCATAAAAGTTTTAAAGGGTCTTGAAGCTGTTAGAAAAAGACCGGGTATGTATATTGGAGATACAGATGATGGAACTGGTTTACATCATATGGTCTATGAAGTTGTTGATAACTCTATTGATGAGGCATTAGCAGGATATTGTAAAAATATTTATGTAAAAATTAACTCTGATGGAACAATTACAGTAAATGATGATGGGAGAGGTATTCCTGTTGATATCCATAAAGGAGAAAAAAAATCAGCAGCAGAAGTAATTATGACCCAACTTCATGCTGGTGGTAAGTTTGATCATGACTCTTATAAAGTTTCAGGTGGATTGCATGGTGTTGGTGTTTCAGTTGTCAATGCACTTTCAGAAAAATTATATTTAGAGATATTTAGAGATGGAAAAAAACACTATATAGAATTTCAAAATGGTGAAGCCAAAGCTCCTTTGAAGGTAGTGGGAAAAGTAAAGCAAACTGGTACGCAAATTACTTTTTTACCCTCAAAAGAAATTTTTTCTTCAACAAAATTTAGTGCAAATATTCTTATTAAAAGAATGCGAGAATTAGCATTTTTAAATAAAGGAATTAAAATAATATTTACTGATGCAAGTCAAAAGAAAGAGAAAACATCTGAGTTTAAATTTGATGGTGGTGTTTTAGAATTTGTAGATTTTTTAGATGAAAAAAGAGAAAAATTACAAAACAAAAATGGAAATGATTTATTTAGAAAACCAATATATATTGAAGGAAAAAAAAATAATATTGAATTAGAGTGTTCATTAAAATGGAATGCAGGATATACAGAAGATATTTTTCCATACACGAATAATATATACCAAAAAGACGGTGGAACTCATTTATTAGGTTTTAGAAGCGCATTAACAAGAGTTATTAATAAATATGCTAATGAGAATAATTTAATTAAAAAAAATAAATTAGCAATTTCAGGCGATGATATTAAGGAAGGTCTTACTTGTGTACTTTCGACTAAGATTCCTGATCCAAAATTTTCATCTCAGACAAAAGATAAACTTGTTTCATCAGAAGTAAGAATGATAGTTGAGACATTGGTAAATGAAAAATTATCTATTTGGTTTGATCAAAATCCATCTATTGCAAAAATCATTTTAGCCAAAGTTATTCAAGCAGCAATGGCTAGAGATGTTGCTAGAAAAGCAAGAGAAAATGTAAGAAGAAAAGGAGCCCTTGAATTAAGCGGTCTTCCTGGAAAATTAGCTGATTGTCAAATTGGTAAACAAGAAGGAACAGAATTGTTTATTGTAGAGGGAGATTCAGCTGGTGGATCTGCAAAACAAGGAAGAAATAGAGCTAATCAAGCAGTTTTACCACTTAGAGGGAAAATACTTAATACCTATGTAGAGGATTTTAATGTGAAAAAAAATGGTAATGGAAATGGAAATGGTTCTGATCAAAGAACAAAGGCTTTGTCCAAAATGATTTCTTCAAATGAAATCGTTACTTTGATTAATGCTCTAGGTTTGGATCCAAAAGCGCAAGAAATTGATTTAAAGGATTTAAGATATGGAAAAATAATAATTATGACGGATGCTGATGTAGATGGTTCTCACATAAGAGCTCTTCTTTTAACTTTTTTTAATAATAAGCCATTTAATAAGCTAATTGAAAATGGTCATGTTTATTTAGCGCAACCGCCCTTATTTAAAATTAACAAAGGTTCAAAAGGAATTTATATAAAAGATGAAAAGGAGCTAGAAGATTACATAATAAATAATAATAAGGAGTTAAAAAAAATTAAAAAGAATTCTAAAGATTATTTGAAAAAAATTGATGAAGAAAAATCAAAAATGAATATCCAAAGATTCAAAGGTCTTGGAGAAATGAACCCAGAGGAATTATGGAGTACTACACTAGACCCAGAAACAAGAAATTTACTACAAGTACAATACTCAAAAGATTTCAAAAAAGACCAAAGTTTAATTCATACTTTGATGGGTAATGATGTGGCGTTAAGAAAAGATTTTATAGTTTCTAATGCTATCAATGTTAGAAATCTTGATATTTAAAAATGAAGTTTTTTGAAACTTCAAAATATCATTCTTTTAAAAAATCAACTTATATAACTCTAAGATGGATTGGAATTATTGGGCAATTAATTGCAGTAAATTTTGTATATTTATTTTTAAATCCTAGTTTTGATTTTATTACCTCAAATTTAGTTATATTTTTAGGAATATTAAGTAATCTATATTTAATTTTTATTTATCAAAAAACACAATTATCAGATAGATCTGCTTTTATTTTCCTTCTTATAGACATTTTGCAATTAGGTTTCCTTCTTTATTTGTCAGGGGGAATAACTAATCCATTTGTAATTTTTATATTAATACCAAGTGTTTTTTCTTCATCAAATTTAAGTTTAAGAACTAATACTTTGTTAGTAATCTTAACAATAATTATAATTGTATTTTTAACTTTTTATTATCAAGATTTGCCAATCAATTTAAATAGTGATTTTCATAACAATCATTATTTTTATTATTCTATCCCAGTTTCTTTGATTATCGCTTTAGTATTTTTAAATTATTTTGCAATGACGTTTGGTACACAATCTAGATTAAGAAAAGAGGCATTAGGAAAAATGGAAGAGGTAATGGCTAAAGAACATGAGCTTTTGTCTTTAGGTGGTCAAGCTGCTGCAGCTGCACATTCTTTAGGCACACCACTTTCCACAATAACAATAATTGCACATGATTTAATGAAGCAATTTAAGGGGCAAAAAGATTTAGAAAAGGATATAGAGTTATTGAATAGCCAAGTCGAGCGATGTAATGAAATTTTAAAAAAATTAACCTTAAATCCTGTGGAAGAGGATGAATTTATTGATAAAGATATTAATATTCGAGAGTATTTGAATGAAATTATCTCTTCATTTAAGGAAATAAGTAAAAAGGAATTTGTCTTCAATTTTGATCAAGATTCAAACCCAAAAAAAATAAGTAAATCTATTGAAATAGTTTATGGATTAAGAAATTTTATAGGAAACGCGAATAAATTTGCCAAAAATTCTATTTTTATTAATTTGAGAAGTGATAGTGAATTTACAGAACTCACAGTAGAAGATGATGGCAATGGTTATCCAAGAGATATTATATCGAAAATTGGAGAACCATATTTAAAATCAAATTATTCAAAAGATAAGTCTAAAGAGGGTTTAGGACTTGGGTTGTTTATTGGAAAAACTTTATTAGAAAAAAATTTTGCATCAGTCAATTGTAGAAATTCAAAAACACGTAATGGTGCTGAAGTTGTTATAAGGTGGAAGAATAAAGAATTATTTAATATTTAGTGGTATTTGTTCTTTGTTTCAAATAATGAACTTAATTGAGATATCATAACATCTCCTAATTCATTTACGTCAGAAATTTTAATAGCTTTATTATAATATCTTGAAACATCATGACCAATTCCTATAGCCAAAACTTCAATATCCGATTTATTTTCAATAAACTTCACAATCTTTTTTAAATGTTTTTCTAAAAAGTCACCTGAATTTACAGAAAGTGTTGAATCATCTACAGGTGCTCCATCAGAAATAACCATTAATATTTTTCTTTCTTCTTTTCTCTTTTTAATTCTATTATAGGCCCATGATATAGCTTCTCCATCAATGTTCTCTTTAAGCAATCCTTCTTTTAGCATTAGTCCTAAATTATTTTTCACCTGTCTCCAATGGGTATCTGCTCCTTTGTAAATTATATGTCTTAGGTCGTTTAATCTTCCTGGTGTTTTAGGTTTAGAATTTTTGGTCCATAACTCTCTACTCTGTCCACCCTTCCAATTTTTGGTTGTGAAGCCTAAAATTTCGACTTTAACAGAGCATCTTTCTAAGGTTCTGGATAAGATATCCGCACAAATAGCCGCAATAGTGATTGGTCTTCCTCTCATAGATCCAGAATTATCTATGAGTAGAGTCACTACTGTATCTTTAAAATCTAAATCTTTTTCTTTTTTGAAAGATAAAGAATTATATGGATCCATAATAATTCTTGGAAGTTTTGAACTGTCTAATAATCCCTCCTCTAAATCAAATTCCCATGCTCTATTTTGTTTTGCAAGCAATTGTCTTTGAAGTTTATTCGCAAGTTTCGTTATAATATCTTGAAAGCCTATTAATTGTTGATCTAAATTTCTTCTCAGTTTTGTTGCTTCATCTGCATTTTCTAGATTTTCAGCTTTTACAACTTCATCAAATTTAGAAGTAAATATTTTATAATCTAAATTCATATTATCTATTTTTTTTTGAGCTACTTGCTCTGAACTTTGTTCATCTGACTCTGTATCTGATAATTGTTCGTCAAAGTTAAATTCATCAACACTATAATCTGCATCCATTGAAGCCTCAGTTACATTTTCATCTTTTTCATCTTTATTATCTTCTTTGTTATTATTATCATCTTCATTTGACGGATTATCTTTTCCTTGATCTTGATTTTCTTCTTTTCTTTCGTCCTCATCTTCACTTTGAAAAATATCCATTTCTTCCAATATTTCTGAAAACTTTGAGCTATAAATATTTTGATCTTCAAGATTTTTAAGTAAAAATTCTTTATGTTTTTCTATAGCGTTTTCAAAGTCTTTTTCCCAAAAATTAAGCATTTTTGTTGTTAGAGGATTTAGTTTAATTTTATGAAAATTCTTAAGCATATAAAGCTCGAATGCCTCTGAAACAGATACATCCTCTTTAGTTTTTAATTGATCTTTTCTTTTAAGATTTATTATTTGATGATAATTTTCTTGAAAATTTTTCTCAATTCCTTTCAGCATTTTCCCACCCAGGGTCTCATAACGTATTTTTTCAGCGATATTATAAAGAGATCTAGAAGATGTATTTGAGGGAAGGTTTTTTTTGTAAATTGTTTCATTACAAAATTTTTTTTTCAAAGCAGAGGAATCTGTTTCTGCACGTAATCTTATAAAATCAGCTGGACCAGTTAAATTGTCGATCTCTAGAAAATTAAATTCTTTTATTTTTTTTTCTTCAGAATTTGTTATTTTTGCATCAAAATCATCAGCTATTACTTTTGCAGTAGAAGTTAAAGCAATTTTGAATTTTTCTTTTAAATTATTTTCTTTAGTGCTCATTAGATTTGAATATTAATCAAAGATTCTGGTAACTCTTCACCAAAACATCTTTGATAATATTCTGCGATAGTATTTTTTTCAATATCATCACATTTATTAAGAAAAGTTACTCTAAAAGCGTAACCAGTGTCTTTAAATATCTCTGCATTTTCTGCCCAATGCAATACTGTTCTTGGGCTCATCACTGTTGAAATATCTCCCGCAATAAATCCTTTACGCGTTAAAGATGCTACTTTTATCATGTTAGCAACCTTCTCTTTTCCTTTTACGTTATTTAAGTTTTTGTTTTTAGACAAAACAATGTCCATTTCTCTATCTAGGCTAAGATAGTTTAATGTTGTAACGATATTCCATCTATCCATCTGACCTTGGTTAATTTGCTGCGTACCATGATAAAGACCTGTCGTATCACCAAGTCCAACAGTATTTGAAGTAGCAAATAATCTAAAAAATTTATTTTGTTTAATTACTTTATTTTTATCTAGTAATGTAAAATTTCCCTCAGCTTCTAAAACTCTTTGAATTACAAACATTACATCAGGTCTACCAGCATCATATTCATCAAAAACAAGTGCGACTGGATTTTGAATAGACCATGGTAAAATTCCCTCTTTAAATTGAGTTACTTGTTTACCATCTTTAAGAACGATCGCATCCTTTCCAATCAAATCAATTCTACTTACATGACTATCTAAATTTACACGGATACAAGGCCAATTTAATCTTGCAGCAATTTGCTCAATGTGAGTAGATTTTCCAGTGCCATGATATCCTTGAACTAAAACTCTCTTATTAAATGCAAATCCTGAAATAATTGCTAAAGTAGTATCTCTATCGAACTTATAGTTTTTATCAATTTCAGGAACATATTCATTCTTTTTTGAAAATGCGTCTACTTCCATTTCTGAATCAATTCCAAAAGTTTGTTTTAATGAAACTTTAATATCTGGTTCTGTGTTAAGATTTGGTATCAATTTTTTCTCTATAGGTATTTTTTAACTGAGTGTAAGCTAATGTTATAAGTTTAAGTTTTTCCTCGTATTTTTTATTTCCAGAATTCATATCAGGGTGAAATTTTTTCACAAGTAATTTGAATTTATCCTGTATTTTCTTCCACTTTAAACCCACAGAAATCCCCAATATTCCAAAAGCTTTTATATCTTTATGATCAAATTTAAATTGACGCATATGATTATAATCTCCATTTATTTTTTCTTTATCGAACTCATCTCTCAAAGTTGTATTCCACAATACTTTGAAAAAATTATCTGATGAGCTAAAACTTTGAGTGGGTTTGTGCCAAGTCATATCAGACTTTAAAAAATCTATTACTTGTTCATCATTCATTCCTGAAAAATAGTTCCAGTTTTTATTAAATTCTTTAACGTGTTCAAGACAAAGCATTCTAAATTTTCTACTATTATCTTTTTCTACTGGTGCCTTATATTCACCTATTTCATTACAATTATTCCAGTCACAAATATTTTTCATGATATATAATAACATATATGGATATAAATAAGTTAATTACAATTGTAAAAAATAAATTATTAAATCAAATACATATTGAAAGTATAAATATTGAAGATAAATCCTTTCTTCATAAAAATCATAAAGGAAATCAAGAAGGAAAATACCATTTAAAATTAATTATTGTTTCTGAAGAATTAAAAAAAATGAATAAAATTGAAAGTAATAAAAAAATTTACAAGATTTTAGATCAAGAATTAAAAGAATTTATTCACTCAATCCAAATTTTAATTACTTAAAAATTTTTTTAGGAATAAACTTAAGTTTTTTTTGGAGTATTGTTTGTTGAAAATTGGCTTACCAATTTTTTTTAATAAAACTAAATTAATTTTTTCAGAATTATTTTTTTTATCTTTAATCATAAAAGATAAAATCTTATTTAAATCTTTTATAGAAAAATATTTTTTTATCGAAGAAGGTAGACCAGAATTATCAATATGATTTATAATTAAATTATATTCATTTTTACTTAGCATGTATTCCTTAAAACTAAAACTAAGTGCTGTTTTCATTCCAAGTATTACAGCTTCACCATGGTTTAGTCTTTGGCTATACCCTAAGCCTGCCTCATAAGCATGGGCAAATGTATGACCAAAATTTAGTACTTTTCTTAATGCTATTTCCTTTTCATCTCTTTCAACTATTTTTTTTTTAATTTTACAACTTTCATAAATTGCTTTTTCAATAAATGGAGATGAAAGACTTAAAATCATTTTAAGATTTTTATTTAAGAAATTAAAGAATTTTTTATTATCAATTAATGAATGCTTTAATATTTCTCCATATCCGCAAATTATCTCTCTTTTTGACAAAGATTTTAGAAATTGAATATCTGAGAGAACCAATGATGGTTGATAAAAACTTCCTATTAAATTTTTACCATACTTAGAATTAACTCCAGTTTTTCCGCCTATTGATGAATCAACTTGAGCTAAAAGAGTTGTTGGAATATTTATAAACTTTAGGCCTCTTTTGAAAAGACTAGCTGCAAAACCACTTACATCCCCTGTAATTCCTCCTCCTAAAGAAATTAAAACATCATTTCTTGAAAAGTTTTTATTTAACAAAACTTCTAGAATTTTATTAATTATATTAATATTTTTATTTTTTTCACTAGCATTAAAAAATAACACATAAATATTTTTATCTTTTAAAGATCTTTTAATATTTGATATAAATTTTTTTGGAACATTTTTATCAACGACAATTAAACATTTATCAAAAACAATTGAATTTAATTTAAAAATTTTTGATACACTCGAGGTTAAATTTGATCCGATAATTATTGGATATTTTTCGGTTTTAGTTATTATATTGAGTCTAGTTTGTTTCATAAATATCTACAATTTTATTTACTATTTCACTTTTAGAAAGATTATCACACTTTACCTCATATAAAGCTTTAGAATAAATGTTAGACCGTTTCTTAATTAAATCAATTAACTCAGTATCTGTTGCATTAATCGCTAACGGTCTTTTTCTACTATTTTTGATTCTATTTAACAATGTTTTATCATCCCAATTTAGCCAAAAAGATAAATGATTTTTTAAAATTTCTTTTCTAATATTATTATTTGTAAAAGCTCCCCCACCAAGTGAAATCACAGTAGAGTTTAATTTAAGTTTTTTTAAGGTTGTTTGTTCCTCAATTTTTCTAAAATAATCCTCACCCTTAACTTCGAAGATTTTTTTTATTGTAATGTTTAAATTTTTTTCAATTTCTTTATCAATATCTACAAAATTTAATTTTAATTTCTTAGCTACTAAGGATCCAATGGAACTCTTACCAGAACCCATCATTCCCAAAAAAACTAGATTTTCTTTTAATTTCATAAGTTTCTTTATTGAAAAAACATAAATATGTCTTAATTTGAAATTAACTAAAAGTATATGCAATTCATTAAAAACACAAGTTCAGGCAAAGCAAGTATCTTAGGACTTGTGATCAAATCTATAATCGGATTAGGGGTTATTTTAGGTATTATTTTTTTTCTAAGTACAATTGATTTTCCTACACCTAAAAAAGAAATCAAAAAAATTATTCCAAATGAAAATTTTAAAATTGTTAAATAAGAAAATTCTTTTGACTCAATTAGTTTGTCTTATTTGTTTTTCACCTGTGTTTACAGAAGAGAAACCAATTGATATTTGGAATATAGAAAAAAAAGATAATCAAGTTATTTCAGAAACAAATATTTTAAGTGAAGATTCTAGCGGCACTACTCAGAATAGTGTTTACCAGCTACAAACAAATAAACAAACAGATACAATTAAACTTGATAAAGAATTTTCATCAAAAGAGATTAAAATTGTTGGATTATACGATCCAAGTGAATACGGCTTGAGTATGGATATGTGGTCAAATTCAGATGGAAAGAAATTAAAAAATTTATTTCACAATATTAATAAGTTTAATCTTTCTGAAGATGCATCAGACATAATGCATATATCTTTATTAACCAATGCTTATTCCCCAACTCAAAATATTACTGAGCAAGAATTTATGAGTTTTAAATCTGATTGGTTAATAAAAGATGCAAATTTAGAATTAATAGAAGAATATTTAATTAAAAATCAAATAGTAAATCTTCATCCAAATTTAGCTAGATACTTGGTAGATAGTTATTTATCAGAGTCAAATGTAAAAAAATCATGTGAGATCTTTTCTAAAAATTCTGAACCCATTCAAGATGAATATCTATCTAAATTTAATTTATATTGTTTAATCAATTATGGAAA
The DNA here is from genome assembly GCA_902588895.1 of uncultured Pelagibacteraceae bacterium. Classification (GTDB taxonomy): domain Bacteria; phylum Pseudomonadota; class Alphaproteobacteria; order Pelagibacterales; family Pelagibacteraceae; genus Pelagibacter. The sequence continues at coordinate 23,187 of CACIRC010000011.1, forward strand.
GAATGAAGAGGCGCAACTAATCTTAGATTTAAAAAAAGAATTGGGTTTTGATGATAATTATTACGAAAACAAAATAAATTATTTATTTGGATATCTAGATGAAGTAGATAAAGAAATATCAATAAATTCAATTTTAGATTTTCATTTAGCACATAGAACTAACCCTGAATTTACTTATGAACCAAGTCAGGATACACCTAAAATAATTTGGAAATATCTTTCATCTGCTAATCTACTATACAAAATTCAAGATGTAGAAATTACTGATATAGAAAAAATTTCTACGATAGAGAAAGCTGTTAATGATAAGAATTATTCTGAGGAGGAGTTATTTGAATTTTATAAAAAATTTCAATTTAATATAAACCAATTTTTAAACGCTAAAGAATCACATAAATCACTATCTTCAATCGAAGGAAGAGCTCTTTTATATCAACGAATACTTTTAGCAGTAGAACCAAAAACTAAACTAGAATTTATTAAGCTATTAAAGGATCTATTTATATCCGATGATATTGGTGATGCATTTGATTTAGAATTAAAAAAATTTTTAAGTGAAATTAAGGCTGAGGATGTTCCTTCGAATTTTACAACGTTTTATAATATTAATTTAAATAATAAAGAGACAGCTGATAAAAGGATTAAATATAATAGTAAAATTTTACATCAATCAAAACTTATAAATTATTTTAATGGAGATTACGCAAAATCTAAAATTGAAGAAGATTTAGATAAATTTTTAAAGAAAATTAAAAAAGATAAAAAATATTCCTTATCAAAAAAAGATATAATTTTTCTAGAGGCGCTTAAATCTGATGGAGTTGAAATTTCAAAAAAATATGACGGTCTTTATGAGGTAAAGCAATCAGAAATGCCCGCCGATATTCAAACAATGATAGATAATGATGAGATTGGCGCTGCATTGTTGAGGATAATTGAGGTAATTGGACCTGATAAAATTGAAAATATTGATGAAGATACAGTTTATTTTATTATCAATACTTTAAATCAATTAAATGTTGATTTAATAAGAAATAAACTATTGCTAAAAGTTCTTCCTTTAAAAGTATAAAAATTATAATAAAATCAAGTTATGGCTATCAGAACTATAATAACAGAACCTAATAAATTACTTAGACAAATTTCTAAACCAGTCAATGGTGTTGGTAAAGAAGAGCAAAAATTGATGGATGATATGCTTGAGACAATGTATGAGGCAAATGGAATTGGTCTCGCAGCCATACAAGTTGGTGTACCAAAGAGAATTATTGTAATGGATATCAGTAAAGATGAGAATAAAAAAGAGCCAAGATATTTCGTAAATCCAGTAATTAAAAATAAAGACACAGAAAATGCAACTTATGAGGAAGGATGTCTTTCTGTGCCAAATCAATTCGCAGAAATTGATAGACCTAGTAAGTGTGAAGTAGAATATCTTGATTATGATGGAGAAAAGAAAATTCTAAAAGCAGATGGTCTTCTTGCAACATGTATTCAGCATGAAATGGATCATTTAGAAGGGATACTATTTATTGATTATCTTTCAAAATTAAAAAGATCAATGATAATTAAAAAATTATCAAAATTAAAATCTACCTCTGCAGAAGCTTAATCAATGCTAAAAAAAATAGTTTTTATGGGTACTCCCATGTTCGCTGTTCCAATTTTAAAATCACTTTATCAAAATGGATATCCTATTTCTTGTGTTTATACTCAACCACCTCAAAAATCTAAAAGAGGTCAAAAAATAAACAAGTCACCTATTCAATTAATTTCAGAAACTTTGAATATAGAATTTAGAACACCAAATTCATTAAAAGAAAATTTAGATGAATTAGAATATTTTAAATCATTAAAGGCAGATTTGGCAATAGTTGTTGCTTATGGTCAAATTATACCAAAGTCATATTTAGATTTAACTAAAAAAGGATTTATTAATATACATGCTTCTATTCTTCCAAAGTGGAGAGGTGCTGCTCCGATTCAAAGATCAATTATGAATTTAGATGAAGAGACAGGGATTAGTATTATGAAAATAGGAGAGGAACTAGATACAGGACCGGTATGTAATGTTTATAAAATTAATATAGAAAATAATTTAAATGCTGAAGATATTAATGAAAAGCTATCAAGTTTAGCTGCGGAGAAAATTTTAGATAATATAGATGATATATATGAGGATAAAGCAAACTTCATAGAACAGGATCATTCATCAGCAACATACGCATCAAAAATTCAAAAATTAGAAGGACAGATTAATTGGAAAGAGGATTCTAAAATTATAATTGGTAAAATAAATGGACTTTATCCAGTTCCAGGAGCTTATTTCATGTTTAACGGTGAGAGGTATAAAATATTAAGAGCAGAAATTGGACAAGCACAAGGAAAACCAGGTGAAGTTTTATCTGACCATTTAGAAATTTCGTGTGGAGATAAAAAATCAATAAAAATTAAAGAAATACAAAGACAAGGAAAAAAGTCTCAAAGTATTGGAGAATTTGTTTTAGGAACACAAATTAAAAAAGGTTCATTTTTATAATGAATAGATACCAAATAATTATTGAGTATGTAGGGACAAATTTTAGAGGATGGCAAATCCAAAAAAAAGGTCCAACAATTCAAGGATTAATTCAAGAAAAATTATCAAAGTTATTAAAAGAAAAGATTATTTTATATGGTCAAGGAAGAACTGATGCAGGGGTTCATGCATTTGAGCAATCTGCACACTTTGATTGTAAAAATAAAATAGTCGATAAAATTAAATTTTTAAAATCCATAAATCATTTTTTAAATTTAAAAAATATTTCAATTAAAAATATTAAAAAAAGAAACAATAATTTTCATGCTAGATTTTCAGCAAAACAAAGAATTTATAAATATTTTATTTTTAATCAAATCAGCCAACCGATAATTGAAAAAAATAGAGGATGGCATGTTCGAAGACCTTTAAACTTAGAATTAATGAAAGAAGGAGCAAAAAAGTTATTAGGAACTCATGATTATTCAACTTTTAGATCTTCAAGTTGTCATGCTAAAAGTCCGATTAAAACTATCAAATCAATAAAAATTAAATCATCGAAAAATAAAATTGAATTTCAATTTAGTTCCCAATCTTTTTTGCAACATCAGGTTAGATCTATGGTTGGTTGTCTAAAATATTTAGGAGAAAAGAAATGGGATTTGAAAACTTTTGAAAAGAGATTTAAGTCAAAAAAAAGAATATTGTGTGCACCTCCAGCACCACCAGCTGGTTTATTTTTGTTTAGAGTTCTTTATTAATTTATTTTTATTGCTTATGGCAAACTTTTTATTTATCCGCCACCTTGACTCAGCTCTAATAATATAACCACAACAGTTTTTAGATTTACATTTGCATGGAAATTGTTTGTAGTTTTTATCATAACCAAATCCATAATCACAGGTAAACTCCTCACCTTTTTTAATGTCTTTGATTGCCTTAACCCAAATTTTTAATCCCTTTCCATCATAGTCACAATTATTATCACAAGAATGATTAATTAAACCTGCAGTATTCCATGGAAAATCTCCGTCGAGGTCGTATTTTTTATTTATCGTAAATAAATAAATGGGTTTATTATTATCATACTTATCAGAATCTTGTGTTTGTTTTTTTGTTATAAGTTTTCCAACATAGTTAATTATTTTGGTTCCCTCTTTAATGTTACGAGTTGCATAAAGTCCTCTACCTTTATTATCTATTCCAGATTTTTTTATTCTATATAATTTCATGGAGATTTTTATTTAGAGTTTTCTTAAGAATTATCAATTAAATTCTAAAAGAGCATCAACGTGTCTTTTAGTGCTGTCTCTAAGTGCATTAAGGTCATAACCGCCCTCTAAAATTGAAACAACTTTTCCATTACAAAATTCTTTAGAAGCCTCTAATATTCTTTTGGTAATAGTAAAATAATCCTCTGTTTTTAAATTAAATTGAGCAAGAGGGTCATCCTCATGAGCGTCAAAACCAGCGCTAATCAATATAAACTCTGGTTTAAACTCTTCTAATTTTTTTAATACACGGTCAAATACATTTAAATATTCTTTTGAACTTATGCCAGCTGGTAAAGGTATATTAAAGATATTGTTAAATTTACCTCTTTCTTGTTCAGAACCAGTTCCTGGGTAGTAGGGATATTGGTGAGTTGATATAAAAAGAACATTTTCATTTTCATAAAAAATATCCTGTGTTCCATTACCATGATGTACATCAAAATCTACTATTGCAACTTTCTTATATCTATATTTTTTCAACAAATAATTTGCACCAATACTCACCGAATTTAAAATGCAAAAACCAGCAGCCTTATTTTGTGAGCTATGATGTCCAGGAGGTCGAACACCACAAAATGCATTTCTAAATTCTTTTTTTTCTACTCCATCAATTGCGGCAATTATTGATCCAACTGCATCGAAAGTTGCGTCTTTGCTTCCAGGTGAAATGATTGTATCACCATCAAGTGAAGAAAAACCTTTTTTAGGAAAAGAATTTTTTACTAAATTTAAATAATTCTTTTCATGTGTGGTTAATAGAATATCATCTGAAACTTTAGATGGTTTCTTCCATATAAGATTTTTATTATTAAGTTTTTTAAAATTTTCTACTATGACTGATACTCTTGCTATTTGCTCTGGATGCCCAGGACCTGTATCATGATTTTGAGATGTATCTGATGTAATTAGACCGGTTTTCACTTAAAGTAGTTATCTAAGATTTTAGTATAAATTAAAGTTAATCTTTTTAAATCAGATAAGGACACACATTCCCCTACCTTATGCATAGTTTTTCCTACTAACCCAAATTCTAAACATGGAGCTATTTTTCTTATAAATCTAGCATCTGATGTACCACCAGTTGTAGATAGTTTTGGTTTAATTTTAGTAATTCTCTTAATTGTATTTTGTATCATAAATGTGGTTTTGTTAGGCTTGGTTAAAAAGGCCTCGCCAGAAACACTATATTCAATTTTATATTTTGATTTATTTTTATTACAAATTTGTTTTATTACTTTATTAATTTTATTCTTTAATTTGTAAGATGTGTGTTTGTTATTGAATCTAATATTAAAGGATGCGCTAGCTATTCCTGGAATTACATTATCAGCTGAATTATCAATGTTAATTTTTGTTATCTCTAAATTTGTAGGTTGAAAATCTTTTGTTCCTTTATCAAATTTAATTTCTTTTAAGTTTTTTAGTATTTGGACTAAAGCTGTTGATGGATTGTTTGCCCTGTTAGGGTAAGCTACATGACCCTGAATTCCAATTACAGACAATTTTCCAGTCATACTACCTCTACGACCAATTTTAATCATTTCTCCCAATTTATTTGGATTCGTAGGTTCTCCTACTAGGCAAAAATCTATTTTTTCTTTTCTTTTTCTCAAATATTCAACAACTTTTTTCGTCCCATTAATTGCAATTCCTTCTTCGTCTCCAGTAATAAGAAGACTAATAGAACCACTAAATTTTTTATTTATTTTAGAAAAATTACTTACCGCAGTAACAAATGCGGCTATTGAGCTTTTCATATCATTTGCACCTCTGCCAATTAAGTATCCTTTCTTAACAGCGGGTTTGAATGGATTAACAGTCCAATCATTTAAATTACCAGGTGGTACCACATCTAAATGACCTGCATAACAAAAATTCGGACTTGTGGTACCAAGTCTTGCATAAAGATTTTTTACAGGATAACTATTTTTATCTTTGAACTCGAGAATTTTAGTTTTAAAGCCGATTTTTTTTAATTTTTTTTCTAAAAATTTAACAACACCGGCATCAGTTTTTGTAACAGATGGAATCCTAATTAGCTCTTTAGCTAATTGAAGTTCATTAATTTTTTGCATTTTTATTCTCTTAAAAGATCGTTAACTGATGTTTTTGATCTCGTCTTTTCATCAACTTGTTTAATTATTACTGCACAATACAAAGATGGCGCTTGTGGATTGTTTTTATCTGGCAAGGATCCTGGAACTACCACTGAATAAGGTGGAATTTTTCCATAACTTATTTCACCAGTTTTTCTATTAACGATTTTTGTTGATTGTCCAATATACATTCCCATACTTAGAACAGAGCCTTCTCCAACTATTACGCCTTCTACTACTTCGGACATTGCTCCTAAGAAAACATTATCTTCTATAATTGTTGGTAATGCTTGAGCAGGTTCTAATACACCTCCAACTCCAGTGCCAGCTGAGATATGACAATTTTTTCCAATCTGACAACAACTTCCTGCACGACTAAATGTATCCATCATTGTTCCTTCATCAATATATGCACCAATATTCACATAACATGGCATCAAAACTGCATTCTTTCCTACAAATGATCCTTTTCTTACCGGTGAATTAGGCACCATTCTAAAACCAGCTTTTTCATGATCTTCTTTTGTCCATCCAGCTGTTTTTCCTTTAAGTAAATGAGCTTTGTCATACCAACTACTGTAAGGACCATTTAAATTTTCCATTGGATACATTCTAAAGCTTAACATGATAGCTTTTTTTAGATGTTGATGAGTAACCCATTCACCATTGATCTTTTCAGCTATTCTTGCTTTTCCACTGTCTAAATCATCAATAATTTGATTAACAGCATCTTTTAAAGATTTATCTGAAGTTTGACTTACTTGGTCTTTATTTTCCCAAGCTTCATTTATAATATTTTCAATACTCATAATTTTATGAGTTTTTTAATAACCTTATTTCTTTTAAAAATAAAGAAAGATTTTCTATTTTGTAATCAATATACTCTTCATCAGACTCTTTTTTCCCCCAGTATTCATCATTGATTAACCAAACTGTTTTTGCTCCTCTTTCTTTTCCAATTGATAAGTTTTTTGCAATATCTTCAATGTAAAGAGTTTCAGTTGGATTGATTTGAAATTTTTTGACCATCAGATCAAATGCTTTTGCTTCAGGTTTTGGACTGTATTCAGCATCAACAATATCAAATACACCGTCAAATTGATCATCAATTCCTAATTGAGTAGTGATATTTTTAACATGTTCTTTGCTACCATTTGTAAAAACAAATTTGTTTAGATTTATATTTTCTAACTCATTCCTTAAAGCAGTATCTTTTTCTAAAAAATCTAAATTAATATCATGCACGTAGTCTAAAAATTCTCTTGGAGGTATATCGTGATGTATCATTAAGCCATTAAGGCTAGTGTTATATTTATAAAAATAATTTGTTTGCAATTCTTTTGCTTCTTTTAAATCTACATTTAATTTATTTGAAATATATTGGGTCATTTTTCTACTTACTTGACCAAATACTCCTTCGAGATCACTGTAAAGTACTCCATCACAATCAAATAAAATGTTTTTGATATTCTTTAATTCTTTCATTTTCTAATTAAGGTCCCTGAACCTTTGTCAGAGAATATTTCCCATAAACATGAATGTGGCTTTGTGCCATTAATTATCCCAACTGCTGTTACACCATTGTTCACTGCATCTAAGCACGCATTTATTTTAGGTATCATACCCTCTGTAATAGTTTCATCTCTAATCATTTCCATAATCTCAGATGAAGAAATTTCTTCTATTAATTTTTTATTTTTATCTAGAACACCATCTACATTCGTCATCAACAAAAGTCTTCTAGATTTTAAAGATTTTGCTACGGCCATTGCAGCAGTATCTCCATTAATATTATATGATTGATTTTCTTTTCCTAAGCCTAATGGTGAAATTATTGGAATTTTATTTTGATTAATCACACTTAATATTCGTTCATTATCAATTTCATTTGGTATTCCCACAAAACCAAGTTCTTCTGCTTCTGGTATAGTTTTTATAACATTATTATTTTTTGTATGAATAGAGATTGCTTCTGTTCCTTTGTCTTTCAAAGAATTAACAATGTCATCATTAAAATCAATCAAAACAGACTCTACAATACTAATAATATTCTTATCAGTAATCCTTAGACCTCTTATAAAGTTTGATTGAATATTTGATTTTTCTAGCTCTCTTTTAATTCTAGGTCCACCACCATGAATTACAACAGTAGCAAGGCCCAGTTTACTTAAAACACTAAGATCAGTTATAAA
>CACIRC010000012.1 GCA_902588895.1 uncultured Pelagibacteraceae bacterium
TTGACCATCAACAAAATATTCTCCTCTTATGTAAATATAACAAACATGTGCTTGCACTGCATAAGATGCAATTAGACAACCTTCTATTAACTTATGAGGCTCAAATCTTAGAATATCTCTATCTTTGCAAGTTCCTGGTTCAGACTCATCACCGTTAATAACTAAGTAATGCGGTCTAGATCCAACTTCTTTTGGTGCAAACGACCATTTTAAACCTGTAGGAAATCCTGCTCCACCTCGACCTCTTAACTGAGACTCTTTAATTTCATTAATTATCCAGTCTCTTCCTTTATCAGTAATTTCTTTTGTGTTTACCCAATCACCTCTCTCTTGTGATGAAGATACATCTGAACCTTTATCATTATATAAATTTTGAAAAATTCTATCTTGATCTTTAAGCATTTTTTAAATCCATTAAGGTTTTTCTGTTATTTTCTGGTTCATTATTTACTCTTCCTCTATAAGAACCGGGTTTTGGAGTTTCTCCATTTAAAATTTTATCTAAAATATCTAAAGTTTTTTGTTTATCTAAATCTTCATAATAGTCATCATTAATTTGCATCATTGGAGCATTGACACATGCCCCCAAACATTCAACTTCCATCCAAGAACAACTTTTGTCTTTTGATAATTCACATTCGTTTTCAGAAATTTTTTCCTTACAAGCCTCAACTAATTGATTTGCGCCTCTTATCATACAAGGTGTTGTAGTGCATACTTGAACAAAGTATTTGCCTACAGGAGATAAATTGTACATTGTATAAAAAGTAGCTACCTCATAAACTTTAATATAGGGCATATCTAAAAACTTAGCGATGTACTTCATTGCAGCTAATGGTATCCAATTATTATTTTGTCTTTGAGCAATATAAAGTAAAGCCATTACTGCACTGTGTTGTTTTCCTTCAGGGTATTTTGCAACAATAATATCTGCTGCCTTTAAAGATGAAGCATTAAACTCAAAACTGTCTGGTTGATCTTTAGCAGGTCTTCTTAAGCTCATCTGTCTACCTCACCGAAAACAATATCTAAAGAACCTAATACCGCAGGAACATCAGCTAACATATGACCTTTGATTAGATAATCCATTGACTGTAAATGTGAAAACCCTGGTGCTCTTATTTTACATTTATAAGGTTTACTTGATCCATCAGATATTAAGTAAACACCAAATTCTCCTTTTGGTGCCTCAACAGCTGTATAAATTTCATCTTTTGGAACTCTGTATCCCTCTGTGAAAAGTTTAAAATGATGTATTAAAGCTTCCATTGATTGTTTGATTTCCGCTTTAGGTGGCGGGCTAATCTTTCCATCTAATGATTTAATTGGACCTTTTTCCATTTTAGACAAACATTGTTTAATAATTGATACACTTTCTTTCATTTCTTCAATTCTACATAAATATCTGTCGTAACAATCTCCGTTTTTTCCAACAGGAATTTTAAAGTCTAAACTTTCATAACAATCATAAGGTTGAGATTTTCTTAAATCCCATGGAACACCTGAGCCTCTAATCATAACTCCTGAAAAAGAATAATCTAAGGCATCTTCCTTTGTGACTAGCCCAATATCAACATTTCTTTGTTTAAAAATTCTATTATCAGTTAGCAAACTTTCTAAGTCGTTAATTATTTTTGGAAACGTTTCGCAAAATTTTGCTATATCTTCCTCTAGACCTTTTGGTAAATCTTGATGAACACCTCCTGCTCTAAAATAATTTGCATGAAGTCTTGATCCTGAGGCTCTTTCATAAAATGTCATTAGAGTTTCCCTTTCCTCAAAACCCCAAAGAGAAGGTGTTAATGCTCCAACATCAAGAGCTTGAGTTGTGACATTTAAAATATGACTTAAGATTCTACCAATTTCACAAAATATAACTCTTATATATTGCGCTCTAATTGGTACATCTATTTTAAGTATTTTTTCAATAGCTAGTGCGAATGCATGTTCCTGATTCATTGGAGCGACATAATCTAAGCGATCAAAATAAGGAACTGCCTGCATATAAGTTTTATTTTCTATAAGTTTTTCTGTTCCTCTATGAAGTAAACCGATATGAGGATCTGCCTTCTCAACCACTTCTCCATCAAGTTCTAGAATTAATCTAAGCACACCATGAGCTGCAGGATGTTGAGGCCCAAAATTTAAATTTAAATTTTTAATTTTTTTTGTCATTACTATCAATTTCTTCTTTAATATATTTTGTTCCTTCCCAAGGACTTTCATAATCAAAATTTCTATAATTTTGCTCAAGCTTTACTGGTTCACTAATTACTTTTTTCTGATCTTCGCTATATCTGACTTCTGAGTGACCAGTTAATGGAAAATCTTTTCTTAATGGATGACCTTCAAATCCATAATCAGTTAGTATTCTTCTCAAATCTGGGTGATCCTTAAATGATACGCCGTACATATCAAACACTTCTCTCTCCATCCAGTTTGCCGATGGAAAAATGCTAGTTAATGATGGAATAACTTCATTTTCGGCAATTAAATATTTTACAATCAATCTTTGATTAAATTCATGACTTAAAAACAAGTAAACTACTTCAAACCTTTGATTTTGTTCAGGGTAATCAACAACTGTTATATCTATTAGTTGCCTAAATTTTGTATCTTGATTTGTTTTTAAGAATATAGCAACATCTATAAAGTCTTCTTTGTCTGTTTCAATATAAAGTTGATTATGTTTTATTTCTGTATTGTTAATTTTGGTAGCTAATTCAGAATTAATTTTTTTTTCTAAATCTTCTAAATTTTTCATAACTATCTAAGAAAAGAACCTTTATCTCTTATTTTTTTTTGTAATTGTAATATTCCATACAATAATGCCTCTGCTGATGGAGGACATCCTGGTACATAAACATCTACAGGAACAATTCGATCACAACCTCTAACAACTGAATATGAATAATGGTAATATCCACCTCCATTTGCGCAACTACCCATTGAAATCACATATCTTGGTTCGGGCATTTGGTCATAAACTTTTCTTAAAGCTGGCGCCATTTTATTTGTTAAAGTTCCTGCAACTATCATAACATCTGATTGTCTTGGCGAACCTCTTGGAGCTGCTCCAAATCTTTCTAAATCATATCTTGGCATAGCTGTTTGCATCATCTCAACAGCGCAACATGCGAGACCAAATGTCATCCAATGAAGTGATCCTGATCTTGACCAGTTAATTAAATTGTCAAGTGATGTAGTTATAAATCCATTCTTGCTAAAATCATCAGCAAGCTGTTTAAATTCCTCTGGAACTTGATCTATTTTATTTTTCATTGTGGTTTATAATTTTTATTCCCAATCTAAAGCGCCCTTTTTCCATTCATAAATAAAACCAATTGTTAGTATGAATAAAAAAATCATCATTGATGAAAAACCAAGTAATCCGATGTTGCCTAGAGAAATTGCCCATGGAAATAAAAATGCTATTTCCAAATCAAAAATAATAAACAAGATTGCAACTAAATAAAATCTTACATCAAACTCAAGCCTTGAATCCTCAAAGGGTTCGAATCCACATTCATAAGCTGATAGTTTTTCTGGATCAGGTTTTTTTGGCGATAGAATAAAATTTATTACCACAAACGCACAACTCAACCCTAGAGCTATAATAAGAAAAATTATAATTGGTAAGTAATCTTTAAGAAAATAAGATAACATGCGTGACTGTATATCACTTTTTATTTGTTGTTGAAGGGTAGATACGTCACATTTTCAATAAAAAAAAAGACAATAAATTCAATTACTTACAAGTACTAAGCTGAAAAACCTAACAATTTCAATAGTTTAGTAATTTAGAAAAATTATTGAAAGTGGCGGGAGTGAAGGGACTCGAACCCTCGACCTATCGCGTGACAGGCGATCGCTCTAACCAACTGAGCTACACCCCCACTTGTTAATTTTGGTGGGCAGTAAAGGACTCGAACCTTTGACCCCCTCGGTGTAAACGAGATGCTCTACCAACTGAGCTAACCGCCCATTACCAAAATAAAGTGATTTATATCCTTTAGTTTACTAACGTCAAGTTCTATTAACGTTGAAAAATAGCCAAAAACTTAATCTTTTTAAAAATTCCAGTTCTTAAGAAAGACGATTTAACTTAGAAAATTTAAAAACCTCCACGCCAGTTATTCTTATTTTTGAAATTTTTCTCTTCAAACTTTGTAATTGGCTTAAAAATATAGAATAAAGAAAAATTAAAAATATTAAAAATATCCAAAAATCCATAATAAATATAAATTATTGAATACTAGCTTGAGATTTGTCGTCTTTTTTTGAGATTTCAACCTCAACCCACTCAGTTGGTTTAAGTTCCTTTGTAAGAGATATTTTTATTACTTGATCAGCATATTCAACAGGAGTGATCTTTATATCATCAATAATTTTTTTTGGCATATCTACAAGATCTTTCTCATTCTCCTTCGGTATTAATACTTCTTTAATTCCAGCTCTGTGAGCAGCTAATAATTTTTCTTTTAAACCTCCAATTGGTAAAACTTGACCTGTTAAAGTTACCTCTCCTGTCATAGCTACATCTCTTCTAACCGGAATATTGGTAATAGAGGAAACAATTGAGGTTACCATACCAATACCAGCGGATGGACCATCTTTAGGTGTTGCGCCTTCAGGAACATGGATGTGGAAATCTTTCTTTTCAAAGATTGGTGGTATTATTCCATATTCTAAGCATTTTGATCTTACAAATGATTTCGCAGCTTTAACTGATTCTTGCATAACATCACCTAACTTACCAGTAATCTGCATTCTGCCTTTTCCAGGCATTGTAACTGTCTCGATCTTTAAAATCTCACCGCCATACTCTGTCCAAGCAAGACCGGTAACTATACCTACCCTATTTTCAGCCTCCAATTCTCCAAATTTAAATTTAGGAACACCTAGAAAATCTGATAAATTTTTGTTGTTAATTCCAACCTCTTTTTCTTCACCAGCTACAATTTTTTTTACGACCTTTCTAGCAAGTTTAGAAATTTCTCTTTCAAGATTTCTTACACCTGATTCTTTTGTGTATCCTCTAATGACTTCTTTTATAATATTGTCATCTAGCTTCATTTCTTTTTCTTTAACACCATTATCTTTTATTTGTTTAGGTAATAAATATTTATTTGCGATACTTATTTTTTCATCTTCAGTATAACCAGCCAATCGAATTACTTCCATTCTATCCAATAAAGGAGGTAAAATGTTTAAAGTATTAGCTGTTGTTACAAACATCACGTCTGAAAGATCGTAATCAACTTCTAAATAATGATCATTGAAAGTTGTATTTTGTTCAGGATCTAAAGCTTCTAATAATGCTGAGGATGGGTCACCCCTATAATCATTCCCAATTTTATCAATTTCATCTAATAAAATTAATGGATTTTTTGTACCAGCTTTTTTCATCATCTGAATAATTTTTCCTGGTAATGATCCAATGTATGTTCTTCTGTGACCTCTTATTTCTGCTTCATCCCTCATTCCACCAACAGACATTCTTACAAATTCTCTATTTGTTGCTTTTGCTATCGATTTACCCAATGAAGTTTTTCCAACTCCTGGTGGTCCTACTAAACATAAAATTGGACCCTTAATCTTTTCCATTCTTTTTTGAACTGCTAAAAATTCAATTATTCTCTCTTTAACTTTTTCTAATCCAAAATGGTCTTTATCAAGAATGTTTAGGGCTTTGGTTAAATCGATATCTACTTCACTTTTCTTGTGCCAAGGAAGTTCAGTCATCCAATCTAAATAGTTTCTTACTACAGTTGCTTCAGCAGACATTGGACTCATATTTTTTAATTTCTTTAGTTCTTGCAAACATTTCTTTTCAACTTCTTTTGGCATCTTTGCTCTTGTAATAGCTTTGTTTAAGCTAGTGGTTTCATCTTTACCATCTTCAATTTCCCCAAGTTCTTTCTGAATAGCTTTTAATTGTTCATTTAAATAATATTCTCTTTGCGTTTTTTCCATTTGAGTTTTAACTCTTCCTCTAATTCTTTTTTCAACACCAATGATACTTGTCTCGTTTTCCATTATTTTAATGATCGCGTTTAACCTTTTCTTAACATCTACGGTTTCAAAGATTTGTTGTTTTTCTGAAATAGTAGCAGTTATATGAGATGCAATATTGTCAGCAATCTGAGAAGGATCTTTTAATTGCTTAATTGTATTAATTGTTTCACTAGAAATTTTTTTATTTATAGATGTTAATTTTTCTAATCTTCTTAAAGCTGTGGCTGCTAAAGGAAACAAATCTTCATCCTTAGATAAAACATCGTTATAGTGTGTGTAATCACATATTATGAATTTTTCATTATCTTTGAAATCTAAAATCTTTACTCTTTTAATACCCTCAACCAAAACTTTTACTGTACCATCTGGTAATTTTAATAATTGTAAAATACTTCCTTCACAACCATACATAAAAACATCTGTTTTCTTAGGATCATCAATTTCAGAATTTTTTTGAGTAACAAGAATAATTTTTTTATCTTTTTTCATGACTTCGTTTAAAGCTGAGATAGATTTATCTCTTCCTACAAACAAAGGAATAACCATGCTAGGAAAAACCACGATATCTCTTAATGGTAATAGTGGTAATGATATTTTGACGTCCATACTAATAATATGGATATTATATTTTATAATGCAATAGGTTTTTGCTATTTATTAAGGATATTAAGCCGCTGTGGTCTTATTTGGCTTAGATTTGTTGTCACCTTTAGCATGAACTAGGATTGGTTGTGACTGTCCCTTTGCTGCACCAGCATCAACAATAACCTCTTCAATATTATCTTGACTCGGAAGATCGTACATTGTTTTCAACAAAATATTTTCTAGAATTGACCTCAAACCTCTTGCTCCAGTTTTTTTGCTAATTGCTTTTTGCGCTATTTCTTTTAGAGCGTTTTCTTTAAATGTTAGTTTTGAACCATCTAATTTAAACAGCTCTTGGTATTGTTTAATTAAAGAGTTTTTTGGTTCTTGTAATATTTTAATTAATGATTTCTCATCTAAATCTTCAAGTGTTGCTATCATTGGAAGTCTTCCAATGAATTCTGGAATTAATCCAAATTTCAATAAATCTTCAGGTTCTAACCCTTTCATCCATTCACCGGTTTTCTTGTCTTGTGTATTTTTTACATCTGCACCAAATCCAATTGAAGTTCCTTTATCTCTTTGAGAAATTATTTTATCAAGTCCTGCAAAAGCACCACCACAAATAAACAAAATATTTGTAGTATCTACTTGTAAGAATTCTTGTTGAGGATGTTTTCTGCCACCCTGAGGTGGAACACTAGCAACTGTTCCTTCCATAATTTTTAAAAGTGCTTGCTGAACACCTTCTCCAGATACGTCTCTTGTAATAGATGGATTTTCAGATTTTCTACTAATTTTATCAACTTCATCAATGTAAACTATTCCTCTTTGAGCTTTTTCAACATTATAGTCAGATGCTTGTAACAATTTTAAAATAATATTTTCAACATCTTCTCCTACATAACCAGCTTCTGTTAAAGTTGTCGCGTCAGCCATTGTAAATGGTACATCTAAAATTCTAGCGAGAGTTTGTGCAAGTAATGTTTTTCCACAACCTGTGGGACCCACTAAAAGTATATTGGATTTAGATAGTTCAACATTTTTACTTGTTTTACTCTCATAGTTTAATCTTTTGTAATGGTTGTGAACTGCAACAGATAATACTTTTTTTGCATGAGCTTGACCAATTACATAATCATCTAATACTGAACAAATTTCCTTCGGAGATGGAAGGCCATCTTGATGTTTTACAAAAGTATCTTTGCTCTCTTCTTTTATGATGTCCATACATAACTCTACACATTCATCGCAGATGAAAACCGTAGGACCAGCTATTAACTTTCTAACTTCATGTTGACTCTTGCCACAAAAAGAACAGTAAAGAATATTTTTATTATTTGTTGTCATTTTAATTTTTATAACGAATCAATTTAATTACTCTATTATATAAGACTCATACTAATCAAGTTTCGAATAATAATGACTCAATATATTGTGTATTAAGATCTTTTTTCTACTACTTCGTCAATGAGACCAAAAGATTGTGCGACATCTGCTGTCATAAAATTATCTCTCTCAAGAGCAGATTTTATTTCATCAACACTTTTTCCTGTGTGTCTAGAATAAATTTCATTAAGTCTTTTCTTTAAAGACAAAACTTCATTAGCATGAATTTCAATATCAGTTGCCTGACCTTGAAAACCTGCGGACGGTTGATGAACCATTATTCTTGAGTTTGGTAATGAAAATCTTTTTCCTTTTGTGCCGGCTGCAAGCAAAAAAGAACCCATAGATGCAGCTTGACCAATACATAAAGTGGAAATATCTGGTTTCACATATTGCATTGTATCATAAATACCAAGTCCTGCTGTAACCAAACCTCCTGGGCTATTAATGTATAAATAAATTTCTTTTTTTGGATCTTCAGCTTCTAAAAATAATAATTGAGCAGTAACTAACGATGCAACATTGTCATTAATTTGACCTGTTAAAAAAATGATTCTCTCTTTTAATAGTCTTGAATAAATATCGTAGGCTCTTTCACCTTTGCTAGATTGTTCAACAACCATTGGTACAAGATTGCTCATATGTTCTGATAATTTTGTTGTCATAAGTTGATTCGTTCTACTTATACAACTTGAGATTACTTTTTGCTAACCTTTTTTACTTTTTTAGCTGCTGGCTTTGATTTTGCCTTTTTAGTTGCAGGTTTTTTTTCTTTCGAAGATGTTGTGGATGATTTTTTCTTAGTTTCTTTTTTTTCTTCACCATGGTTATGGTCATGATCATGATCATGGTCGTGTTTATGAGCTTCTTTTAAAATTTTTTCAGCTTCTTCTTTTGAAATTTCTTTCTTATTTGCTTTACCTTTTTCTTTAATGGAATTTAAAATTTTTTCTTCATATACAGTTCCTCTCAAACTTGCTAAGGCAGAAGGGTTTTTTTGGTAAAAATCCATAACCATTTTTTCTTGTCCAGGCATCATTCTCAATTGTTTCTGTACTTCAGCCTGAATTTCTTGTTCTGTTACTTTAATTTGATTTTTTTCACCAAACTCGTTTAAAATTAAGCCAGTTTTAATTCTTGTTTTTGCTTTTTCTTCAAAGTTTTTTTTATTTTTTTTAGTTTCTTCTTCAGACATACCTTGTGAAAGAATTTTTACTTCTTCTTCAACTAAATTTTCAGGAACTTCATCTACTTTAATTTTCTCTATTTCTTTTAAAATTTGATTTTTAGATAATTGATCTAAAGAATTTTTGTATTCGTCATTAATTTGTTTTGAAATTAATGTTTTTAAATCTTTTAAATCTTTTGCTCCTAAATTTTTTGCAAAATTATCATCAATTTTTACTTCTTCTGATTGTTTAACGCTTAAAATTTTACAATTAAATTTAGCTTTTTTATTTACTAATTCTTTTTCAGGGAAATTTTCTGGCAAGGTTGCCTCTACAATTTTTTCATCATCTTTCTTCACTCCGATCAATTGTTCATCAAATCCTTTTAAGAATAAATCTTTACCTAAAGTTAGCTGAGTGTTCTTTCCTTCGCTTCCTTTAAAGTCCTTGCCGTCAACTGTAGCTTTATAGTCTAAAGACACTAAATCACCTTTTTTAGCTTTTGTATCAGAGCTTACTTCTTTAAAATTTGGTTGGTTTTTTGCTATTTCTTTTATTCTTTTATCAGTCTCACTCTCATCAATTTTTACAGTGTATTCGTCAAATTTAATATTTTCTAAGGATTTAATTTCTACTTTTGGTAGCTCCGTTACTGACAAAATATACTCAAGATCTTTATCTTCACCATATGTCTTTAAGTCTAGCTTTGGTTGACCAGCTGGTTTAATCTTTTTTTCTTCTAGTGCTTTAGTTGATGTTTCTTTTAAAACTTTATCTAAAACTTCTCCAAAAACTGCTTTACCAAATTGTCTTTTTAAAATTTCTTTTGGAACTTTACCTGGTCTAAATCCTTTAAGATTTACACTACCTTTGATCTCTTCATATTTTTCATCCATATAAGAGTTCATTGTCTCTTTATCGATAAAAATTTTAAGATCTTTATTAAGTCCTTTTTTGTTTTCTACTGTAACTTTCATAATAATTTAATGGTAGGGCGAAAAGGACTCGAACCTTCACATGTTGCCATATTGGTTCCTAAGACCAACGCGTCTACCAATTCCGCCATCGCCCCACAAATTACGAGGTTTTATATATTATTGAAACTATTTGTCCAATGACAATTGTTAAAAAATTATCTATTTATCTTATAAAATTTATACTAATTTATAAAAAATGATTATTTCACCTTGTATAAGTATTTGTAAAACTGATCCATCAACAGGTTATTGTTATGGTTGTGGAAGAAGTAATGAGGAAAAACGACTTTGGAAGCTAGAAGAAACAACTGATGATTGGAAAAAAGAAAATATAATTGAAATTGAAAAAAGACTTACTGGTTGGCAGCTTGAGAGTTTTAAAGAATCTTACTCTTTTAAAATCAAGAATGGGATTTCTCTTTTCAAGAAAAACTTAATCAAAGAATAATATTAAATATGAGCAAAGTTAAAATTGTAAGTATTATCTATGCTATAGGGATAATTATTGGTGCTTTATTCTTTGATGTTTGGGGAGTAGATACCACTCCTTTTAAAACATTGTCTGTATTTGCATGGACTGTAATATTTATTATAGCTTTATTTTTTGTAGATAAGAATGAGAGAAAATAAGTTTTTAATATTTTTTTTATCATTTTTTTTTATATCCTTTAATTCATACTCAGAAATAATTGTGTTGAGCAAATGTGATCATAAAGAGGACGGTTTTTTAAAAAATGAATATATTTTAAATCTTAATGAACTAATTATGACACGTAATTACGTTTATAATGAAAAAACTTATCAAAAATATAAAATCACCGATTTAAGCGTTAAAAAGAAAAACTCCTATGTGAGAAATATTTATGAGGAAGATGGAAAAATACTTACATTAAAACATGGGTATCCTCAGTTTTATACTCAAATTTTATTTGAAAAAGATAAACCAGAAATATTTGTTAAGGCTGTTTTGAATGATGTCGAAAGTTTATCTAAAATCTCTACTTGTAAAAAAATAGAAAAATTTGGTCAAGAAAGTTAGTTTTTATTTTTTTTTTCTTCTTTGTTTTTAGTAATAAATTTTTTCTTAAGTTCAAATCTGCTATTTGTAATATTTGAACGATGTTTTGCGTATGCTTGTTTTTGTGCTTGTCTCATTGCTCTTTTAGATGACATGATAATTTAGTTTAATATTCAATTTCTAAAGTATCAATAACTTTTAAACTTTTATCCGAAACAACAATCTCTCCAGATGATGGTGCATAATTTAAAATTTCAGAAATCACTACATAATGTGTAACAAAAACTAAATTTTGATCTTTATCCCAATTACTAATAAATTTATCAAAATCAATAATTTGCTTTTTTCTATTATTGGCAAATTTTGCGCTAAAAAATGAGTTTAGAAAATTTTTAGTTTCATATTCTTTAAAGGCAATAGATGCTGTTTCTTTACATCGACACCATTCACTAGAATAAACTTTTCCAATTGAAATTTTATTATTCTTAAAAAAATTACCAATTTTTTGTGATTGAACTTTACCACTATCACTTAAATTTCTTTGAGTAGTACAATCGTTAATATCGAAATTATTTGGATCACCGCCGCCTGGGGCATAAGCATGTCTTATGAAAATTAATTTTCCACCCTTTTGCAATTCATCAATTAAAATTTTTTTTGAATCTGCTTTAACTGGGGGATTAATACATATAAATATTATGACTAAATAATTTAAAATTTTCATTTATGAATATTAAAATAGATAGTTTAAATAAAACAATTCTTAAATGTAAAAAATGTCCAAGGCTTGTTAATTTTGTAAAAAAAATTTCAACAGAAAAAAGAAAACAAAATATAAATGAAACTTACTGGGGAAAACCAGTTACAGGTTTTGGAAAAATTGATGCAAAAATTTTAATAATTGGATTGGCCCCAGCAGCCCATGGAGGTACACGAACAGGAAGAGCTTTCACAGGTGATAAATCAGGAGATTTTTTATTTAAATGTTTATTTAAAGCTAAAATTGCAAACCAACCAAATTCAGAAAATCTAAATGATGGCCTTAAATTGAAATCAACATATATAACAAATATTTTAAAATGTGTTCCTCCAGGAGATAAACCTAAAATAGAAGAGCTTAATAATTGTTCAAAATACTTTGATAGCGAGATTTATAATTTAAAAAAATTAAAAACTATTATTGCATTAGGAAAGGTGGCATTTGATAATTGTGTTAAATTTTATAAAAAAAAATACAATTTAAAAGAAAAGATAAAATTTATTCACGGAAAATCCTATTTACTACCAGGAAATATTAAATTAATTGCTTGTTATCACCCTAGCCCTAGAAATGTAAATACTAAACTTGTATCTGAAAGAATGATTGTAGACTTATTTAAAAAAGCTAGAAAAATATCTATGAACTAGAAGTATAGGGTTGAAAGTCTGATAAGATTTTTTCTGGAATTTTAACTGGCTTAAATTTTTCATTTATAAATACTAGATGAATTTTAGCTTCTACGATCAATTCCTCATCTTTAAATATTGTTTGATTCATTAAAAAAGAAGTTTTTGAAATAGAGTCTACAAAAGATTTAATTTGTAAATCATCTTCTAAATATGCAGATTTTTTATATTCAATATTGCACGATTTAACAATTATAAGAGCACCAAAATCATTTTTTATTTTTCTATTGCTTAATCCAATAGTTGATAACGCTTCAGTTCTGGCTCTTTCTAAATATTTTAAATAGTTAGCATAGTAAACGACTCCACCAGCGTCTGTGTCCTCATAATATACTTTAACATTATGAGTAAAGTTTTTATGCATAAATTAATAATATCAAATAAATAAAAATTTAATAGAAACTAAGATATAATATCTAAGATGAAAATTTATATAATTTGGTTAATCGGAGTAATTATATGGAACTTTGGATTTCCAAATGCAATTCCAATTGCTGATGTTATCGCAGCTATTTTATTATCGTTTTTAAGTATTGGATTAAAAAAGTATGTAAAATGATAATTAATCTGCTGAAAAATAAATATTCTGAAAATAAGAAATTGATTTCATTTTAGAATTATCAGTATCAGCCATTATAGCCAGACCATCTAGTTCATTCACATCTAGATCATGAAATTTTTTAAAATCTTCTTTAACATTGGCTTTTACTGTTACCCATTCATTGAGTTTGTCTTTAGTAGTTGCTAATACATTGTCTATTGATTTTTTTGTATATGGACTGGGTCTATTTTCACCAACTTCACTATTACTTGAAAAAACATAATTAATTGCTCTATTTGATAAAGGTGTAGCTCCAGTTTTTTTAATCGCAAAAACACGGGCGGCATAATCATGACCTTTTTTCGTATTCTCTTTAATTCCACGAAGGTCCTTCTCAATTTTCCAGGTAATATTGATAAAAGGTGTTTTATTTAGATCAATTTTGATCTCTTTTCCTAGGCCTGAAGCAGCATTATCTGCTACGGCTTTTAAATAATTACCATTTTCATTTGATCCAATAGTATAAGAAGTCTTGTTATCTGCTCCTCTTACTTTACGGATCTCAAGTGCTGATAATTCTTTTTCAGTAAATTCAAAAACTTTTACAGTTTCTGAATGTGCGGAGCTAAGAAAGATTAATGATGTAATAAAAATATAAAAAATTTTTAACATGTTCTTCTTATAGATAGATTATTTATAAATTCAATATTCAGTCACAATTTCAACATTCTAAATGCAAAATTGATTGTTAAATGGTTTATATGAAAATAATTTCTGTGTTTATTCTTCTTATATATTGGTCAATAATGATCACAGCACCAGTTATGGGTAAAAATTCTATTAAAAATCAAAATAATGATAGAAAAATAGTTTCAAATTTTTGAGACTAATATGTGGATCTACCACCACTGATATCAAATACCGCAGCTGTAGAAAAAGTGTTTTCTTGTGATGAAAGCCAGCAAACTAGTGAGGTAAACTCATATATTTCAAGAAATCTTCCTCTTGGCACCTTTGACAGCATTCTTTGTACATGCTCTTTACTCATTTGATCTAAAATTCTAGTTTTGGCACCTGCTGGGGTGACAGCGTTTACAGCTATATCTTTATCAGCTAATTCTTTACCCAAAGCTTTCGTTAACCCAATTGCGCCAGCTTTTCCTGAGCTATACGCACTTGCATTTGCATTACCATCCTTACCTGCAACGGAAGCTACATTAACAATTCTTCCATAGTTGTTTTTAATCATATTTGGGACAATTGCTCGACAGCAGTTGAAAGTCCCCATTAAATTTATCTGGACTATTTTATTCCACATATCGACATCATACTCCCATAAAGGACCTGTAGGACCTGTTATCCCAGCATTATTGATTAAAATATCTATATTTGATTTTGAGGTTATGTCTTCAACGTTTTTTTCTACATCTTGATAATTTGATATATCAACGACACTGTAAAATAAGTTAGGGTTTTTTACTTCATCAACTGCTGATTTAAGAAGCTTTTCATCGATATCCCATATAAATACTTTAGCACCAGACTCTAAAAATCTTTTTGCAACATCTAAACCAAACCCTTGGGCTCCACCAGTAACTACAGCTGTTCTATTTTTAAAATCAAATGTGTGCATTAAAATTATTTTTTTGCTAACAAGTAGTATGTTATCCATGCAACAAATGCACCTATTATCCAAGCATAAGACTGTAGAAACATTAAATTAGTATTCCAAATTGTAGAAGCTGAAAATATAAATCCAATAATTAAAGAATAAACACCTTTTATATGCCAACCACCTGAATAATAATAAGCGCTCTCTTTATCTATAGAATATAAATCTTTATTACTTAATTCTTGATTTTTAATTAAATAATAGTCAGCTGCCATCACTCCAAATAAAGGACCAAAGAAAGCAGCAAAAGTATCAACAAATGATAAAATTCCTATTTGGCTCAATATAGTCAGCCAGAAGATTGCGATCAACAAACCAAAAAAAGCAATTAAATAACTAGCGCTTTTTAAACTTAATATTGAAGGAGCAAAATTTATTAAAGAGTATTGAGATGGGATGAAATTGGCAACTAAATTTGTAGAAGCTGAAGCAATTATAATAAAAAATAGAACGACTATTGTAATTTGTATATTATCAAATTTTCCCACTATATCTGTTGGATTGGTAAAAATTCTGTCTATATCTGAAAATTTTTGATTAAGAAAAACATCAGAACCTGTAACAATAAAAACTGATAAAAAAGAAAAAATAATTAAATTCAAAATTAAACTTAGGTTTCCTTTTTTTAATTCATGCTCATTTTTTACATATCTAGAAAAATCACCAAAGCTAATTATTAAAATTGAAAAATAGGCAAATATTGTTCCAGCAACTGTTAATAAAGGTACTAAATTATTAACATCTAAAAAATTATTGAAATTAAAAATATTTGAAAAAGCTTCAGTGGTTATTTTCACATCACTTAATAAAACAACGAAGAAAAAAATAAGCATGCCTGTATAGACCGTCATCGCAGAGAAATTAATTATTTTCTTATTGTACTGCATCCCAACAGTAAAAAACAAAGTCTGTAAAATAATTGTTATTACTATTGCAGACCAATCAATAATATTCATGCCAAAATAATAAAAAATAAATATTTCCTGCTGTAATAAAGAATTGTCTATAGAAAAAATTAATATTCTAATTAAGTAAACTAAAATTTTAGACAAAAAATAAGTTTGAATTCCAAATAAAAATATTCCAACTAAACTTCTGATTAACCCAAAAAATTTAGCACCATTAAATCCTAGCGAGGATCTGAGTAATACTGCAAATGGTAAACCAAATTTTTGAGAAGGTTTTCCAATTATATTTGAAAATAAATAAACAAAAAAAGATCCTAATATGATACCAAAAAAAACTACAAAAATATTTAAACTATACATTAAGTATAAAGAGGATATTAAAGAGAAACCAATTATACTCTGTACATTTGCTCCCCAAAAACAAAATAGATCTTTCCAATTCCAAGTTTTATAATTTGGATTAACTGTCACTAAGTCCCAATTAGAAAGAGAGTATTTTACTTTTGGCTGATTCACTAATTTTATTTTAAACTAATAAATTCTACTGTCCATATAAGAGAGTTGGTAACCATAGGGCAATCTGAGGAAATATAATTATTAAAATTAAACCTATTACTTGTAGAACCATAAATTGCATCATTCCGTAATAAATATCTTTTAAATCCCACTCTGGAACTACACCTTTTAAAAAATATGCTGATAATGCTACGGGTGGAGATAGCCAGGCGGTCTGGAGATTGACAGCAACTAGAATTGCAAACCAAGTTAAATTGAAACCTAATGCTTCAACCAAAGGTAAAATTATTGGCACAATGATCATCACAATTGGAACCCACTCTAATGGCCAGCCTAACAAAAATATTGCTACCATTACAATTGCTAGAATGAAATATTTGTTCATCTCTAAACCTAATAAAAATTCTGTTAATAAAGTAGGAGTTCCCAATCTTGCAAAGACAGCACCAAAAAAGTTTGAAGCAGCAACTAAAACCATAATTAAAGCAGTAATTTCTAAAGTTTTAACAAGTGCTTCTTGAAGTTTTGATAAAGTTAATTTTTTATATGCTAATGAAAGTAACAATGCACCCATTGCACCACAACCAGCTGCTTCTGTTGGAGTTGCAAAACCAAATAAAATACTCCCTAATGCAGCAAAAACTAGAGCTGCAGGAGGAACTAAACCTAAAAAGAACTCAATCCAAACCTCTTTCATGCTTGCTGATCTCATTTCTTCAGGAATTACAGGTCCTAACTTAGGATTAATCATACATCTAATTGTCGTGTAACCCGCGTATAAACCTGCTAATAGAATTCCTGGAATAATAGCAGCAGCAAATAAGTCAATTACAGGTATCTCCATGATTGGACCCATTACAACAAGCATAATACTTGGTGGTATTAAAATTCCTAAAGTACCACCAGCTGTAATTGTACCTGCCGCAAGTCTTACATCATAGCCCGACCTATTCATTGATTTTGCAGCCATAATTCCAAGAATAGTAACTGATGCACCAACAATTCCTGTTGCTGCAGCAAAAATAACTGAAACAAATAAAACTGCATAATATAAAGATCCTCTTACTTTAGCTAACATCATTTGGAATGAAGAAAACAATCTCTCCATTAATCCTGCTTGTTCCATCATAATCCCCATAAAGACAAAGAGCGGGACAGCGGCAAGAGTTTGTTCCGTCATGACCATCGAGAACTGGAGGGTCATTAAATAAAAGACTAATTTTCCAAATCCCAAGTATCCAAAAACAAAGCCTAAGAATATTAAAGTAAATGAAATAGGAAATCCTACAAATATTGCAAAAAGCATTACACCAACTAAAATAAATCCTAAAATGGCTGGATCAATTAATTCTGCTATCATTTATCTTCCCCTGGCCATTTTCCTCTTGTTGCAGCCCAATAACTTTTAAGTAATTCCGAAATCCCTTGAATAAGTAAAAAAACTATTCCTATCAATAAACAGGTTTTAATTGGCCACATGTATGGCATCCAAGTTGTATCCATTCCTCTTTCACCTCTTTGAATTGACTCACCTACATAACCAATCGTCATATAAAGAAACACTAGTAAGCCTGGAAAATAAAATAAAATATATAACCAAAAATCAATAGTACCTTGATTCTTAGTTTTAAAATTTCTGTATAAAAAATCTGCTCTAATGTGAACTCCTTTTGAAAGTGCATATCCAGCACCTAACATAAAAAGTGCACCATATAAAAATCTACTTATATCGTAAGCCCAAATTGTTGGGGAATGAAATAATTTTCTAGCAAAGACCTCGTAAGTCATTGCAAGAATTAATGGCATTAATATCCAACAAACAACATTACCAACCCATTTGCTAAATTTATCGATATTAACAATTGAACTTGCCATCCATGACGGCATATCACTTGGCATTTTTCCTGAACCACCTCGCCTTTCGGCAATCATTTCATCTGATATATCTAGTTTATCTGGTTCGTCTGCCATAAAATTTTATAAAAAAAATTAGAGCGGACTATAAAGTCCGCTCTAATGTAAAAATTATTTAATGATTACTTTAATGTTGCTGCGTGAGCCATTCCTAGCTTCGCATTAGACATTTGAGCACCGCTCCAGAAAGGAACTGCAATATCAGCAAATTCTTTCATAGAGTCCCAAACTTCAGCAAAGAATGCATTTTTAGCTGCGTTTGTTTCCAAACTTTTCTTAGCAGCTGCCATGTATTCAGTGAAGTAATCAGAAGGAGTATCCTCTAATTTTACACCATGAACTTCAGTAAGCTCTTTTAAAGCTTTTCCGTTTTCATAGATTCTGTAACTTAGAGATTTCGCTAGAGATGCATTTGCAGCAACTTCTAGTGACTTCTTCTCATGAGCACTCATAGCATTGTACGTTTTCCCAGTAATATAAAAGTCAGCATTTACGACTACTTGGTGTAAACCTTGTAGATAATAGTGCTTTAATACTTTTTGGAAACCAAACGTTAAGTCTGGCTTTGGACAACACCATTCAGCAGCATCAATAGTTCCTGCTTCTAGAGCTGGTAGAATATCTCCACCACCCATAGCAACAGATGCTATACCGATGTCTTTATATGTTTGTCCTGGAATTCCTGGAGGAGTTCTGAACTTATATTTTCTAAAGTCAGCCATATCTTTAATTGGTTTTGGAAACCAACCTAATGCTTCTGGTCCAACTGGTTGAATCATAAATCCTTTAATATCTCTTCCCATTTCTTTCCATAGTCTGTCGTATAGCTCTTTTCCTCCACCATATTGAAACCATGATAAGAATGCGATGTTGTCAATACCAACACCACCACCAGCTACTGGCGAACCAAATAACATAGCGGCAGGGTGATCACCTGACCAATAGTGAGTCCAAGCGAATCCACAATCGATAAGTCCTTTATCAACAGCATCTAAAGTTTCTTTTACACCAACAACAGCTCCAGCAGGCATAATTTCAAACTTTAGAGATCCACCTGTCAAAGTTGTAACAGTGTCAGTAAAGTCTTTTAACATTTTAACTTCATCAGCTTTAGTGTTAAGAACTGTCTGACATTTTAGTGTTTTTGCAGCATTAGCATTTGAAATAAATCCAAATACCATCGCTACTGCAAATAACATTGAAATGATTTTTTTCATTTGTTTCCCTCTCTTTATTTTTAAAAACGAAAGCTTGCCAAAGAATGAAATCTAAAACAAGTGTTAATATTGGATTATTTCAATTTTTTTGTGTACAGAAATGTTACAAATAAAAAAATTTTAATTTATAAGAGTTCTAATTAATGGATAATTTTGATTATATTATTATTGGTGCTGGATCAGCTGGATGTGTTCTTGCTAACAGAATTTCATCTAATCCTAAAAATAAAGTCTTACTTTTAGAGGCAGGGGGTAAAGATACTAATCCATGGATACATATTCCTGGAGGTTATTTCAAAACAATGCATAATCCTGAGACCGATTGGTGTTTTAACACAGAGGAGGAGCCTTTCTGTGACAATAGAAAGATGACTTACCCAAGGGGAAAAACACTTGGAGGTAGTTCTTCTATTAATGGAATGCTCTATATTCGAGGGCAATCAAATGATTATAATTATTGGAGACAATTAGGAAATGTAGGCTGGTCATGGGATGATGTGCTCCCTTATTTTAAAAAATCCGAAGATTTCCAATTTGGAAAAAATGAATTTCATGGTTCTGGTGGACCTTTAAAAGTAGAAAAAATTAGATCTACCTTTAAAGTTTTAGATTTATTTTTGGAAGCTGCAGAGGAATTTGGATATAAAAAAACTGATGATTTTAATAATGGTGATAATGAGGGGATGGGATATTTCCCTTTAACTGTAAAAAATGGTTTTAGATGTAGCACTGCAGTTGGATACTTAAATCCAGTAAAAAATAGAAGTAATTTAAAAATTATAACTAAAGCTCACATCAAAAATATTGAATTCGAAAATAAAATTGCCAAAAAAGTTAATTTTTGGACTGGTGATAAGTTAAATACTGTTGAAGCAAATAGCGAAATCATTTTAAGCGCTGGTACTATTGGATCTCCACATATACTTCAAGCTTCAGGTTTGGGTCCTACTAAATTATTAAAAGATAACGGCATTGAAGTTATAATGGACCATAAAAGCATAGGCCAAAACTTAACAGATCATCTAATGTTAAGACCTGTATATAAGATAAAAAATTTAGAAACTTTAAATGATATTTATTATAGTTTTACAAAGAAAATATTTACTGGATTAAAATTTTTCTTAACAAGAACTGGTCCACTTACAGTTGGTGCTAGTTATTTATGTGGTTTCGTAAAAAGTGATCCACATTTAGAAACTCCTAACTTACAATTTCATGTTTCTCCTGCTAGTACAGATCTTTTAGGAAAATCATCTTTACACAAATTTCCCGCATTCACACCAACCATTACTAACGTAAGACCTACAAGTAGAGGATCTATTGAACTTAAATCTTCCGATACAAGAATTCCTCCAAAAATTAAAATGAATTATCTGTCTACAGATGAAGATAGAGAAATAGCAGGTAAGTCTCTTAAAATAGTAAGAAAAATAGTTATGGAGTCAAAAGCCTATAAAAATTATGGACCAGAAGAATTAAGACCAGGTATAAATATTACTGACAATGAGCAGTTAGCTGTTGAAGCTGGAAAATATGCTAATACAATTTTCCATCCTGTCAGCACATGTAGAATGGGTAACGATGAAAATGCAGTAGTGTCTGATCAGTTAAAGGTTCATGGAGTAAAAAACTTAAGAGTGGTAGACGCATCAGTAATGCCTTATATCACCTCAGGAAATACTAATGCTCCAACAATAATGATTGCAGAAAAAGGTGCAGACATGATACTACAGCAGTAATGTTTGCAGAATTTTTCACACCTGAACAAATAGCAATATTAACTCAAATTATCTTAATTGATTTAGTTTTAGCAGGAGACAATGCAATAATAATTGGAATGGTTGCATCTAAATTTCCAGCCGAACAGAGAAAAAAAGTTATTTTCTGGGGCATTGGTGGTGCTGTTATTTTAAGAATTTTATTAACTTTACTTACTGCTTATCTGCTACAAATCACAGGTTTAAGATTAATTGGGGGATTATTATTACTTTACATTGTTTACAAACTTTATGTAGACGTAATCAAAGATTCAGAAACAGAGGAAAATGTAAAAGTAGATAATTCAAGTTTTTTAAAAGCAATTTGGACAGTTCTACTAGCTGATTTTACAATGAGTCTAGATAATGTACTGGGAGTTGCTGGTGCAGCTGGCGATCACTATGGACTTCTTGTTTTTGGCTTAGTTTTATCGATTGTTTTAATGGCAACTGCAGCAACTTTAATTTCTGGATGGATTAAAAAATATAGATGGATAGCTTGGCTTGGATTATTTGCCATATTAATTGTAGCAGTTGAGTTGATTTACACAGATATTAAAATATTATTCTTTTAATGTATCTTCAAAAAATAAATCTTAAAAACAAATATGCTTTAGTTACAGGTGCAGGTAAAGGACTAGGAAGAGCGTGTTCAATTGCATTAGCTGAGGCAGGTGCAACGGTTATAGCTTTAAGCAGAACATCTTCAGATCTTAATAAATTAGAAAAGGATATCAAAAAAATTAAAGGTAAAATTATTAAGGTTTCATGCGATGTAATGAATTATGAAGATTTAAAACAAAAATTAGATAAAATTAAAATTATTGATGTGTTAGTAAATAATGCTGGAACTAACATTCCTGAACCCTTTGAAAAAATTAAACAAAAAAGCATGAATTATCTAGTAGATTTAAATCTAAAGGCAGCATTTAACGTGGCGCAAATTGTTGTAAAAAAAATGCTTAAAAATAAAAAAAGACCTGGTTCTATTATAAATATGTCATCACAGCTCGGTCATGTGGGTATGGGTGGAAGAAATGTATACAATATGACTAAATTTGGAATTGAAGGGTTAACAAAAGGAATGGGAGTAGAGTTAGCAAAAAAAAATATAAGAGTTAACACTGTAGCACCTACTTTTGTTGAAACCCCTATGGTTAAAAATTTTTTTAAAAATAAAAAATTTAAAAAATTAGCACTTGGAAACATTCCTATAGGAAAAGCAGCTACTGAAAGTGATGTTGCCACAACAGTATGCTTTTTGGCATCATCAGCATCTTCGATGATAACTGGAACATCAATAATTATAGATGGTGGATGGACAGCTCAATAATTTATAGATTTTTTTTTGTTTTTCTAATTTTTATATCTCCAGTTAAAGCTATAGAATTTCAAGGTAAATTTCTACAAGGTCATTTTATATTAGGCAAAACTGATCCTAACGCTAAAATTTTGGTTGGAAAAAAAAAGGTTAAAGTATCAAAAGATGGTTTTTTTGTTTTTGGTATAGATCGAGATCAAAAATTTGACCTAACATTTACAAAAATTATTAATGGAAAAAAATCAATAACTACAAAAAAAGTTTTAAAGAGGAAATATAATATACAAAGAATAGATGGTCTGGCAGAAAATAAGGTCACCCCACCTGAGTCTGTTTATAAAAGAATTAAAAAAGAAAATAATGCAATTGGAGAAGCTAGAGCAATAAATTCTGATCTGCAATTTTTTAAAGAAAAATTTATAATGCCAGTTGAAGGTATAATCAGCGGTGTTTATGGTAGTCAAAGAATTTTAAATGGCAAACCAAGATGGCCTCACTATGGAATAGATATTGCAGCCAAACAAGGAACGACGATTAAATCTTCTGGTTCGGGTGTCGTTACTATGGCTGAAGATGATTTATATTATACTGGCGGAACAGTTGTAATGGATCACGGCCATGGTATATCAACAATATATTCTCATTTGGAAAATGTATTAGTTTCAGTTGGGGATCAAATTAATCAAGGAGATATAATAGGAACTGTTGGATCAACTGGGAGATCAACTGGCCCACATTTAGATTTTAGAATTAATTGGTTTCAAACCAGATTAGATCCTATGTCAGTAATAAAATAAGAAATTTATATTTCACTTATAATCCAGTAATTATTTTTATTTTGTATTTTATAATATAATTTTAAATCATCTGCTTTAAGTTTGTTATT
>CACIRC010000013.1 GCA_902588895.1 uncultured Pelagibacteraceae bacterium
AGATATTACCCGAAGTAAGAACTGTCACTCCTGGGCCAACAAATGAAAGAATGGGTACAAAACCCGTCAAAAAGAAAAAAGACAGTATAATTGTTAAAATTCTAAATAACCTAAACTTCATAGCAGAACATTAGGTGATTTGGCATTTCGTTTCTACATCTAATTTGTTCATTATAGGTACTGATTTGTTTGATTTTATTTAATTTATTTGTTTATTAAAGATGATGATTAAAATATTCCCTTTTATATTTATACTTCTATGGTCTTCCGCTTTCATAACAACCAAACCTATTACAGACAACAGTGATCCATTTGCTGCTCTAGCTTTTAGATTTGCTTTAGTTGCTTTAGGTTTTTTTTTATTTTCAATTTATTCAAAACAAAAAATTTTAGTCAATAAGAGAAACTTTTATGAATCTTTTTTGAGTGGTGTCTTGTTTCATGGTTTTTATCTTGGTGGTGTTTTTTATTCAATTTCAATAGGCATGCCTACAGCAATAGCAGCGTTAATTGTAACTCTCCAACCAGTTCTCACAAATGCATTGAGCGGTCCAATCTTAAACGAAAAAGTATCAGCAAAACAATGGATAGGTGTTTTGTTGGGATTTGTTGGGGCAGGACTTGTATTGGGTTTTGATTTGGGCTCTAAAATACCAACAGCGGGATTAATTGCGACTATAGTTGCGTTATTAGCAATTACATTTTCTACTTTGTGGCAAAAAAAGTTAAGTAACAACTTGCCTTTATCTGTAAGCAATATGAATCAAGCTCTTGGTGGTTGTTTATTTCATTTATTAATAATAATTTTATTTGTTGATCCATATATTGATTTCTCACAAACTTTTATAATTGCAATGAGTCATCAAATATTTTTGGTTTCATTTGGTGCATTTACAATATTGATGTATTTAATAAAAAATAACTCTGCAAGCAAAACTGTTTCTATTTTTTTTTTAATTCCAGCAACATCTGCTTTTATGGCCTGGCTCTTTTTAAATGAAAGTTTAACTGGATTAGATTTAATTGGATTTTTAATCACCTCTATAGGTGTTTATATTGCAACAAGAAATTGAAAATTTAAGATTATATAGCTTTAAAGCCAAACTCTAGAGATGCATCTGTTATAGAATGATACAAAGATTCACCAAAACTTCTTAGTGTAAACAACCTTACTTTATTTGGATTTTCATCCAACTTATCAACAGTGCAAGCTATTCCATTAAAAGTTGAATTTATTGAATTATTTTCTCCTAGTTTATTAAAATTGAATGGACATCCTTTTTTCAAAACTTCTATTGTATCTTTTCCTTCAATTTCAATGATTGCTCTTGAGTGTGATAAATCAGTTACAGCAAAGTCTGTTTCTTTAAAATTATCTAAAATATTTTTAATTAAATCTTTTTTTGTTGAGACTAAAAGCCAGTGTTTTGGTCCATTCCATACAATCCTTGTATTGTCATTATACGATACAGTTAGAGTTTCATTTTTTAATTTTAAACCATCAATATCAATACTATCAAATGAAACTAAAGAATTTTTGTATTGAACTATTTGAACGATTAATAAATTTTTAATTTCAGATATTTTAAGTAAATCATTTTCATTTTTACCTTCATAATCTCCAAACTGACCTTTTACATGAACGTTTGATAAAGCTGAAAATAATGTCATGACCTAACTCTTTCACCTTTTGGATCTACATAATGTGATGAAACTATCTCAACTGGTATTACTTTGTTTTTAAGTGGCGACATCGCAAAAAGTTTTTGACCAATCATGTTTTTTCCATCTTTCATAATTGCCAAAGAAAAAGGGTTATCATATTCAACACTCCAACATGATGCAGAGATATGACCTAATTTTGGATTTGGTAATTGTGCTTTATCATCTTTAACTAAATGAGAGCCTTCTGGGATACTTGTTTGTTTATCTAACGGAACGACCCCTACTATTCTTTGTCTATCTTCAGCGGTAAATGCAGATCGCTGTAATGATCTTTTTCCAATAAAATCTTTCTTTTTGCTAACAAGACCTTCTAAAGCGTTATCATATGGTATTGTTCTGCCATCGAGTTCCGATCCAGCAACATGTCCCATTTCAATTCTAAGAGTTGATAATGCCTCAGTTCCATATGGTTGAATGTTAAATTCCTCACCAACTTCTAAGATTTTTTCCCACATTAAGTTCCCATAATCAGATTCAACATTTACTTCATAAGCAAGCTCTCCTGAAAATGAAATTCTAAATATTCTTGCTTTAGCACCAAATAAATCCCCTTCCATATAGCCCATGAAAGGTAAGCCTTCATTTGATACATCAGAATTTGGAAATAATTTTTGTAATAAATCTCTAGATTTAGGTCCAGCGATAGCTGCTCCGGCCCACTGTTCTGTTGTTGAAACTACATTTACATTTAATTCAGGCCAAACTAATTGCAAATAATATTCTAAATGCGAAAGAACGTTTGCTGCTTGAGCTGTAGTTGTAGTCATATGATAATGATTTTCTGAAATTCTTGTAGTTGTTCCATCATCCATAACAATTCCATCTTCTCTTAACATTACACCGTATCTAGCTTTACCAACTGGTAGCTTTAGCCATGCATTGGTGTAAACTCTATTTAATAACTCTGCAGAATCAGGACCTTTGATATCAATTTTTCCTAAAGTTGTTACGTCACAAACTCCAACATTTGATCTCACATTTTTAGCCTCTCTTTTAGATGCCTCAAATAAATTTTCATCTCCTCTTTTGTAATACCTTGGTCTCAACCAAACACCCGCATCAACAAAAACTGCATTGTTTTTTTCATGCCATTCATGCATTGGTGATTTTCTGGTGGGTTTTGAATGTTTTCCAACTTCCCTTCCAACAATTGCTCCAATAGAAACTGGAGTATATGGAGGTCTAAAAGTTGTATGACCTACCGCAGGAACAACTTTATTTTCAATTTCAGAAACTAACTGAAGACCATTTAAATTACTTGTTTTACCTTGGTCTGTTGCCATACCTAGAGTTGTATATCTTTTAACATGTTCAATTGATCGATAACCTTCTCTTAAGGCTATTTCTATATCAGATACAGCTACATCATTTTGAAAATCTAAAAATCTTTTATAATTTTTACCTTTTGGCAATGGAACACACCAAAACTTATCATGTTGAGAAGATTTTTTTTCAACAACATTAGGAATGGCTATCTCATAATCTTTTTCAGTTAATTTTTTTGACAATTCACTTCCAGCTTTAAACGAAGTTTTTAAAGTTTCATCAAGTGTAAATACTCCATTAGCTGCTCCTAAAGTAGTTTCATTTTGTTTTGAAACCCCAGGAACAAATGCATCAATTTCTTCTTTAAACTTAGTTTTATTTCCTGATTGAGATGCTAAATGAATGGTTGGTGTCCAAAAACCAGAAACACAAATACAATCACATTGTAAATTTTCTATTTCACCGAGTTGTTTTTTGTCTTCAGAAATACTTGCAATATCAGCAGATTTTACTTTTTTATATCCTTGTGCTGCAACTACAACATAAGAATTCTTTATATTAATTCCTAAATTTTTTGCTTCATCAATTATTTCTGAAACAGGATTTTTTCTTGTGTCTAAGACAACTGGATCTACTCCATGTTTTTTAAATTCAATTGCTGTTTCGTATCCACTATCATTATTTGTAAATACTAAAGGTTTTCTTCCAACTAAAACACCATATACTTTTAAGTATTCTTTAGCAGCTGAGGAAAGCATAACACCTGGCGTATCATTATTTCCAAAAACTATTGGTCTTTCAATTGATCCAGAAGAAATTAAAACTTCTTTTGCCCGAATGTACCACAGTCTTTTATTTGGGTGATATTTTTTTGTTGAAGGTAAATGATCGCTAACTTTTTCCGACATCACTAGCATGTTGTGATCATAATATCCAAAAATCTGAGATCTATTTTTTATTAGAACATTTGGCATTGTTTTGAGTTCTGCGATTATTCCCTCGGCCCAATCTTTTCCTGATTGATTGCCAATATTGACATCACTAGTTAGTAAAGATCCACCAAATCTTGGTTTGTCTTCAGCTAAAATTACTTTAGCTCCATTTTTTGCTGCAGCATATGCG
This sequence comes from uncultured Pelagibacteraceae bacterium, assembly GCA_902588895.1. Taxonomy (GTDB): domain Bacteria; phylum Pseudomonadota; class Alphaproteobacteria; order Pelagibacterales; family Pelagibacteraceae; genus Pelagibacter. The sequence goes on from CACIRC010000013.1 coordinate 4,114, forward strand.
CTAGATAATCCTGAAGGTCCTGAGCCTGCAATTAATAAATCACAATATTCATACTTATGTTCATATCTTTCATTATCATGTTTTGTTGATGCTACACCTAAGCCAGCTGCTTTTCTAATAAATGGTTCATAAATTCGATACCAAAAACTTTTAGGCCACATAAAAGTTTTATAATAAAATCCAGCTGGTAGAAAAATTTTTAAAAAATTATTTATTGCACCAATATCAAAATTTACACTTGGCCAGCAATTCACACTTTTTGCCTCTAAACCCTCAAATAACTCCTGTTCTGTAGCTTTAATATTAGGCTCTGTTTCACCATTTCTATATAGTTGAACTATTGCATATGGTTCATCAACTCCAGCGCCAAAGAAACCTCTTGGTCTATGGTACTTAAAACTTCTTCCAACTAAATGAACTCCATTTGCCAATAAAGCTGATGCCAATGTATCCCCTTCATAACCAAAATAGGATTTACCATTAAATTTAAAGGATAATTTTTTTTCCCTATTTACTAATCCTCCATTATTAATTCTAAAAGCTTGGGTCATTAAGCAACTTCCTCGTCAGCTTTAAAAGTTCTGAAAATTTCATGGGTTGCAGTGTCTCTCTCAACCTTTATCCATTGTCTACATCCAGAAATATGTTGCCACAGCTCTAAATGCTTTCCTCTTAAACTTTTTCTATTATAAACGAAATCATCCCATTCTTGATCAGAAACTTCTTTATTAAGTTCAGGTCTTTTAACACTCGCGTCTCCACCGTACGAAAATTCATTTTGAGATCTCATTCCACAATGTGGGCAATTTATATAAAGCATTTATGATATCCAAGTTTTAGTACCAAGTCCTTTTTCATCAATAAGATTACCTGTACTAAATCTATTTAAACTATAACCAGCATTTAATTCATGAACTCTATCTTGTGCAATCGTATGAGCAAATGTCCAACCCGAAGCAGGTGTAGCTTTAAACCCGCCATAACACCATCCACAATTTAAATATAAACCTTCAATGTGTGTTTTATCAATTATAGGTGATCCATCCATTGACATATCCATAATACCACCCCATGTTCTAAGCATTTTTAATTTACTTAAAAATGGCATCATTGCTATTCCTTCAGTTAATACATGTTGCAATGTTGGTAGATTTCCTCTTTGAGCGTAACTGTTATAACCATCAAGATCACCACCCATTACCATCTCGCCTTTGTCTGATTGACTTACATAAAAGTGTCCTGCACCAAACGTAACTACATTATCTAAAACTGGTTTTACTGGTTCAGAAACACATGCTTGAAGTAAATGAGTTTCAATTGGTAAAGTCATGTTTAATTTTTCTGCTAAAATATTTGTGCTTCCAGCAACACATATACCAACTTTTTTAGCTTTAATATTTCCTCTTGAAGTTCTTATTCCTTTTATTTTACCAGCTACAACATCAAAACCTGTTACCTCGCAGTTTTGAATTATGTCTACGCCCATAGAGTCTGCTTGACGCGCATACCCCCAAGCAACTGCATCATGTCTTGCAGTTCCTGCACTTGGCTGCATTAATCCTCCAAAAATGGGAAATCTTACATTTTCAGAAAAATCAGCCATTGGAATTATTTCTCTAACTTGTTCTCTATTAAGTAAAACTGCATCAATTCCATTTAATCTCATTGAATTTCCTCTTCGGGCATATGCATTCATTTGAGCATCTGAGTGCGCAAGGTTAATAATTCCTCTTGGAGAAAACATTACGTTGTAATTTAAATCTTGACTCATCTTTCTCCATAAATCCATTCCAAACTCGCTGAAAAGACCATTTTCATCATGCATATAATTTGATCTAATTATCGTAGTGTTACGTCCAACGTTTCCACCACCTATCCAACCTTTTTCTATAATTGCTACATTGGTAATATTATGTTCTTTGGCTAGATAATAGGCTGTAGCTAGTCCATGGCCTCCACCACCTATGATTACAACATCATATTCTTCTTTAGGTGTTGGGTCTTTCCACGCCAAATCCCAATTTTCATGGTTAGAAAAAGCGTTTTTAACTAAGTTAAATATAGAATATTTTTGCATTATATAATTTTATAACAATCAATTTAAATAGTGCTTATTTTTTTTATATATATTTTTTAGAAGTTTCCAAAAATACCAAAAAAGGATAAGAAGTCACAGATAAAAAGACTTTTAATTTATTTGATTATTTATGGCTGAAGTAAAATCTGACATTCAAATAGCTCGAGAAGCTAAGATGCAACCCATAAAAGATATTCTGTCAAAAGTTGGTGTACCAGATGAAAATTTTGCTTTTAGTCCAATGGGCAGACATATAGCTAAAATAAATCTGGAATATTTAAATACTCTTAAAAAAGAAAGTGGCAAACTAATTTTAGTTACTGCAATTACCCCTACTCCAGCAGGTGAGGGTAAAACTACAACCTCAGTTGGTTTAAATGACGGTTTAAATAAAATTGGAAAAAAATCAATTGTCTGTTTAAGAGAACCAAGCCTTGGACCTTCTTTTGGAATGAAGGGTGGAGCTGCAGGCGGTGGTTACGCCCAAGTAGTACCAATGGAACAAATCAATCTTCATTTTACTGGTGACTTTCATGCTATTACATCCGCTCATAATTTATTGTCTGCATTAATTGATAATCATATTTATTGGGGTAACAAACTTAACATTGACGTTAGAAGAGTTGTTTGGAGAAGAGTAATGGATATGAACGATAGATCTTTAAGATCAATAATTGTTGATCTTGGAGGAGTGGCCAATGGTTATCCAAGACAAGATAGTTTTGATATTACTGTTGCATCTGAATTAATGGCTATTTTTTGTTTAGCTACAGACTTAAAAGATTTAGAAAATAGAATTGGCAATATTACAATTGGATATACAAGAGATAAACAATCAATTTATGCAAAAGATTTAAATGCACAAGGTCCAATGACTGTTTTGCTTAAAGAAGCAATAAGACCCAATATAACTCAAACTTTAGAAAATAACCCAGCAATAATCCACGGTGGCCCTTTTGCAAATATAGCTCACGGATGTAATTCTGTGATCGCAACTAAAGCAGGACTTAAATTAGCTGACTATGTTGTAACAGAGGCGGGATTCGGAGCTGATTTGGGAGCTGAAAAATTTCTGAATATTAAGTGCAGAAAATCTGGTCTCAAACCAGATTGCGTTGTCATTGTTGCAACTATAAGAGCACTGAAAATGCATGGGGGAGTTGCTAAGGAAGATTTAAAAAAAGAAAATGTATCAGCTCTAAAAGAGGGAATGGTAAATTTACGTAGACATATAAATAATATTAGAAAATTTGGTTTACCTGTTACTGTTGCTGTTAATCATTTTATTACTGATACAGAAGATGAAATGAAAACTTTGTTAGATTTTTGCGAAACACAAGGTGTAAAAGCTTCTAAATGCACTCATTGGTCAAATGGAAGTGAAGGAACTATTGAATTGGCTAAAAATGTTACAGAAATTTGTGAAGATAAAAAAGATACATTTAAATTTTTATATGAGGATGAGCTTCCGTTATTCAAAAAAATAGAAAAAATTGCGCAAGAAATTTATAGCGCCTCTGAGGTGGTAGCAGATACAAAAGTGAGACAACAATTAAAAGATTTTGAGGAAAAAGGTTATGGAAAGCTGCCCGTTTGCATTGCAAAAACTCAATATAGTTTTTCAACAGATCCAAATTTAAAAGGTGCACCCACAGGACACGTTTTGCCTGTGAGAGAAGTAAGACTTTCTTCCGGTGCTGAGTTTATCGTTGTTGTATGCGGTGAAATCATGACAATGCCAGGGTTACCTAGAGTTCCTGCTGCTGACTCCATTAAGTTGAATGACAAAGGCGAAATTGAAGGTTTATTCTAAATTAAGATAATCTAACCAATTTTCTAATTCTCTCATTCTTGAAATCTTATCTAGTTTTTGATTTTCTATTTCAATATGTTCAATATGGTTATCAATCTCCTCTTGATCTTTAAAAGCACCTCTTGCTAGTAATTTTTCTTTTCTAAAAATAATTAAATTAATCATTTTATTGTAAGTAATTTCAGGGTGATATTGAAGTCCCCAAATATTACAATCTCCAACTTTAAAATTTATCCCTTGAACATTGTTTATTGAGTTTGAGGCCAATAAAGTTGAATTTTCTGGCATCGTTACAACTTCATCAAAATTAAATGCTGGCGTATTAAAAGTTTTATCCTTATTTTTATAAAGTGGATGATTTAAACCATTTTCATTAATTTCTATATTTAGAGCAATTCCTCTATGAGATCCTTTATTACCTTTTTTTACCTCTCCTCCCGCTGCAGTTACTGCAACTTGCATTCCCCAGCAAATTGCTAGAATTTTTTTAATTTTTTTTTGGCACTCTTTCATAAAATCAATTTGTCTATTTATTTCTGGAGTATTGTTATAAATATTTAAACTACTACCACCCCAAATAAGACCATCGTAACTTTCGAGTGCATCAATATTTTTATCGATATTTTCATCTGAAGAAGGATTAACCACGTGGGTTTCTAACTTATCAGTGAAATAAGCCAAACTATCTTTAAGACTTTCTGTATGTGTTTGAATTCCAGCCTCAGAAAAACTTTGATTTTCTTCTCGTAAGTTTCCTTCTACTATCAATATTTTTTTCATTAAAATAATTCTCCAGAAATGCTTTTTATATATATTTCTTTTAGATCATTTTGACTTAATTTTTTGGGATTTCCTCCTGTAGATGGATCTTCAAATGCCATTAAGGAAAGTTCATCTAAATCAATATTATTACAATCCATCACATCTGATAATTTGTGTGGAATATTTAAATTTTTTCTTAATTCCAAAATCCAATTTAAAAAACTATCAAAATTTTTATTTAAATTAAGATAATCACAAATCGATATTATTTTATTTTCGATTGAAGGTTTATTAAATGTTAAAACATAAGGCATAAATATTGCATTAGATAAACCATGATGAACATTAAATTTGCCGTTTACAGGGTGGCTCAATGAGTGGATTGCTCCCAGACCCTTCTGAAATGCAGTCGAGCCCATTGAAGCCGCTGAAAGTAAATCCATTCTAGCGTTAACATCTTTTCCATTTGTAAATGCTTTAATTAAAGAATTTTTAATTAACTTCATTCCTTCTATTGCCATACCATCAGCCATTGGATGATAACCTGGTGCACAAAACGCTTCTAAATTATGAGCTAGTGCATCCATTCCTGTTGCTGCTGTTAATCTTGGAGATAAATCTAATGTAAGTAAAGGATCTAAAATAACAATCGAAGGTAACATTTTTGGGTGAAAAATAATTTTTTTTGCACCTGTTTCTTTATTTATAATTGCAGATGCTCTACCTGTTTCGGATCCTGTTCCAGCAGTGGTTGGAACTGCAATAATTTTTGAAATTTTAGAACTATCAGCTCTTTTCCAGTAATCACCAATATCTTCAAAATCCCATAACGGTCGAGATTGATTGCACATGAATGCTATAGCTTTTCCAACATCTAAACCACTCCCGCCTCCTAAAGCTATTACACCGTCACAGTCCAAGGTATTATAAACTTTAACACCTTCTTCTACATTTTCTCCAATTGGATTTCCCGTAAAATTAGAAAAGGTAGCTAAATTTTTAAAATTTTTTTTTAATCTTAATATTATATTTTTTATTAAATCTAAGTTAATTAAATCCTTGTCTGTTACAAATAATGGGTTTGAAATATTTAACTCTTTACAGGCCAAGGATAAATCTTCAATTCTATTTTCCCCTATCCACATAGTGGTTGGATAATTCCAATTAATACTCATAACAAAATATAATTTTATTTTTTTAAAAATTGTTAGTAAGATATATTTATAAATTTATTAATGATAGGAAAAATTCTATGTCAAAAGTAGCAATCATAGGCGCTGGTCCATGTGGACTTTCAATTTTAAGAGCATTTGAGCATTTAGAAAAAAAAGGAAAAAAAATTCCTGAAATAGTTTGCTTTGAAAAACAAGAAAGTTGGGGTGGTTTATGGAACTACAACTGGAGAACTGGTTCAGATCAATATGGAGATCCTGTACCTAACAGTATGTACAGATACTTATGGTCTAATGGACCTAAAGAGTGTTTAGAATTTGCTGATTATTCTTTTGATGAACATTTTGGAAAGCAAATTCCCTCTTTCCCTCCAAGAGAAGTACTGCAAGATTATATTTTAGGAAGAGTGAGCAAAGGAAATATAAAAAATAAGATTAAATTTAATACAAGAGTTACAAATACTGTTTATAAAAATGATAAGTTTGAAATTAGCTACCAAGATAAAGTTAATAATAAAATTTTAAATGATACGTTTGATTATGTTGTGGTCTCTACAGGTCATTTTTCTGTGCCTTTTATTCCTGAATACGAAGGAATGAATTCTTTTCCAGGAAGAATAATGCACTCACATGATTTTAGAGATGCTGAAGAATTCAGAGGAAAAGATGTAATTGTTTTAGGAAGCAGTTATTCTGCTGAAGATGTGGCTCTACAATGTAATAAGTATGGCGCTAAAAGTGTAACAATCGGTTACAGGCATAACCCAATGGGTTTCAAATGGCCAAAAGGTATGAAAGAAGTTCATTATTTAGACAAGTTAGAAGGAAAAAAAGCCATCTTTAAAGATGGAACAGAACAAGATGCTGATGTGGTTATTTTATGTACAGGATATCTGCATCATTTCCCATTTTTAGATGAAAGCTTAAAATTAAAAACACATAACAGATTATATCCACCAAAACTTTACAAAGGTGTTGTGTGGCAAGATAATCATAAACTTTTATACTTAGGTATGCAGGATCAATTTCATACATTTAATATGTTTGATTGTCAGGGGTGGTACGCAAGAGATGTAATTATGGGAAAAATCAAAATGCCAAGTGATGACGAAATAGATAAAGACATTAATAAATGGGTTTCAATGGAAGAAAAATTAGAAAACCCTGATCAAATGATTGATTTTCAAACAGAATATACCAAAGAACTTCATGATATGTCAGATTACCCTAAAATTGATTTTGAATTAATTAGAAAACATTTCAAAGAATGGGAGCATCATAAAGTAGAGGATATTCTTTCATATAGAAATAAATCATTCTCGTCTCCTGTAACTGGATCAGTTGCGCCGGTACACCATACTCCATGGGAAAAAGCGATGGATGATTCAATGAAAACTTTTTTAAATAAGTAAAAATTAATAATTTATATTTAATTTTTTGTTTTTGGTAATTGCATTTAATAAAGCGATCATCAACGGAATTTTTTTTTTATTAATTTTATTTAAAATATAAGGTGCAATTTCATAAGCTAAATCAGCCCCTTCAACAGTATCATTTATCATAAATCTATTTTTAGCATTTTTAAAAGAAAACCCTTTACCTAAGTATTCACCCATTTTACTATTTCTGCCTCCCACAGCACTAACATACAAATCTCCTAAACCTGCTAAGCCTCTTACAGTTTCTTTTTTACCTTTAAAATGTTGAATTAAATATTCCATTTCATCAAAAGATTTTCTAAATAATGCTGAAGAGGTATTGTTTCCTTCACCCGATCCTATAACCATAGAATAAATATTTTTAATTGCAGATGAGAATTCTATTCCTCGAACATCTGATGAGTATTCAGTTTTATAATATTTTGCTGAAACTAGTTTTCCTATTTGTTGTGCTATCCTGATATTTTTATTTGCAATAACTGTGTAGCTCTTTATTTTTCTAGCCAATTCTTTTGCCAAACAAGGTCCTTTTAATACAGAGATATTTAATTTTTTATTTCTTAAATCTAATTGTTCTGACATTGTAATTATTTTTTTTATTTTTCTATCATATTTAAGTCCTTTAGTTAAAATCAGTAAGTAAGTTTTTTTATTTAAGTTTTTTAAATATTTTTTTACCAAATCTATTCCAACAGAACTTACGGCTACTACAATTAAATCCCATTTTTCAAATAGTAATTGAGATGAAAATCTTTTAATTAGTAATTTTTTTGGCAAAGTAATTTTTAAACTTGGATGAAATTTCTTTTTCTTAAGAAGTTTATTTAAAAGTTTTGCATTATACGGCTCAGTTAAAGTTACTTTATTGTTATTGTCTAACAATGGAAAAGAAAAAGCTGCCCCCATTGCTCCAGCTCCAATAATTAAAACTTTTTTCATACCTAAAGCTACGCCAAAGTTTTTTTAATTGCTAGTTTCCATCCTTGTAATAATTGATTTCTCAACGAATTCTTAATTTTTGGTGAAAAAGCTTTATCTTTTTGCCAAATATTTTTAATTTGATTTAATGATTTAAACTCGCCAACTTGATATCCAGCAAAGAGCGCAACTCCTAATGCGGTAGTTTCCAATACTTTTGGTCTAATTACTTTTAAATTTATTGTGTCTGACAAAAATTGTGAAAACCAATTGTTTGCAACCATACCACCATCAATTTTTACTATTCTAGGTTTTAAACCGTCTTTATTCATAGCGTTAAAAAGATCATAACTTTGATAAGCAACGGACTGTACTGTTGCTCTTACTAAACTTTGCCAATTACTATCCCTAGTTAAACCTGTAATTAAACCTCTTGCATCTGGTCTCCAATAAGGTGCGCCCATGCCGCTAAAAGCAGGAACGACATAGATACCATCATTTATATTTGATGATCTTGCTATTTTTTCTGTTTCTGGTGCTTTTTTTATTAATTTCATTTTATCTCTTAACCATTGTATGCCAGCGCCAGCTATGAAAATTGATCCCTCTAAAGCATAAGTAGTCTTATTATTTAATCGATAACATATTGTTGTTAATAATTTATTTTTGGAATTTATTTTCTTGGAGCCTGTATTCATAATTACAAAAGCCCCTGTTCCATAAGTGCTTTTGATTGAACCTTTATCAAAACAAGTTTGGCCAACTGCGGCAGCCTGTTGATCACCCAAAACAGCAGATATTGGTATCTCTTTTCCAATAATTTTTTTATCAGTTTTGCCAAAGTCATCAGCTGAATTTTTTACTTCAGGTAGAATACTCTTTGGAATATTTAATTTTTTTAAAATCTCATGGTCCCATTTATTGTTATTAATATTAAACAACATTGTCCTACTTGCGTTTGTAGCTTCGGTTAAATGTTGTTTTCCTTTAGTTAATTTCCAAATTAAAAAAGTGTCAACTGTCCCAAATAATAAATTGTTTGATTTTAATAATTTTTTAGACTGCTTAACATTATCTAAAATCCATCTTACTTTTGTTGCTGAAAAATAAGGATCAATAAATAATCCTGTCCTCTTTCTAAAATCATTTTCATATTTTTTGTTTTTAAGTATTTTACAATATTCTTGAGTTCTTCGATCTTGCCAAACTATTGCATTATAAATTGGCTTTCCTGTTTTCTTGTTCCATAAAATTGTTGTTTCTCTTTGATTGGTAATTCCAATAGTAATAATATGACCTCTAATTTTGTTAGCTTTATTAATAACATTCTTAAGTGCTTTAAGGGTTGTTGACCAAATCTCATTAGGGTTATGTTCTACCCACCCATTTTTTGGGAAATATTGTTTAAATTCATACTGCGAAACAAATTCAATTTTTCCTTTTGTGTTAAAAAGTATTACTCTTGAGGAAGTGGTACCTTGATCAATAGAAATTATAAATTTTTTCAACGGACTACGCTATGCCTAAGTGTTTTTTTCTTTTTTCTACCCAAGTTCTAATCAAGTTATCAAAAATTAATCCTATAAACGCAACACAGATACCAAGTGTTAAACCAATTCCAGCACCATTTTTATCTGATAGTGCTTTTAAAATATATTGTCCAAGATCTTCTGTTCCAATGAAGGCTCCAATTATCACCATAAATAAAGCAAAAACAATTGTTTGATTTAAACCAAGCATCATATGTGGAAATGCTAATGGAAACTCAATTTTTGTTAATCTTTGGAATTTATTTACACCAGACATTGTTGCAGCTTCATGCAAGCCTACAGGAACACTTCTTAAACCTTCAATTGTGTACCTTGTTGCAGGAATTGTGGCATAAACTATCACTGCAATTAATACAGAAGTATCTGTAATTCCAAAAAGCATCATTACAGGAATTAGATAAACAAATGATGGGAATGTTTGAAATATATCACAAACACCAAGCATAAATGCTGCCGATTTTTTATTTTGAAAACATAATGTGCCAACTGTAAATCCTATTAAACAAGAAATAACTACTCCAAAAGTTGCCATATATAATGTAACTAGCGCTCTATCCCACCATGGACTTAATGCTATAAATAAAGTCAAAGCAGCAACTACCAATGCTGATCGAATTCCTCCAATTAAATATCCCGCTCCAACTGATAATACTAATGTAGCTACTGCAGGCATTCTTAAATATAGGGCTCTCATCGGCTGAAGCACGTCTTGAATTAACCATGTATTGAATGCTTTAATATACACGAAGAAAGTATCAAAAATCCAATCAACTCCTTTATTCCAAAAATCTGCTGTTGATATTCCTTTATTATGGGGAATTTCAAACAAGTAGTTAAAACTACCTTTGAAAATAAAAGTCCCAACATATGCAAGAATTATTCCAATTACGAATGAAGCTGCAAAAAATATTACGTTTTTATTTCTTTGGAAAAATGTCAGATTACCAAAATAATCTGTTTGTTTATTTGCCCAAGCTAAAGACATTTTATCAAGAAGGATAGCAATTAAACTAATGCATAATCCTGCTTCCAATGCTAATCCAATATTTAGTTGGTTCAAAGCTAATAATAAATTAAATCCTAAACCTTTGGCACCAATAAATGCAGATATAACCGCCATTGAAAAACAAACCATAATAACCTGGTTAACTCCAATTAAAATATCTCGTCTTGCTGTAGGAATTAATACCTTAAGCATTAGTTGCCAATTAGTACACCCACTCATTCTTCCTGCTTCAATTACTTCTGGTGGTATGGCTCTTAAGCCTAAAATTGTAAGTAATATCATTGGCGGAACTGCAACAACCATTGTAATGATTACAGCAGCATGATCACCAACTCCAAATAAAACAAGGGCAGGAACTAATACAGCGTATTGTGGCATAGTTTGCATCACTAAAAGAATTGGATACAAAGCTTTTTCAACACGTTTACTTTTATAAGCAGCAATTCCTAGACCTAAACCAAAAACAAATGATAGCGGAGCTGCAACAAGTATAAAAGAAAGAGTTTGCATTGAAGGTTTCCACTGACCAAATATTGAAATATAGATCATTGTTAACCCTGCAAACAAAGCTAATCCTTTTCCACTTAATTTATATGAAAGTATTATTGCTCCAGCAGCAACAATAGTCCAAGGTAAACCTGGTAATTTTATCCATGGATAAGCATCAACAAAATTCCAACTTGTGAATGCAACAATAGTTTCTAATCCACCCAATAGAATCTCTCTAATTAATTCAATTAAAAAAGTCATAATCGAAGTTAAATTTCTACTTATCTCTAATAATAATGGTCGAGTTTTAAACTCTTGAGTATCTTCATTCCAAAACTCCATTGGCATCCACTCATTCATTAAGAAGAATAAAGAGTCGTTTATCCAGATAGGCAACCATCCTAGTAGTGGAGGTAATCTCCAAAATACATCAAAGGCATAGTATCTAACTTCTTTTCCTAAAAAAAAGTAAACACTTTGGTTTGGATCTTTAACAAATTCAGCCTGACCTCTTATGAATTTATAAGTTTCAGGAACATCAATAGCAAAGCATAAAGCAAAAAATACAATTAACAAAAATAACCATTGGAATAATTTTGGATATTTTTTTAAATACTCCATAATTTAATTACCGTTTTTTCTTCCTCCAAATACTGTATCGATTATTTTTGAGGGTTTAATTGAACCTACTATTTTATTTTGTGTGTCTACTACTCCTACTATTTTTTCTTGAGTAAGAATTTTTTCTGCAACATTTTCTATAATATCATCTTTTGAAACCTTTAAATCACCCAGGTTATCTTTATTTGAAGAATCCATTACATCCTCAATAACCAAAACTTTCTCTCTTGGGACTTCTTCAGTAAACTTTCTTACATATTCGGTTGCAGGATTTAGTACAATATTTGCGGGAGTATCTAATTGTTCAATTATTCCATCTTTCATAATTGCTATTCGATCAGCTAACTTTAATGCCTCATCAAAATCATGGGTAATGAACATAATTGTTTTTTGTAATTTTTCCTGAAGTCTTAAAAACTCATCCTGCATTTCTTTTCTAATTAATGGATCTAATGCAGAAAAAGGTTCATCTAAAAACCATATATCTGGTTCCACAGCTAATGATCTTGCGATCCCTACTCTTTGTTGTTGCCCGCCTGAAAGCTCTCTTGGAAAATAGTTTTCTCTTCCATCAAGTCCAACTAATTTTACCATTTCCATCGCTCTACTAATACTCTCTTCAATCTCAATACCTTTTATCTGCAATGGGAAAGCAATGTTTTCAACAACTGTTTTATGAGGCAGCAAAGCAAAGCTTTGAAAAACCATTCCCATTTTGCTTCTTCTAAGTTCAATTAATTCTTTATTGTTTAGCTGAAGCAAATCTTGGCCCTCTATAAAAATTTTTCCACCTGTCGCATCTGTTAGTCTTGATATGCATCGAAGCAAAGTTGATTTACCAGAGCCAGACAATCCCATAACTACTAACATTTCTCCTTTTGCAACTTCAAAAGAAGCATTATTAACTCCAACTATACACCCTTTTTCTTGAAAAGTTTTAGCATCCACATTGCCATTAGACTCCTCAAGCATCTTTTTGGCATTTTCTCCAAAAATTTTGTACACCGATTCACATTTAATTACAGTTTCAGACATAAATTTTGTTAAAGTTATCTTAAATTCAATTAAATTAAAATGTTAATAATGTTACCTTTCTTCATTAAAAATTTTTAATAAAATAAACTCTAGTATCAATTCCAGTACTTAAAAAACTTAAAGCTTCTCCACTAATAGTTATACTTTCGTCAACACCTACATTATTTCCACTAACTGTAAAACCAGCAAAACATTTACCTTTTTCTTTGTCCCATTTTACGAAAGTTTCATCAATTTTATTTCCATTAATTGTATAAAGCTCATGTGCTCTGAAATTTAAAAAATTAGCACCCATAATTGCTCTTTGTGGAATTAGTTTTGTAGCCTTACATACTTGCTCATATACCTCATCAGTCAATTTATAGTGTTCTGTACCATCAAAGGAAACCAATATTCCCGAAGGTAATTTAGAAATTAATTCACTAAGTTTTTTTTCTTCAGCAATTCTCTCTTCCTCTAACTTCATTCTTTTTACTAAATCATCTCCCTGACCAAAAATTCCGTTTAAAATGCTAAAAGAAATGATTACTATTAGTGTAATTATTATCAGACCAATAAATTGCCTTAGAGATTCAGGTAAATCTTTTATTTTATTAAAATAATTTTCTTTTGACATTATTTTTGTAACGCACCATTCTTCCAAATACCTGATTTTTGTTTTCCATCTGCCCAAGTAAATATTCCTTGGCCATTCATAAAACCTTTAGACCATTCTCCTTCATACTTAGATCCGTCAGGAAAAGTTAAAGTTCCTTGTCCACTCCATTCACTATTTTTAAATTCCCCTTTATAGATATAGCCATTAGGCCAGGTTTCGACACCTTGACCTTGTTTTTTTGTATTAACCCACTCCCCTTCATAAGTAGTTTTATCAGTGTATACCCATTTACCAAAACCATTTTCACAATTACCTTCTTTACATCCAGTACTTCTTGCTAAAACTGATGAGCAGATTAAAAAACTAAAAAATATTATGAGAGAATATTTTTTCATTAATATATTTTACACAAAATTTATCAAAAAAAAATCCCCCCCAACAGTGTTGGGGGAGATTTTAAATTTTAATTTTTATCCTTATTTAATAAATGCTTTCCAAACCGACTCGTTATCAGCTAACCATTTTTTGGCAGCATCCTCATGGGTCATTTTGTCAACATCAACTAAAGCAGCCATTGCTCCGATTTGACTTGTAGAGAATGACATATTTTTAAAGACTGCAGCTGCTGCAGGATGTGTTTTTGGAAAATCTTCATGCACAGCTTTTTTTAAATAACCATCTGGTGATCCACATTTTCCATCTCCACCATCTTCTGGTCTACAACCAGCTGTATAAGGAGGAAAATCAATAAAAGTAAAACCAGCACCATCTGTAAAATTTGGTGTCCAGTTAAATATAATTGTTCCTCTTCCTTCTTTTTCAGCTGCTGCTAATTCTGCCCAAAGTGCATCTGCACTTCCAGCAAATTTCACCCACCAAAGATCGCCCAAACCAAGAGCTTCAACTCTTTGTGGAATTAAGTCACCATGCCAAGTTTGTGGTCCTTCCAACATTCTTCCTTTTCCATCAGGTGAATCGGGTGTTGTAAAGTTTTTAGCACAATCTGGATTTTTTAAAGCAGTCCAATCAGGTAGACCTGGGCATAATCCTTTATCAACAACCCAATTTGGATATCCCATGTCTTCTAGAGTTCTTGCTTCATGATCACCCCAATCTAACAAACCACCTTTATCTAAAGCAGTTGTGAATGATTTACCAAAAGCAGATTCCCAAACCTCGTGAGATATAGTTACGTCTCCAATTCTTATTGATTCATAAACTGCTTGTGAGTCAGCGTTTACATAACTTACATTATTACCCATGCTTTCAAAAATTCCGCCAATTACATAAGCCATTACAATTTGACTTGACCAATTGTGAGTTGGTATAACTATAGGTTGACTACTGTCACCTGATTTCTTTGCCGTTTTATCGCCCCCTTGCATAAAGAAGATTGCAGCAGCAATTATTACTACAGCACCGATAATTAACGGTAAACTTTTATTTTTCATATTAACCCTCCAATTATTTATAATTAAAGTATGTTCCTATTTAAAGTTATAGTCAACTCGTTTTGATTATATTATTCTCAAAAATAAAATTTAAAAATGTTAGGAACTAGCAAAGAAATTAAATATCCTGGTTTGAATGTTTTACCACCTGGAGTTGAAAGACATATTGTCAATGGTGGTGGTCTAACAGGTATTCAACTTCTCCCTGATGATGAAATAGAAATTGTCAATAGTGAAGGTAATCAAATATGTGAGATTATTTGTTTTGATAAAGATGGAAATTCAGATCTTGGAATATTAAATCTCAAATCAAACAATGAAAAAAACTTCATAAGAAATATTCTTAGCGGCAATGATGAAACAATTTTAGCTACCAACTATCAATTAAACAAAAGAAATTTAAAAATTTCTAATTCAAAATCATCAATTATATTTGACCTAGACACAGAGCCTGGTGAAAAAATTAAATTAAAATCAAAAGATAAATGTTACGCAATATTTTCAGCACCTGGCGAAGATATGGATGTTACAAAACAAATCCCACCAACTGATTTAATCATATTTGTAAAAAGAGCTAAAATTGTTAATGATAAGGAATTAAATGTAATTCCTGATCCTGTTTTCGAACCTGTTTATGAAAAAAATATAAATAAAGAAAGTTGTATATCTTATGAGGTTAAAGAAGGAGATTATATTCAAGTAATAAGTCCAACTGGCAGACAATGTTCTGACTTTGTGGCATTTGATACAAGAAAATTAGAAAAAGGAATTGAAAAAGGATTAGACTGGCAAACCACGAGAACATTTATGGGTAATACTTTCCCAGGACCAGGTTTGTTCTCTAAATTTTATGACACAGATCATGAGCCACTTGTTGAAGTAATAAGAGATACTGTAGGTAAACACGATACTTTTAATCTTGCTTGTACTTCAAAGTATTATGAAGACTCGGGATATTTTGGTCATCCAAACTGTTCGGATAATTTAACTGAAAGTATGTCGAAATACGGTGTTCAGAAACAAAAAGGTTGGCATGCAATTAATTTGTTTTTTAACACCTCTGCTGGTGGATTAAACTCTGTTATTTCTGATGAATCTTATTCAAGACCTGGTGATTATGTAATGTTTAAGGCTTTAAAAGATTTGACAATAGGAACAACTGCATGTCCAAGTGATATAGATCCGTGTAATTCATGGAATCCTACTAATATATTTGTTAGAACTTACGACAAAAATAAAGAATTTAGAAAGTCATTTGGTTTTAGAATGAAAACAGACTCTGAAAATAAACTTACTAGAAATTCTGGCTTTTATGAAAGAACTTCAAAATTAACTAGAAATTTTGTTGATGCTAGAGGATTTTGGCTTCCAAATGACTACACCAAACATGGTTTGGTTAATGAGTACAATGCTTGCAGAAATGATGCTGTATTAATTGATCTATCATCACTAAGAAAGTTTGAAATAATTGGTCCTGATGCTGAGGAGTTAATGAACTACACTCTTACAAGAAATATAAAAAAGCTTTCCGTTGGACAGGTTGTGTATTCTGCAATGTGTTACGAAAATGGAATGATGTTCGATGACGGAACTCTTTTAAAATTAAGCGAAACAGGTTTTAGATGGATATGTGGAGATGAGTATGGCGGAGAATGGTTAAAAGAAATTGCAAAGAAAAAGAATTTTAATGCTATAGTTAAAAACTCTACTGATCAAATAAGCAATGTATCTTTGCAAGGTCCTAAAAGCAGAGAAATTTTAAAAAAAATTATCTTTACACCACCAACACAGCCTTCGATAGATGAGTTAGGCTGGTTCAGATTTACAATTTGTAGGATAGAAGAACTTCAAGGTATTCCTTTGATCGTTTCTAGAACAGGTTACACTGGTGAATTAGGTTATGAAGTTTGGTGTCATCCAAAACATGCTCCCGAAGTTTGGGATAAATTAATGGAAGCAGGTAAAGATGATGGATTAATACCAGCTGGATTTGCTGCATTAGACAAACTAAGAATTGAAGCAGGTTTAATTTTATTTGGTGCTGAGTTTGATGGGGAGCAAGATCCTTTCGAAGCTGGAATTGGATTTGCTGTTCCATTAAAAACTAAAGAAGAAGATTTTATTGGAAAAGAGGAATTGATTAAAAGAAAAACTAATCCTCAAAAGAAATTGGTAGGACTAGAACTTAATGGAAAAGAAATAGCAGGCCACGGAGACTGTGTTCATATTGGAAGATCACAAGTTGGTATAGTTACAAGCGGATGCCTGTCCTCTACTTTGAATAAAAATATTGCTCTTTGCAGAATAAATGTCCAATACTCAGAAATCGGTACTGAAGTTGAAATAGGTAAAATCGATGGTCATCAAAAAAGGATTGGTGCTAAAGTTGTTGGTTTTCCATTCTACGATCCAACTAAATCTAGAGTTAGGGCTTAAGATAAATGCCAAAAGAAAAAAAGACCTTATTAGATTT
>CACIRC010000014.1 GCA_902588895.1 uncultured Pelagibacteraceae bacterium
GTCTTCAATATATGATGAATATGAACTATCCCGTCAGTTTTCATTTTATCTTTATTATTATAAACACACAAAGAAGTAATTTTATGGTTATTCATCACAGAAAGTGCTTTAGCTGCAAGAGCATCTTTATCTATGCTAATTGGTTTTTTTGTCATAATATCTTTAACTTTCATAGAAAGTAAGTTTAATTTTTTCTGATTGTATCTTCTTATTTGTCCATCAGTAATTATCCCAATGGTTTTGTTATTTTTATTTCTAACAATTAAAATTCCTAAATTTTTTTTGTTCAGAATTTTTAAAGCATCTTTCATTTTCAGGTTTTCATTAACAAAAGGAATTTTATCTCCCTTGACCATAATATCTTCAACAGTTCTAAGTTGAGCACCTAAACTTCCTGCAGGATGAATTTTCTTAAAGTCTAATTTTCCAAACTTTTTATATCTCATGGAAGCTATTGCCAGTGCATCTCCTATTGCTAATTGAGCAATAGTACTTGATGTTGGAACAATTCCACCAGATTCTAAAACTTGTGGTATTAAAAGTTTAATATCAGAAGCTTTGTATAAAATTGAATCTTTTTTTGAAACTATGCCAATCAATAAGATTTTGTTTCTATTAGCGTATTGTATAATATTTTTAAGTTCATTGGTTTGTCCTGAATAGCTTATTAAAATTAAAATATCTTTTTTTGAAATGCTTCCGAGATCTCCATGAGATGAATCACCAGCTGAAAGGCTGAATGATGGTGTTCCTACAGAGGACAATGTGGCTGCAATCTTAGAGGCAATAAGTCCACTTTTTCCAACACCACACAATATAACTTTTGATGAACATTTTGCTATATGCACTACTGCTTGGTTGAACGAATTATTTATATTCTTTTTTAATTTTTGTAATGCTTTTATTTCAAGATTAATTACATCTCTTGCAATTGATAAATATTTTTTATTATTCATTAATGTGACCAGATATCATCTTTAAACAAAGCTAAGTCAAGCTCAACCCTTGTTTTTAAAAATTTTAAGCAATTTTGATATAACTGAATTCTATTTTCTCTTTCTAATATTTTTTTTAATTCATCGTGAATTTTATGGAGATAGATTACATCATTGGCGCAATATTTGAGTTGTGCCGGGGTTAATTCACCACCAAAATCTGAATTTTGAAACTGTTTACTAACATCAATATTTGTAAATTCTTTTATAAGTGTTTTAAGTGAATGATTATCAGAATAAGATCTTGCCAATTTTGATGCAATTTTAGTATCAAGAATATTATTTGTTTCTGTTTTTAAATAATATTTAATATGTGCTAAATCCGCTCTACCATAATGAAAAATTTTTGTAATTTTTTCATTAACTAACATTTTTACTAAATTAGGCGCATTATAGTTGTTCCTGTCAAATTGAATTATATGTGCATCAGACTTTCCTGATGATAACTGAATTAAACAAAGAGGATCACGTCTAACATTTAGACCCATAAACTCCCCATCAACAGCTATTATATTGCCTAATTGCAAATCATCTGGTAGATCATTTTTGTGTAATTGAATATTATTACTCATTTTAACATATATATATGAAAGCAAAAAATTGTCTAATTTTTGGTGGTAGTGGTCAAATTGGAAGGAACTTAATAAGAAAATTAACTAAGAATAATCATAAAGTTATAGTTGTTACAAGAAACATACATCAAAAAAGTTATATTATTAAAACTCAAGCAAACGCTGGTTATATTGATATCGTAGAAGCAAATATATTTGAGGAAAAAAGGATTAGAGAATTGTTTAAAAAAACTGACATATGTATTAATTTGATTGGAATTTTATTTGAGCAAAAGAAAGGAAACACTTTTAAAAACATTCATACAGTTTTTCCTTCTATCTTAGCCAAACTATCTAAAGAATATAATCATAAACATTTTATACATCTGTCAGCTCTTGGTATTGATAAAGCTAAGGACTCTGAGTATGCGAAAAGTAAAGTTGAGGGAGAAATTCAGATTTTAAAAAACTTTCCTACAGCAAATATTCTAAGACCTTCCGTTGTTTATTCAGTGGATGACAATTTCTCTACGAATTTTATGACATTGTTGAATAGACTTCCAATTTTTCCACTATATTACAATGGAAGCACAAAATTTTCTCCAATTCATTGCTCTGATTTAACTGATACAATATATCATATTATATCAAAAAATGTGAATTCTAATATAATAGAGTGTGTAGGACCAGAAATAATATCTTTTAAAGATATATTGAAAAGATTATTAGATCTGATTGGTAAAAAAAGATTGCTAATTCCGATACCTTTATCTTTCGCAAAATTTTCAGCAGGATTATTTGAGTTAATGCCCAAACCTATGCTAACAAGAGATCAACTTAGACTTTTAAGATATGATAATATTTTATCAGGAAAATATAAATCGAATTTTGATATAGGTATACCAAGTAGAAGATATTTTGATATAGAGGTTAAAAAATATAGTTACATGTGGAGAGATGGTGGTCAATTTTCTACAGAAAAATATTCATCTAACAATGATTTAGAAAAAGGATCAGGCTAATATTAGGCAGATTGTATTTTCTTTCCAATAAATTCTGGAACTTCTTCCTTTTCAGTCACATCCTCTTTCTTACCTTTAGGCTGATAAGCATATAAAAGATGAAGTTTACAATAAGAAAAATCTTTTAAGGATGACCTACCACAAAAATAAAATGATTTTTCATTTGGATGTCCAATTGGCCATTTACAACAATTTTCATCTAGCTCTTCTAACTGTTTAGGATTTTCAGGTTCAAAATCTTTTTCAATTATTAGTGATTTGAATTTACTTCTGCGAATTTTTTTAGATTTATTATTTTTTTCAATTAAAGAACTTTCAAAATCTTGATTTGATGTGGATGCTCTGGTTTTAATTTTGGCTGATAGATTAAGTCGATGAGCTTTACCAATAACAGCATTTCTACTTATTCCCCCGATAATTTCTGCAATTTGACTTGCTGTTTTGCCCGAACCCCACAACTTTTTGAGGGATTCAACTTTTTCGTCTGTCCAACTCATAGTATCAATATATTGTATATACTTTATTTTAAACAACAATATACTGATATTATATTAAATTAAACAATCAAAATATTAGAGTTATCAACAATAATAGATTTATTAACTATATATGTTATTTCAATCCTAACTTGTATTAATAATTAAAGTTTATAAAAACAAATTAGATTTATGAGTTCTTTAGCAAAAAATTATAACAGAAAAAAAATTGCCTTTAAATATGGTAAGGGAAGTTATTTATATTCTACTGATAACAAAAGATACTTAGATTTTGTTCAAGGTATAGCTGTAAATTCTTTAGGTCACGCCCATCCAAGATTAGTTAAAACTCTAAATGATCAGTCAAAAAAACTTTGGCATGTATCCAATGCTTTTCAGATTCCAGAGGGTGAAAAACTTGCTAAAAAGTTATGTAAAAAAACTTTTGCTGATTATGTGATGTTTCAAAATAGTGGTACTGAGGCCACTGAGGCAGCAATAAAAGTAGCTAGAAGATATTTCTACTCTATAGGAAAACCAAATAAAAATAGAATTTTATGTATAAAAAATTCTTTTCATGGGAGAACTTTAGCTGCAATCTTTGCAAGTGGATCAAAGAAAATGACAGAGGGGTTTGGTCCAAAAGTAACAGGTTTTGATCATTTCAACTTTGGGGATCACAATTCTCTTAAAAACAAAATCAATAAAAATACAGCAGCTATAATGGTTGAAACTATTATGGGTGAAGGAGGCATTAAAGTTATTCCTGATTGGTGTCTAAAAGAATTAAGAATTTTATGTAATAAAAAGAAAATATTGCTAATACTTGATGAAGTTCAATGTGGAATCGGAAGATCTGGAGATTTTTTTGCTTTTGAAAAATCAAAAGTAAAACCTGATATTGTACCAATTGCAAAAGGTATAGGTGGAGGTTTTCCAATTGGTGCAGTTTTAATGAATAAAAAAGTTGCGTCAGGAATGGTACCAGGTACACATGGATCAACATTTGGAGGAAATCCTTTAGCCATGTCTGTTGGAAATATAATAATGGACATTATATCAGATAAGAATTTTTTAAATAATGTAAAAAGTTTATCAAAATATTTTTTATTTAAACTAAATAAAATTCAAGAAAAATATCCATATATAATCAAGAATATAAGAGGGAAAGGTTTGTTGATTGGTATACAATTGTATAAAGATCAAACTAAATTTATTAAAAAGTTGATGGATAATCAGCTATTGACTATTCGAGCAGCTGAAAATGTTGTTCGTATTCTACCACCTCTTAATGTTAAAAAAAACGAAATTGACCAAGCTTTAAAAATTATTCATAAGGTTTGTTCTGAACTAAAATAAAATGAAACATTTTATAAATTTAAAAGATTTACCGTCTAAAGATCTAAGAAAGATCATCACTGACGCTAGAAGAAGAAAAAAATTAAGAAAAAAACTCAGCGCACTTGAGACTGACAAAGGATCCCCTCTTAAAGGTAAGATATTGATCCAAATGTTTGAAAAGGCAAGTTCAAGAACAAGAATAAGTTTTTATTTGGCAATCAAGCAACTTGGAGGAGGGACTTTAACTCTTCGATCAAACGAACTTCATTTGGGACAAGGTGGAGAAAGTATAGCGGATACTGCGAAAATACTCTCAACTTATGGAGATGGGTTTATGTTAAGAACAGATAGTGACAAGAAAGTAGAGGATTTTAAAAAATATTTATCAATTCCAATCATAAACGGGTTGAGTCCATCATCTCATCCAACTCAGGTTTTATCAGACGTTTTTACTGTCGAGGAAATAATGAAGAAACCTATTTCAAATTTAAATATTTGCTGGATAGGTGATTCCAATAATGTTTTAGATAGTTTAATAGCTGCATCAGTAAAATTTTCTTTCAAGCTAAGTATTGGTTGTCCAAAAAAATTTGAACCAGGAAAAGAAGTTAGAGCTTGGGTTAAAAAAAATAATAAACAAATTTTTATTTATAATGATGCGAAAAAAGCAGTTTCTGGCTCTGACGTAATTTTTTCTGATAAAGTTATTTCTTTAAATGATAAAGTTAATAAGAAGAAAAAAATACAAGCATTTAAAAATTTTAAAATTGATAAAAAATTAATGAGTTATGCAAATAAAAATTGCATTTTCTTACACTGTTTGCCTAGAGGTGATGAGGTAAGCGATGATGTTTTTTTGGGTAAAAAATCTCATGTATGGCAACAAGCACTTAATAGAGTTCATGTACAAAAAAGTATTTTATTATATTGTTTTGGAAAATTAAGGTAGTGGCAAAGGGCTGTCTGAATTCTCATTTAGATATTTTATTACAGAGGCTCTATCTTTTTCTTTTCTAAGTCCTGCATATGCCATCTTTGTTCCCTTTATCCATTTAGCTGGTTTAATTAAAAATCCATTCAGTTCTTCAAAAGTCCAATTCTTATCATACGAAGCTAACGCTTTGGAATATTTATAGTCTTCAATCACTCCAACTTTTCTTCCCACAACATTATATAGTGCTGGACCTATAGCATTCTTTCCCCCTTTAACAATTGAATGACAAGCTGCACATTTTTTAAAAACCTTTTCACCATGCGCAATGTCTCCCAGTGCCATTAATGCTGATATATCGATTTTGTCTGACGTCGTACTCGAGTTGGTTGAGGATACAGTGGTTGTTGTTTCTACCTCAACTGAATAACCAGGTTTCTCAGGTTTCTCTACATGAAAGATAACATCAGATAACTTTCCAATACCGATAACAAGGAGGGCAACCATTAAAACTGCAGCAACTATTTTGTTTATTTCAAAAGAATCCATTTTTTCTAAATTTCGTAGTGAACGTATAACATGATAAATTAAAAAAAAGCTAAAATTTAATGTATAAATTTGCCCCTATAGTTATTTAATGAGTATAATAATTTGAAAATATAATGAAAACTTTAGTAATTATACCCTCTAGAATGTCCGCTACCAGGCTTCCAGGTAAACCTTTGTTAAAAATAAATGGTTTATCAATTATTTCACATGTATCTAAAAAAGCAGAAGAAGCAAATATTGGAGATGTGATTGTAGCCACAGAGGACCAGGAAATTATTGACGATGTTAGAGGAAATGGTTTTAATGCTATTTTAACTAGTGATAAACATAAGACAGGTACAGATAGAATTCATGAGGCACTGATAAAATCAAATATTAAAGATGTTGATTTTATAATGAATTTACAAGGTGATGAACCAGCAATCGACATCCAAGATATAGTAAGATTGAATGATAAAATGACTCAAAATACCTCTAATATAGGAACTCTTGCTGGAATAATAAAAGATAACAAAAACTTAAAAAATGAAAACATTGTAAAAGTCATTACTGAAAATATTTTATTGGAGAACAATTTTCCAAAGGGTAAATCTTTTTTAAGAAAGTCTGAGAGTATAGATAATATTTATCATCATATTGGCGTTTATTGTTATTCAAAAGACTCACTCGAAAAATTTGTTCAATTAAGTCAATCTAAAAATGAAATAGAAAATCGGTTAGAGCAATTAAGAGCATTAGATAATAATATTGATATTAATGTTTCACTTGCAAAGTCATCTCCAATAGGAGTAGATACAGAGGAGGATTATCTAGCCTTAAAAAAAATAATGGAATATAAGAATTGATGAGTAAAATTTATTTTCAGGGGACCTTTGGTGCATATTCTCATTTAGCAGCACTTTCTATTGATCCCAAAGCAGAAATATTGCCCTGTAAAACTTTTGATGATTGTTTTAATAAAGCATCCGAAGAGTCAGATAGCAGAATTATAATTCCTGAGTCAAATAGAATTACTGGTAATATTGGAATTGAATATTTAATATTTAAACATAGGCTAAATATTTATAAAGAGCATTATCAAAAAATTGAACACAACTTATTAGGACAACCTGGTGCTAAATTAAAAGATATCAAAGAAGTATACTCACACGCACAAGGATTGTCTCAATGTTCAAAATTTATAAAAGAAAATAATTTAGCAGAACATATTAGAGCAGATACTGCTGGATCTGCTGAAATGATTTCTAAAAGAAAAGATGTTAAGCAATCAGCTATAGCATCATCATTGAGTGCTGAAATTTATGGCTTAGAAGTAATTAAAAAAAATATAGAAAACGAAAATGGAAATTTGACAAGATTTTTGGTTATGGGAAAAAATATTTCTCAACCAGAATTTAAAGACAAAACTTACATAACCTCTTTTCTATTTAAATTGAAAAGTAAGCCAGCTGCCCTATATCAATCACTAGGAGGTTTTGCCATTAATGGTGTAAATTTAACTAAATTACAAAGTTATCCAGAAA
This sequence comes from uncultured Pelagibacteraceae bacterium, assembly GCA_902588895.1. GTDB lineage: Bacteria > Pseudomonadota > Alphaproteobacteria > Pelagibacterales > Pelagibacteraceae > Pelagibacter. Next base: position 7,389 of record CACIRC010000014.1, read on the forward strand.
AAAATAGTTTCGACTCTTATTTTTTCTTATGTGATTTGGACGGACACATCGAAGATCCAAAAGTTCAGAAATCTCTTGAAGAGCTAGGTCTACATTGTGAGGATTTTCACGTACTAGGTGTTTTCGAAGCAGATAACTTGAGACAAAAAAAATAATAATCTTTTCTTGTAGATTAGAAATTTTAACTGCTATAATGGTTTTGGAGGCTAGAGGTGGATGCTGCTTGAACCCGACCAGATCTTAACGGAAGCAGTCGTAGAGACAGTTATTCAGGTTCTAGTCTCCTTATAGATATATGAATAATAACTCAAAAGTATTAGCATTAAAATACAGACCACAAACTTTTGATGATCTTATTGGTCAGGAGGTCGTTGCAGAAACTATTACAAATTCAATTAAAGCTGACAAAATACCTAATGCATATTTGTTTACTGGAATAAGGGGAATAGGAAAAACCACAACAGCACGAATTGTTGCAAAAGCACTTAATTGTTCAAATGGTATTGATAATTTATGTAAAGAAAACTTTTGTGAAAGCTGTAAATCTATAAGTGAGTCTAGTCATATAGATGTGCTTGAAATGGATGCAGCAAGCAAAACAGGTGTAGATGACGTAAGAGATTTAATAGAATTTTCAAGATATGGGCCGACCTCGGCTAAATATAAAATCTTCATTATTGATGAAGTTCATATGTTAAGCAAACAAGCGTTTAATGCTTTATTAAAAACTTTAGAGGAACCACCAGAATATCTAAAATTTATTTTTGCAACTACAGAAATTAAAAAAATTCCAATTACAGTAGTATCTAGATGTCAAAGATTTGATCTATCTAGAATTAAATCCTCAGAATTATTTGAGTTTATTAAAAAAATTAAGGACAAGGAAAATGGAAAAATTAGCGATGATGCTTTAAAACTTATAGTAAAAATTTCCGAGGGTTCTGTTAGAGATTCTTTATCGTTGCTGGATAGAGCATTATTAAGTATGGATGAGGGAAAAGAATTAGACTTAAATTCAGCTCAGAAAATTTTTGGGTATTTTGATAAATCCCAATTAATCGATTTGTTTGAGCTAATTTTGAAAGGTGAGGAAACAAAAGTAATAAGTATTTATAGAAAAATTTATGACCAAGGTGCTGAACCAAAGGTTTTTATTAATGATTTCTTAGAGTTACTTTACTACTTTAAAAATATAAATTTTTTAACTTTAGAAAGTACAAACTTTTCATTAAATGATGAAGAATTTTCTAAAATTAAAAATTTATCAAATCAAATAGATTCAGAAGTATTAATATTATTTTGGCAATTTGCCATCTCTTCTCTCGAAGAAATAGATATAGTTTCTAATCAACACCTTTCAATTGAGATGTTCTTAATAAGACTAATGCATTTAAGTTCTTTAAAATCTGAGAATAAAATTGAAAAAGTTGAGGTTGACTTGAAGAATGAAAATTTAGTTGAGAATACAGAAACTGAATTAACTTCTAAAACAATCAATCAAATAAAGAATGTTGCACAGGAAGAAAAAATCAAACCAGAAGTTCAAACAGAAATTAAAGCAGAAAATAAAATTAATATAAATGCATTCGAGGATCTAATTGAAATTTGTGCAAATAAAAAGGAGATTAAACTAAAATATGAGTTAGAAAAAAACGTAAATCTTGTAAAATTTGAAAAAAATAGAATTGAAATATCTTTTAATGAAAGTTTAGATAAAGATTTTGTAAAAGATTTATCATCAAAACTTTTTGAGTGGACTGGTGAAAGATGGATTATTACATTCAGTAAATTAAAGGGGCAAATGTCAGTAAAAGACAAACAAAAAAATGTTAAAAAACAATTAATTGATGAAATGAAAAATTCAGAAATATTTAAAAGTGTGATGGATAGATTTCCTGACGCAGAATTAATAGATGTAAACTCAAATACAGATGGAGTTGATAATGACTGATTTTAGTAAAATTTTAGATAAAGCAAAAGAACTTGAGGCAAAAATGAAAGAAAGCCAACAAAAGATTAAGGAAATTAGAGTTGAAGGAGTCTCGGGCTCAAATTCTGTTAAGATAACTTTGGATGGAGAGGGAGAGATGCAAACAATAAAGTTATCTGATGAAATTATGAATGAGGACAAAACCATAATTGAAGATTTAATTGTTGCAGCACATAATAGTGCTAAATCTCAACTTAAATCAAAAACAACTGAGGAAATTTCAAAAGCAACCGGAGGCTTTGGAATTCCTGGTTTTAAATGGCCTTTATAATAGATGCAAAACATCAGTGAGATAGAAGAATTAATTAAATTAATTTCAAAACTTCCTGGTTTAGGTCCTAAATCAGCAAAAAGAATTGTTTTAAAATTAATAAATAATCGTGACGAACTTGTAAAACCTATGGCAAATACATTGGCGCAAGTTTATAAAAATGTAGTTAGATGCAATTCATGTGGTGCATTAAAGTCAAATTCAAATGGCTGCGTAAATTGTGAGAATACAAAACAAAAATATAATAAAATTTGTGTAGTAGAGGATATTGCAGACCAATGGTCGATTGAAAACTCAAATATCTTTCAGGGCTATTTTCATATTTTGGGTGGGACAATTTCTTCAGTTGGCCAAAGAAAAGAAGATTTATTAATTAACTCATTAGTTGAAAGAGTTAATAGAGATAAAATCGAGGAGGTAATTCTCGCAACTAGCGCAACTGTAGAAGGTCAAACAACAGCATATTATATTCAAGATAGTTTAAAAAATTTAGATGTTAAAATTACTAAATTAGCACAAGGTTTACCAGTAGGAGGAGAGATTGAAAGTCTAGATGATGGGACTTTATTTTCTGCTTTTAAAAATCGATCTAATTTGGTTTCGAACTCAGATTAGATTTTTTTTTTAACCTATTAAAATGAAGTAATGGTTCAGTATAACCCGAAGGTTGCTCTTTACCTTTAAATACTAAATCACACGCAGTTTGAAATGCTATAGAGTTTTCATAGTTATCACTCATCTTGACATACTGGGGATCATCTTTATTCTGGTCATCTACTATTTTGGCCATGTCTTTCATTATCTCAGTTACTTGTATTTTTGTTGTAATTCCATGATGGATCCAATTAGCAATATGCTGTGAAGAAATTCTTAGGGTTGCTCTATCTTCCATTAAGCCAATATTATTGATATCAGGAACTTTTGAACAACCTATACCTTGGTCCACCCATCTTACAACATAACCCAATAAAGTTTGTGCAGAATTAGAAATTTCTTTATTTATATCTTCTACAGACCAATTAGGTCTATCCGCTATTGGGATTGTTAACAGATCGTCAAGCTTAGCTGATTCTCTATTTATTAATTTTTTTTGTTCATTGAAAATATTTATTTCATGATAATGTAAAGCATGTAATGCAGCTGCTGTTGGAGAAGGAACCCATGCGCAATTTGCTCCTGCTTTTAAGTGTCCTGTTTTTTGCTCCATCATATCTTTCATTTTGTCTGGCATTGCCCACATTCCTTTTCCAATTTGAGCTTTACCAGAAAACCCACAATTTAAACCAATATCAACGTTGTTATTTTCGTATGCATTAATCCATTTAGATGATTTCATATCACCTTTTTTAATCATAGGTCCAGCTTCCATTGATGTATGCATTTCATCGCCAGTTCTATCTAAGAATCCAGTATTAATAAAAAATACTCTATTTTTAAGACTTCTAATACATTCTTTTAAATTCGCCGATGTTCTTCTTTCTTCATCCATAATACCAATCTTACAAGTGTACTTAGGTAAATTTAGAACTTCCTCAACTTTAGAAAAAATTAAATCTGTAAATGCCGTCTCATCTGGGCCATGCATTTTAGGCTTTACAATATAAACTGATCCAGTTCTTGAATTATTTTTGTTTTTAATATCATGTAGCGCAGCTGCTGTAGTTATAAATGCATCCATAATACCTTCAGGTACTTCACTTCCATCACTTAATAAAATTGAAGGGTTTGTCATTAGATGACCAACGTTTCTTACAAGTAAAAGGCTTCTCCCATGTAGCTTCAAACCTTTGCCATCTTTTGAGATATAACTTCTGTGTGGATTTAATTTTCTCTCAAATAATTTCCCTTCTTTTTCAAATTTTGACTTAAGGTCTCCTTTCATTAGACCTAGCCAATTTCGATAACAAATGATTTTATCTTCCGAGTCTACTGCTGCTACACTATCTTCATTATCACAAATTGTAGACACTGCAGATTCTAGTATTATATCGCTAATACCAGCATGATCTTGTTGGGCAGCAAAAGCTCTCGAGTCTTTTAGAATTTCAATATGTAAATTATTATTTTTTAGAATAATTGCAGATGGATTGTCGCTTTCTCCTCTATGTCCAACAAATTTATTTTCGTCTTCCAAATCAAAAATATCAGCACCTTTTAAAACTTTTAGCTTCCCATATTTTACAGCAAAACTTGTAATTTTATTCCAACTCAATCCTGCTAACGTAAAGTATTTATCTAAAAAATCTCTTCCGTATTTTATAACCATTTCACCTCTCAAGGGGTCATACCTTTCAGATACGCTATCTTCAGATTGTTCAATTACATCTGTACCATAAAGACTATCATATAAACTCATCCATCTTGCATTCGCAGCATTTAATGCGTACCTCGCATTCATGACAGGTACAACCAGTTGAGGTCCAGCTATACTTGCAATTTCTTCATCAACATTTTCAGTTTCTATTTTAAAATCAGGTCCTTCATTTTTTAAATAACCAATTTCTAGTAAAAATTTTTTATACTCATCTGAATTAAATTCTTTACCTTTATTTTTGATATGCCAATCATCTATCTTCTTCTGTAAATCTTCCCTAAATTTAATTAATTCATTATTTTTTGGTGCTAACTCATTAAGAGTTTTTTCTAGACCTAACCAAAAATTTTCTGAAGATACATTTGTATTCTTTAATAATTCATCATTTACAAAGTTTGATAGTTTTTCAGATACTTGTAGATTGTTAATTTTAATATATTTTTCTTGCATAGCACTTAATTTCATACCCCATCTGTATTTTTGCCTGAGAGTTTTACTCCTTCGGCGGAAATTAATCTCTTTCCAGAGTGTTATGCTTTAATCGGTCCTTTTGCCTGAGAGTTTCCGGGGTGGTTGCTCCTTCGGCGCTATAAATAGTCTCTCCCGATAACGAATTTGTATCTGTTAAATGATTTAAGTCAATTAATAAGAATTTCACCTTATTTACTATCATTTTATTGCCTTTTTTGTATTTTAACCATCCTCTATAAAGTAAATATGAAAAATTACTTAAATTTTGAAACAGAAATTAAAGATCTAGAAAACGAGCTAGATAAATTGAAAGATCCTTACAATCAAGAGGGATTATCAGAAGTTGATACTCAAAAAATTTCAAGTACTCAAACAGAAATAGATGAAAAATTAAAAAATATTTATGCAAACCTAGATCCTTGGCAGACTACAATGGTTGCTCGTCATGAAGACAGACCAAAAGCAAAATTTTTTATTGATAATTTGTTTGATGACTTCATCTCACTATCTGGAGATAGGTATTACGGAGAAGATAAATCAGTATTAACTGGATTTGCAAAGTTTAATGGAAAATCTGTTTTAGTTATAGGTCAAGACAAAGGAGAAGATCTAGACAGCAGAATAGAAAGAAATTTTGGAATGATGAGACCAGAAGGCTACAGAAAAACTATAAGATTAATGAACTTAGCAAACAAATTTAATATTCCCATAATCTCTTTTATTGACACTCCAGGAGCATATCCAGGTGTAGGAGCTGAGGAACGAGGACAAGCAGAAGCAATTGCAAAATCAATCGAGTGCTGTATGGAGCTTAAAGTTCCAACAATTGCAATAATTATAGGTGAGGGTGGTTCTGGTGGAGCAATAGCATTAGCCTCATCAAACAAAGTTCTAATGCTAGAAAATGCAATCTATTCAGTAATATCTCCAGAAGGATGTGCAACTATTCTATGGAGAGATCCAAAAAAAATGCTTGATGCTGCGAAAGCTATGAAGCTTTCAGCTAAAGATTTACTTAAGTTAAAAGTTATTGATGAAATAATTGACGAACCCTTAGGTGGTGCACACCGAGATAGAGATATAATGTTAAATAATGTCAGACAAATTTTAACAAAAAATTTAAATTATTTTGATGAATTATCCTCAGAAGAAATAATGAATGAGAGAAAAAATAAATTTCTTAAAATTGGAAGAAACGATGGTTTTATGACTGGTACTGAAGATCTAAGTACATTAACCATTAAGAAAAATAATTTGGATCAAATTTTTAAATCAAAAAAAATATTATTTTCAATTATTACTGGATTAATTTTAATTTGTACAATTTTTTTAATAATTTAAATTTTATAAAGCGCCACAGCAGTGCTTAAATTTTTTACCAGAACCACAATAACATGGCTCATTTCTCCCTATTTTTTTATTTTTTGTAATTTCTTTATATTTATCCTCTCTTTTAATTTCGTCATTTTGGTTTGTTTCGACTACAACTTTTAAGTTCATAAGTATTGTTACATAATCTAATTTTAATTTTTCAAGAAGATTTGAAAATAATTCAAATGCTTCTTTTTTATATTCAACTAATGGATCTCTCTGGCCATAAGATCTTAACCCTATAACTTGTCTTAATTGCTCCAAATATTGGATATGTGATTTCCAATTTAAATCGATTGATTGAAGAAAAATTCTTTTTTCAATGTCTTTTGCATGATCTTCACCTAGAAGTTTAATCCGATCGTTTCTTGTTTCTTGAAATTTATTAGAAATCTTTTCTCTAAAATCCTTGTCTTTTGCCTCAACTAAATCTTTAAACTCAGTTTCTACAAAGCTTTTTCCAATTATTTGCTTAGTTTTATTATTAAATTCATTGCTTTTTGGATTAGACAAATTTGAAATTTTTAACTTTATTAAATCATCAGATATTTCTTTTAAAAATTCATTTGAATAATCAAAGATATTTTCACTGTTCATTGCATTTTTTCTTTGTGAAAATACAACATGCCTTTGATCATTAAGAACATTGTCAAATTTGATAAGTGTTTTTCTTATATCAAAATTTCTAGCTTCCACTTTCTGCTGCGCTCTCTCTAATGCTTTATTAATCCATGGATGATCGATACTTTCACCGTCTTTAAGTCCCAGTTTTTCGAGCATACTATTCATCGACTCTGATCCAAAAATTCTCATTAAATCATCCTCTAGACTAACGTAAAATACAGAACTACCTTCATCTCCTTGTCTTCCAGATCTTCCTCTAGCCTGGTTATCGACTCTTCTTGACTCCATTCTCTCTGTGCCAATTACAAATAAACCACCTAAAGATTTGATTTTATCTTTATTTATTTTAAGCTGGTCCTCTGGAATTGAGCCCTTCTTACCACCAAGTTGAATATCAACTCCTCTTCCCGAAATACTTGTTGTAATAATTAATGAATTCTCTTTTCCTGCATTTGCAATTATCTCTGCTTCATTTTCATGATTTTTTGCATTTAACACTACATGTTTAATATTTTTTTGATTTAACAAATTCGAATAAACTTCAGATTTATTAATACTTGAGGTAAATACCAAAATAGGCTGACCTAATTTATTTCTTTCAATTATTTTTTCTATAATTGCGTCATTCTTTTCTTTTTCTGTTCTAAAAATTAAATCATTAAAATCCTTTCGGATCATTTCCTTATTAGTTGGAATAACAACAACTGGTAGATTATAAATTTCAAAAAACTCCTCAGATTCTGTGGCGGCTGTACCAGTACAACCAGATATTTTTTTATAAAGTTTAAAATAATTTTGATAAGTTATCGAAGCTAAAGTTTGATTTTCAGCTTGCACTTGAATCTTTTCTTTTGCCTCTAATGCTTGATGCAAACCATCTCCAAAACGTCTGCCCTCTAAAATTCTTCCAGTAAGTTCGTCAATAATTTTAAGACTTCCATCTTTAACAATATAGTCTCTACCTTTTTCAAATAAATGATTTGCTCGTAAAGCCTGATTAACATGGTGAACTAAATGTAAATTTTCTGGATCATAAAAATTATTATTTTTTAAAATACCAGCGTTAGAAAAAAGTTTTTCAACATTATTAATGCCATCATTTGTTAATAAAACACTTTTTTCTTTTTCATCTATTTCAAAATCTTTATTATTTAACATTCTAATTAGTTTATTAATTGCTAGATATTGGGCAGTTTTATCTTCAGCTGCTCCAGAAATTATCAAAGGTGTTCTTGCTTCGTCGATCAAACAAGAATCTATTTCATCTACTATTGAAAAATTATGATCTCTCTGAACCATTTGCTCTTCAGAAAATTTCATATTATCTCTTAAGTAATCAAATCCTAATTCACTATTAGTTGCATAAGTAATATCACAATCATAGTTTTTCTTACGTTCAGTATCATCTTGATAGTTGTTAATAAATCCTGATGAAAGACCTAGAAAATTATAAATTTGGCCCATTTCAATTGAGTCTCTTTTTGCAAGATAATCATTTACGGTTACTATATGAACGCCGTTACCACTTAGTGCATTTAAA
>CACIRC010000015.1 GCA_902588895.1 uncultured Pelagibacteraceae bacterium
TTTTTATTTGCAACTTCAGAACTAGAGCCATAAAACTCAATAAACTTTTCACTATTAACTTTTACAATTTTACCATTTCCCTCATCATGACCTGCTAACATTCCTCCTAACATCACAAAATCAGCACCACCACCAAAACCTTTAGCAACATCACCAGGACATGTGCAACCACCATCGGCTATCACATGTGCACCAAGTCCATGTGCTGCATCAGCACATTCAATTACTGCACTTAATTGTGGGTATCCAACTCCAGTTTGAATTCTTGTTGTACAAACGCTACCAGGTCCAATTCCAACCTTAACAATATCTGCTCCACTTAGAACTAATTCTTGAGTCATATCAGCTGTCACTACGTTTCCAGCTATAATAGTTTTTGTTGGATATTTATCTCTTACTGATTTTACAAAATTAGTGAAATGTTCAGAGTATCCATTTGCAACATCAATACAAATAAACTTAAAAAAACTAAATTCTTTCAATACTTTATCTAAATTTTCAAAATCTTCTTTTTTTATTCCAACACTTAGTGCGATATTTGAATACATTTTTTTTATAAATTTATTTTGTTTTATTTTTTTCACATCATGTTGTTTAGTTAGACAAGTAATCATTCCATGATTATTTAATTTTTCGGCAATACTTAATTCTCCAACACCATCCATATTCGCCGCCATTATAGGAATGCCTGACCATTCATTTTTACTATATTTAAATCTGTAAGTTCTCAGGAGGTTAACATCTTTACGACTTTTTAAAGTACTTCTTTTAGGTCTAAACAAAACATCTGAATAATCTAGTTTTAACTCTTCTTCAATTCTCATAGTAAACAAAACTACCCTTGAAAAATGATAATTCAATTGAATTATTAACTGTGGATAAGTATTGAAACGGAAAATAAAACTATTATAAATCAACCTGAATTAAATGGCGGGGTAGCTCAGTTGGTTAGAGCGCGGGACTCATAAGCCCGAGGTCAGTGGTTCGATCCCACTTCCCGCTACCAAAGGTAAGTGATTTAAATGATATATATCTAGTAAGATTTAAATGTTAAATTACAAAAATATCAATAAATACCAATATCTTTTTTTTATTTTTTTTCTTCTAATATTATTCGAAGGATGGATGTGCAAATATTCTAACTACAGAATTAACATTGATGATAGTTTTTGTGAAAGATATTTTTTTAACTTTTGGAGTGAAAATGGTTTTATTGAGACGGTTCAAGCAATATTTTTATTAAGTGCTTTTTTTGTAATAATTAATTGCATTAAAACAACAAAAGTAAAAAATGAAAAAAAAATTCTTTTAATTATCTGCATTGGTTTGTTTTATTATTTTGGTGAGGAAATTAGTTGGGGTCAACATTATTTAGATTTTAATACACCAAAATCTTTAATTAATTTGAATAATCAAAAAGAGTTTAATTTACACAATATATCAAATTTATTTGATCAATTACCTAGAGCATTTGTTTTTATGTTTTGTGGATTTAATTTTATTTTTATAATTATTCACAAAAAAATTTTTAAAAAAAGTTTAAAGTTTTCAAAATTTATTTTACCAAATAACAATTTATCATTCATAAGTATTTTGTTATTAATTATTTCCTTCCCAGATTTTGTTAACGACAAGTTTGATTTAAATTTAGGAAAACATATAGGAAATTATTGGTATGAGATAATAACTTTAAATTATATTAGATTTTCAGAGTTACAGGAATTGGTATTCTCATTTTATTTTTTAAATTATTCTTTAGCATTAAAATACAAATTAAAAACTTAATGTCCTGGAAATTCAATTAAACTTTCTACTTTATAATTTTGTTTTATAAGAATATCACAACCCTCTAAATCAAATAAATTTATTACAAAAATAAAAGCCGCAACTTTTCCTTTTGAAATTTCCACTAGTTTTGCAGCAGCATCAGCAGTTCCACCGGTTGCAATTAAGTCATCTATTATTAATACAGAATCATTTTCATTAATAGAGTCTTTATGAACTTCAATAGTTGCTTTTCCGTACTCTAATTCAAAATCTATTGAGTGCACATCAGCTGGAAGTTTATTTTTTTTTCTAAGCAAAATAAATGGTTTTTTTAAAAGATATGAAACAGCAGATGCAAAAACAAAACCTCTAGACTCAATAGCTGCTATTTTAGTAAAATTAAATTTTTTTGATCTTTCTACAATTTGATTTATTGTTTCTGCAAAAGCATTTTCATTTTTTATCAAAGTAGTAATATCTCTAAACAAAATGCCTTTTTTAGGATAATCTGGAATTGATCTAATATAGTCTTTTAAGTTCATAATAATTAAATATAGAAGTATAAATAAATAAATTTAAAATTATGACAACTAATAAATTAGCAATAATTGGTGGAAGTGGTCTTTATGATGTTGAAGAATTCAAAGAAAGAGAATTACTTGATGTACTGACCCCATGGGGAAAACCATCAGATCAGATATTAAAAACTAATTACAATAATAAAGAAGTTTATTTTTTACCAAGGCATGGAAGAGGACACTTTATATCTCCCTCTAATATTAATTTTAGAGCAAACATAGATGCGCTCAAACAACTAGGAGTTACTGATATTGTTTCTGTATCTGCTGTGGGCTCTCTTAAAGAAAATTTGCAACCTGGAAAATTTGTTATTGTAGATCAATTTATAGATAGAACTTTCGCAAGAGTAAAAACTTTTTTTGATGATGAGATTGTTGCCCATGTTTCAATGGCTCATCCAACATCCAATGGTTTGATGAATGCATGTGAAGCTGCAATTAAAAAATCAAATATAGACTATCAAAGAAATGGAACATATGTAGTTATGGAGGGGCCTCAATTTTCTACATTAGCAGAGTCTAATTTATATAGATCTTGGAAAGCAGATGTAATTGGAATGACAAATATGCCTGAGGCAAAATTAGCAAGAGAAGCTGAAATAAGATATGCATCTGTTTCAATGGTAACTGATTTTGATTGTTGGCATCCTGATCACGAAAATGTTGATGTTCAACAAGTAATCAAAGTTTTGTTAGGTAATGCTGAAAAAGCTAAAGTTATGATCAAAAATTTAATTGATAATTTTGAAGATCATATTGACCCAAATGATCCAACAAACAACTGTTTAGATGTAGCTATTATTACTGCTCCAGAAAAAAGAACAGAAAAAACTATTGATAAACTCAAAACTATAGCGGGAAGAGTTTTTAATAAATGAAAAAAATATTAACAATTTTTGTAATAATTTTTATGTTTATCAGTTCTGCTTATGCAGACAAACTTCTTAAAAGTGGTTTTATAAATAAAAAAATAAAAATCTTAAGTAATCAAAATATTGATAATCCTGAAAATAAAATTGTAATAATTTATAATCATGGACAAAACAAACATGATGCACCATTAAAAAATGAATGTGCTTGGTTAAATAATTTGAATAATTCAGCCTCTTTAATTGGGAAAAAAATTAAAGACAAAGAAATAATGGTTTATAATTTTTGCACAAATCATTTTGCTGGAGATGATTATAAAAGAATTTGGAATAAGAAAAAGTTTAAACCACCCTACAAAGGTGTAAGTAAATTAGAAAAAAGATTAAGTGCAAACTTAGATTTAATTGAAAAATTTATCCAAATGGGTGTTCCAAAAAATCAGATATTTATTACAGGTCACTCATGTGGAGGATGGATGACAATGATGTTCCTAGCTAAACATTCAGATAAAGTCGGGGGAGGAATATCATATATGCAAGCATGTTATGGAAAATTAACAAAAGAAACGAAAGTAGAAAAGTTAGGTATAGAAAAAGCTCTCAAAAAATTTAGAAAAAAAGAAGGAGACGGACCAGCAGACTTGAGAAAATCACAAATAGATGAAATTTTAAAAAGTAAAAATTTACATGCCTTAGTTTTCACACACCCAAAAGATCCATATGATGGTTTGCTATCTGACTGGGTTGAAGATATTCCTGGTGTTGAGAGAATTATAATTTCTAATGACAAAAAGGTTAATGGAAAAAAATGTTACAGGAGCGGTGTAAATAATGGAAAACCCTGGAAGGATGAAATTAAAAATTATCATTATATAAATTGGGCAGATTGTTTTCAGTTTTACAATCCAACAATATTAAAATTTATTGAGTCAAAAATTTAAATAAAATGAAAATTGAAAGCAAAGAATATCGAACAATATGGTATGAAGAAGAGGTTGTTAAAATAATCGACCAAACTAAACTTCCACATCAGTTTATTATTAAGGAACTTAAGACAGTAAAAGATGCAGTCAAGGCTATTAAAATAATGGAAGTAAGAGGAGCACCTTTGATTGGAGGAACTGCTGCTTATGGAATTGCGCTGGCAGCAAAAGAAAACAAGGATCTGCAATTTATAAAAAATAGTGCAGCAGAGCTAATTGAATCTAGACCTACAGCTATAAATTTAAAATGGGCTGTAGAGCGTATGATGAAAAAATTATCAGGTATCAATAGTGATCAAATTTTGGATATAGCTTTAAATGAAGCAAAAGAAATATGTGATGAAGATGAAAAGTTTTGTGAAAATATTGGTATTAATGGATTAAAAATAATTGAAGACATTTATAATAAAAAAAAAGATACAGTAAATATATTAACTCATTGCAATGCTGGATGGTTAGCAACAATTAATTGGGGTACGGCAACATCGCCAATTTATCACGCTCACAAAAAAGGCATTCCAGTTCACGTATGGGTAGATGAGACAAGACCAAGAAACCAAGGTGCAAATTTAACCTCTTATGAATTAAATGAAGAAAAGATTCCTAATACTATTATAGCTGATAACACTGGTGGTATTTTAATGCAAAGAGGTGAAGTTGATATGTGTATTGTAGGAACAGATAGAACACTATCAAACGGAGATGTTTGTAATAAAATTGGAACTTATCTAAAAGCATTAGCTGCCCATGATAACAATGTTCCTTTTTATGTTGCTCTTCCAAGTTCAACAATTGATTGGGATATTAAAGATGCTAAAGATATTCCAATCGAGGAGAGAAATTCAGAGGAATTATCTCATATAGAGGGTATTGATGAGAATAATGAAATTAAGAAAGTCTTTATTTACCCCAAAAAAAGCAAGTCTATGAATTTAGCTTTTGATGTTACACCAGCAAAATATGTAACAGGCTTGATTACAGAAAGAGGGATTTCTGAAGCATCGAAAAATGGTTTGGAAGAACTGTTTAAGAAATAATTTTTGAGGAAATTAATCCATCAAGAGGTTTTGGGTGAAACCAAGTAGATTTTTGTGGCATATATCTTTTCTTTTCAGCATATGCCAAAACTTCTAAAATATTAGTAGGATATAACTTGAATGCCAAGTTGTACTTTTTAGAGTTTACCAAATTTTCTAAGGCTTTTTTGCCTTTAAAACCTGATACAAATTTAATATTTTTATTATTTTTTAATATTTTATTTAATATTAATTTTTTCAATATAATTACATCCAATTCCTTTGATTTCTTATGTAACTGAAGTGTATGCCACTTTTTATTTACATACATTTCAATTTGATTTTGTTTAAGCTTTTTATTTTTTTTAGAAATATTTAAAGAGAAGTTTTTTGAAATTATTTTTTTAATTTTTTCAAATTTTAATCCAGTTTTTAAAACCCTGTTGTAATCCAGTATATTTACTTGGTTATCAGGAAAAGCAACTACCATAGGAGCAATTTTTTTTTTACTTTTTAACATGGCCTGTATCCGATGGTGTCCATCACATATGTATATTTTTTTAATATTTTTAAGATAATTTTTAAGTAATTTTTCTATATTTGCTTTTTTAACAACCCAAAGTTCATGCCTACATTTATCCTCAGATTTAAAATTATAATCTGGCTTATATTTAAAAATATTATTTAATTTCTTTAAAGAATTTGGTTTAGACTTATACGTTGTATATATAGGGCTTATTTGACTATTAAATTTTAATAATTGCTCTTTTCTTTTTTTTATTCTTTCCAAAAAGGTTTCTTCATGACCTAATATTTTTTTGTCATCATAATTCTCTAAATTAATTTTACCAACTATCCCAAGTAATTTTTTCTTGTTGTATGTAATTCGATATAAATAGAAATGATCTGATTGGTCTTGTTGAATAATACCTTTATCATAAAGACTTCGAAGCATTTTTTTTGACTCTTTGATGCTTGAAGCATTTAATAAATTAACAAAATTTAATTTTTTGTTAAGTTTGTAATTATTAAGATAACTTATGTTTGGATAAGTGATTTGTCTTGCAAACTTTTTTTTTGGCCTTATTCCGCTAAATGGTTCTAAGAGACTCAATTTTAAAATTAAGCAATTTTTGGAAGTTCCTCTAATGCTTTATCTACACTAGCTTGATCAAATTTATCTTCAGCTAAATTATCTTCAAAGAAATCTCCATAAGCTTTCATATCAAAATGACCATGTCCACAAAGATTAAATAGAATTGATTTAGCTTCACCGTTTTTTTTACATTCTAATGCTGCATCTACTGCACCTTTTACAGCATGCGTTGCTTCAGGAGCAGGAACTATTCCCTCAGTTCTTGCAAATGATACTCCAGCCTCAAAACATTCTTTTTGTCCATAAGCTTTTGCTTCTATTGCACCAATTTCTTTAAGATGGCTCACCATTGGTGCCATAGCATGATATCTTAATCCTCCAGAATGTGTTGCTGGTGGAATAAATTGAGATCCTAAAGTATGTGTTTTCATTAATGGCGTTAATCTTCCGGTATCACCAAAATCATAAACAAATTTCCCTTTTGTTAGTGAAGGACAAGATTTTGGCTCACAAGCTATTACTCTAGTGTTTTTTCCTTCTCTAAAATTTTTACCTATAAATGGAAAAACTAATCCTGAAAAGTTGCTTCCACCACCAGTACAACCAACCAAAATATCTGGATAATCATCAGCCATCTCCATTTGAAGCAAAGCCTCATTACCAACAATAGTTTGATGCATAAGCACATGGTTTAACACACTACCAAGTGCATATTTAGTGTCAGGGTTTTTTGCTGCCATCTCAACAGCTTCAGAAATAGCAATACCTAAACTACCTGTATTATTTGGATCCTTAGCTAAAATAGCCTTTCCACTGTCAGTTTCATCTGATGGACTCGCAACACATCTTGCGCCATATGTTTGCATTACTAATTTTCTATATGGTTTTTGTTCAAAACTAACTTTAACCATGTAAACATCTAGTTCTATTCCAAACAGTTTACATGCAAAAGCAAGTGAAGTTCCCCATTGACCTGCACCGGTTTCTGTAGTTATTTTTTTTGTACCTTCTTCCTTATTATAAAATGCTTGTGCAACTGCTGTGTTAGGTTTGTGACTTCCCGATGGGCTTACACCCTCATATTTATAATAAATTTTTGCAGGCGTATCTAAAAATTTTTCTAATTTTCTAGCTCTATAAAGTGGAGAAGGTCTCCATTGTTTATAAATATCTCTTACTGGTTCAGGAATCTCAATTTCTCTATCTTGAGAAACTTCTTGTCCAATCAAAGCCATTGGGAATAAAGGAGCTAAATCATCTGGTCCTATTGGTTTTAAAGTACCTGGATGTAAAACTGGATCAAGCGGTTTTGGAAGATCTGCAGCAATATTATACCATGTCTTAGGCATTTTGCTTTCTTCAAGAAAATATTTAATAGTATCAGACATTTTTTATAATCTTAATCTTGAAGATAAAATTTAGAAATTGCAAGAATAAAATTAAATTAACTATCTTAAAGAAGCTGCAATATTTCCTCCATCTACTGTTAAAACTGCACCTGTTGTTTTTTTAGATATAGCTAGATGGAAAAAAGCTTTGGCAACATCTTCTGCTTTTACTTCGTTTAAAAGTAAGTTTCCTCTCATATATTCATCAGTTGAAACTTCTCTGGCCTTTGCTCGAGATTTAATCATTCCATCATTTAAAAGACCACTTCTAATTCTATCAGCATTAACTCCATTTGATCTAATGCCAAGTGATCCATAATCAACCGCATATTGTTTGCATAAACTCAACAAAGCTGTTTTTGGGAGACCATAAGGACCAAAATTTTTTCCAGGATTTACTGATTGTTTTGAAATATTAAATAATAAGCATCCTTGAATATTTTGTTCTTTCATTATTTTAATAGTTTCTGAAGCACAATTTTGATGAGAGAAAAAATTATCTTCAAAGCTTTCTCTTAAAATATTATCATCTACTTCAGCAATTGATCCACCAACTGCTGTCCCAGCATTTGATATTAAAATATCGATACCACCATATTGTTCACAAATTTTTTTAAAAGCATTTTTTACACTATTTTTGTTTCTTACATCACAGTGCAAACATAAATCCTTAATTTTACTTTGCATTTCTTTTACTTTTTTGGAATCGTAATCAAGTAATACAATTTCTGCTCCATAACTTTTAAATAGTTTATAAGTGGCTGAACCAATTGCACCAAATCCACCAGTTATTACAACAACATTTCCTTGAAGAATTTTTTTAGCTTTTTTAATTTTAGCTTGTTCTAGAGACCAATATTCAACATCAAATAAATCTTTTTCAGGTATAAACTTGTATTTTGTTGTTTCTTCAACTGAAGAAATTACTCTAGCATTTGTTTCAGTTAGGTCTCCAGCTATTTTTGAAGCATTTAAACTATCACCCACACTAAACAAACCAACGTTTTGCACCAAGATTACCCTAGGCGATGTATCTAACATTGTTTTTTTACCTTTAACTTTTTTCTTATTCGTATTGAAATACTTTAAATATTTTTCTCTATAATTTTTAAAACTTTTCTTTGCTATTTTTTTGAAATCCTCAATACTTGAATTTTGTTTTGGTGTGATTACTAATGGAAATGGTTTTACTCTTATTACATGATCTGGAGTAGCAGTTCCAATTCCAGAGTATCTTTTAACTTCTTTACCATTTATAAAATAATCTAAGGTTTTGTTTGACCTAAAATTAAGTATAAATTTTTGATCTTTTTTTTCAGTTAATAAACCTCTTAAAATTGGCGCAATTTCATGTGGCTTAAACTTTGTATTATAATTTTTGATTTGTTTTATTTTTTTTCGTTTTAATTTTCTAATAGTTTTTTCTGCTATAGAAACATATTTAATCATTAAGTCATATGATTTTTTAGCATCATTATCAAAAGTAAATATTCCATGGTTTAAAAGTATTAAGCAGTTAATATTTGGATTTTTATTATAAACCTCATTAATTTTTTGAGCCAAACTAAATCCAGGCATTACGTAAGGTACAATACTAACCTTGGTTCCAAAAATTTTTTTACAAAGATCTTTACCATTTGGCCTATTTGTTACATCCATAATCGCATCAGAATGGGTGTGATCAACAAATTTGAAAGGTAAAAAGGCATGTAAAAAAGTTTCTACAGATGGGTTAGGTGACTTAATATCAATTAAGTTTCTTTTTTGATATGCAACCATATCTTCATCACTTAAATATTTTTTATTTTTAAGAGCTAAAAGTGGATTTAATTTCACTGCAGGTAAACCAGCTGGTTCTATTTCAGCCATGTCCCAACCACTTCCTTTAACACAGAGCACCTCGTAATCTTTGCCATCAATATCTTTAATTGAGGTTTTTACAGATGTATTTCCTCCTCCATGAAGAACAAGTTCACTATTTCTTCCCAATAGTCTTGTTGTGTAAACTCTTAAAGCCATATCTTTTGAATGACCAAGTTTTGTATACTTTTTGATGTATTTTTTTGCCTCTAAATTTGACCAATTGTTTTTCACAGTTACAACCTCAGCGAAGTATTATAATAGTTTTTTGTTTGAAAGAAGCAAAAAATTTGATTAGTAAGGTTTCATCAAGGTTATTATGACAAAAGTTGGTGAACATATAGCTATAGACATAATTGGAACTACTAAAGAGTATGATCCATCCGTATTTGAAAAAGTAATTCACGATATTGCAAAAGCTGCAAAAGTAACAATCTTAAATATATCAAAATATAAATTTGAACCTCAAGGTTTTACCATTCTTGCTTTGTTGGCTGAAAGCCACATTAGTTTTCATACTTTTCCAGAAAAAGGAATTATAAGTTTTGATTTCTTTACATGTGGAAAAGTAAACCCCTCGGTAGCGATAGATATTATTAAGAAAGAATTTGAACACAAAAGAATAGTAAAAAAAGAATTTAATAGAGATACAAAATCTCTTTATCATGATATTTACAGTTCGCCAGGCTTACAAAAATCATATGTAGTGAATGATGTTTTAGAAGATTTTAAATCCAAAGTAGGTCAACACATAGAAATTTTAGATTTAGAGCAATTTGGTAAATCTTTGTTTATTGATGGTGAAATACAGGTAGCTTCAACTGATGAGCACTTATACAGCTCAACCTTTGTAGGTTCAGGTTTAAATTTAAATAAAGACAATGAAAGAGCAGCGATTATTGGTGGCGGAGATGGAGGAGTTGCAAGAGAGTGTATTTCCAAAAATTTTAACTTTATAGACTGGTATGAACTGGATCCTGAAGTTGTAGATGTTTGCAATAAACACCTTGGAGATATTGGAAAAAAAGCAACCGAAAAAAATTCAGTAAAATGTGTTTGGGGTGATGCATTTGAAAGTATTAAATTAGTTGGAGATGATACTTATGATCACATTTTTGTTGATCTAAATGACGATCAATTTTGCATAGATTTAGCTGCTAAGAATATGGATTCATTAGTAAGAATTTTAAAACCTAAAGGAGTTATTACTACTCAGGTTGGGAGCCAGGACAAAAAACCACAACAGGTTGAAAACTGGCTGAATGTTTTCAATCAAAATTTTGGTAATGCAAAATTATCAAGAGTTTACATACCTAGCTTTGATTGCTCTTGGAATTTTTCTTCATCAATTAATCATTAATTTTTTCTTTTTTCTTATTTAAATTTGTGAAATAATTCTCCTTAATTAAAGGAGAAAATAATGAATATATTCAAAAAAACTATTTTAACGGTTCTTGCTTCTTTATTTATCATTGGAAATGTTTCTGCTGAAAAAATAAAAATTGGGACTGAAGGGGCTTACCCTCCGTGGAATTCAAAAGATGCTTCAGGCAATCTTATCGGTTTTGAGGTTGAGCTTGCTAAAGAACTTTGTGCAATCATGAAATATGAGTGTACGATTGTTGAACAAGATTGGGATGGAATGATTCCTGCTTTAGTAATGAGAAAATTTGACGCTATTATGGCCGGTATGTCTATTACTGCTGAAAGACAAAAAACAATTACTTTTTCACAAGGTTATGCTGATGAAGTAGCTTCTCTTGCGGTAATGAAAGGTTCAAGCTTAGAGGGCATGGATACACCAGAGGGTATTAATTTATCGTTAGGTGGATCTGATGTTAAAAAAGCTCTTAAAACATTAACAGGAGCACTTGCTGGCAAAACTGTTTGTACTCAAACAGGCACAATTCACCAAAACTTTTTAGAGTCAGGTGATGTAGGAAGTGTAAATGTTAGAACTTATAAAACTCAAGATGAAGTTAACCTAGACCTTACTTCTGGGAGATGTGATGTTGCTTTAGCTGCAGCAGTAGCATTTACAGATTATGCAGACAAATCAGGTAAACCAGTTGTATTAGTTGGACCAACTTTTTCAGGTGGTGCATTTGGTAATGGTGTAGGTGTTGGTATCAGACAAGCTAGCGATAGTGCTATTGGTAAAAGAGATGCCAAAATCTTAAAAGACTTCAATAAAGCAATTAACAAAGCTAGAAAACAAGGAATTATTAGCAAACTTGCTATTAAGCACTTTGGTTTCGACGCTTCTATGTAATTCATTTCAGATCTGGCGACTATAATATATAGTCGCCAATCTATATGGAACTTCTCGCATTTGGTAAAACAGGTTGGGGTGACGAGTTATTTTACGCAACCTTGATGACAATCGCTGTATCAATTACAGCAATGTTAGTTGGTTTCTTTTTTGCATTAATTTTTACTCCTTTAAAACTTTCAAAATATAAAACTTTAAATTTAGTTGGTAATTTTTACACAACGGTAATTCGAGGTGTACCTGAACTATTAGTAATTTACCTTTTCTTCTTTGGAGGAAGTGGAGCTATCATGTATGTGGCTTCAATATTTGGTTATTATGAATACATAGAAATAAATGCTTTTATTACAGGATCAATGGCTATTGGTATTATTTCTGGAGCTTATTCGACTGAAGTATTTCGAGGCGCAATTCAGTCAATAGACAAAGGTCAATTTGAAGCTGCAAAGGTTCTTGGAATAAATAAGTTTGGGCAATTTTATAAAATAATATTACCTCAAATGTTAAGACTAGCTATTCCAAATTTGAGCAATGTTTGGCAAATAACTTTAAAAGATACCTCTCTAATTTCAGTTACGGGTTTAGTTGAAATAATGAGACAATCTTATATTGCAGCTGGCTCAACACGGGATCCACTGTTCTTTTATTCTTTTGCAGCAGTTTTATATCTGTTGCTCACTTACGTGAGTATGAAATTAATCAATAAGTTAGAAGTTAGGTATAGTAGGGGGTATTAATGGATTTTGAGTTAATGATTACTAGTTTCCCTAAGCTTTTAGGAGCAACTGTAGTTACTTTAAAATTATTGTCTGCATCATTATTTTTTGGATTATTCCTAGGTCTTTTTTTTGCAATTTTAAGATTAAATAAAAATATATTTATTAATAAATTTGCTTATGGCTATTCATATATATTTAGAGGAACACCATTATTGGTCCAGATTTTCATAATTTATTTTGGATTGGGCCAAATTGAATATTTAAGAACAACATTTCTATGGGTAATTTTAAAAGAACCTTATTGGTGTGCAATTATAGCTTTTACTTTAAACACTGGCGCATATACCTCAGAAATTTTAAGATCAGCATTTCAAACAATAAAACCAGGTATAATCGAGGCTGGAAAAAGCTTGGGAATATCAAATAAAATAATCTTTTATAAAATCCAAATTCCAATCGCTATTCGACAATCACTTCCTGCGTATGGAAATGAAATCATATTGATGATGAAAGGTACTTCACTTGCAAGCACAGTTACCCTAATGGATTTAACTGGTGTTGCTAAATATATTATTTCAACAACTTTTAAACCAATCGAAGTATTCATTGTTGCCGGTGGAATTTATTTATTCATGACTTTTATAATTCATAATGTAATTAAATATTTAGAGAAAAAGTACAGCTTTCAACAATAAAAATGTTTTTATCAGAGAAACAAATTAATGATTATCAAAATGATGGTGTAATAATAATTAAGGATGTATTTAAAGATTGGATTGAGCCTCTTAGAAAAGGATTTCAAAAAGTTTTAGATAAACCAAGTAAGCACGGAAGAGAAAATGTAACTGATGATAATGGAAGATTTTTTGAGGATTATTGTAACTGGGAGAGGATAGAAGAATTTAAGGATTGTTTATTTAATTCGCCTGGAGCTCAAATAGTTGCAGAAGCAACCAATTCTAAATCTACCCAAATTTTTCACGAACATATTTTTATAAAGGATCCTGGTACTTATAAGGAAACACCGTGGCATCAAGATATGCCATATTATTGCGTTGATGGTAATGATACTGGAAGTATTTGGATTCCATTAGATGAAGTTGATCAGAAAAATAATCTCAAATTAATTTTAGGTTCTCACAAATGGTCAAAATTAATTAGACCTACAAAATGGTCCAATAATCAATCTTGGTATATTAATGATAGTTCTTTTATGAATTTACCTCCATCAAAAAATTTTGAAAAAAATATTTTAATTCCAGAACTAAGTGTAGGGGATGCTGTTTTATTTAATTTTAAAACTGTACATGGTTCAACAGGAAACAATACCTCTAAATCTCGAAGAGCATTTTCGATGCGATTTATAGGAGATGATGTAAAATATATTGATAGAGGAGGGCCAACTTCACCTCCATTTGATGGAATCAATTTAAAAACGGGAGATTTGATGAGAGATGATTGGTTTCCTAAAGTTTTTAGTAGCTAGTATATTCTTTAATTTCTTTAATACTTGATCCTGTATGATTATTCATTTCTAATTTAATTTTTGCCCGGTCATCATTTAAAAAATGAACATCTCTTGATAATTTTATAAATTTATCACCAAAGTCCTTATTTTTTTCACAATCTCTTTTGTCATCTTCTATAATCCACAACTTGGCATTAATTTCTTTTAAATCTTGGAATAATTTATTTAGTTTATCGTCAGATTTAACATTTTTTTCTAATTGATCTTTGAGAATCGAATGTTCATTAGATATGAATTTTAGTTTATCAGGGTCTTTAATTTTTTCTTTTTTAATTTCTAAGATTGAAATTTTGTCTAAAAGCTCACCAACCGATACTTCTACTATAATTTTATTCATTAAATTTTATACTATGTTAAATTGTTAAAAATATGTCTAATATTTTAATCATTAAACATGGATCTTTGGGTGATATAGCTCAAGCTTGTGGTGCAATTCAAGATATTTCTGAGAATCATAAAGGAGATCAAATTTATTTTCTAACAACAAAACCATATTTTGATTTATTTAAAAAAAATCCACATATTTCTGAAGTTATTTTAGATAAGCGATTATCAAGACTAAACTTGATTTATTTATATTTGTTAATGAAAAATATAAAAAAATATAATTTTTCTAAAGTTTACGATCTACAGAATTCAACTAGAACAGCTTTTTATAAAAAAATTCTATTTCCAAAAGCAACAAAAGATATTTGGTCTTCTACAGAAACTACTTTACCTGAAGGAACTACAAAAGAAGATTTTGATAAAGACTCTGTTCTATCTAGATTTGATTATCAATTAAAGAGTTCAGGCATAAATACAAATCATACTTTGAGCCCCAATTTTTCATGGAGCACAACGGATATATCCCAAATAAAAAATCACCATCAATTAGATAAATATATTCTTCTTTTCCCTTTTTGTTCGCCACATTTAACCTCAAAGAAATGGCCTCACTATAATGAATTAATTTCTTTGATTAATGAAAAACAAGATAATAAATTTAAAGTAGTCATTGCACCTGGACCAAGTGAAATTAAAGAAGCATCAAATATTAATGCACTCTGTGTTTTAGATAACGGTAAAGCTTTAGATATTTCTCAATTAGCTGCATTAATTAAAGATAGTTCATTTGTTATTGCAAATGATACTGGACCAGCACATATGACAGCTCACTTGGGATCAAAAGGAATTGCATTATTTGGATCTCATACAACTCCTTTTAAAGTAAGTATTGAAAGAGAAAATTTTAAAGCTGTTCAGGTAGATAATTTAAG
>CACIRC010000016.1 GCA_902588895.1 uncultured Pelagibacteraceae bacterium
AGCAACTACAATTTTAATTGTAGTTTGGCATATTTACAAAACCTTTAAGAGAAAAAATTAAGATTTAATATCTATACGTTTTCTAATAATTTCTTTATCAAGCTTCATTTCACGATATGACATGATTAAAACACCTAAAAATATAACACTAGCACCAATCCAAGTGAAGAGATCAGGTGTTTCACTAAAAACATAATATCCAATTAAAGAAGCAAACACTAAACTTAGAAACGAGTATGGTTGTGTCATACTAACATCTACTAATTTGTATGCGTGATTTATGCAAAGATGTAACAATGTACCAAATAAACCTGCAAAAAATAAATAAATCAAAGTTTGAAAACTAGGTGTTTGCCAATAGAACAACACAATAATGAAACTAAAAATTGTCATATACGTGTATCCATAAGATAAAATCGTAATCGAACTATCATCTTTTGCGATAGTTTTTGTAATTATAATCACTATTGACCACATAAAAGACGATGCCAGTGCCATATAAACACCAAGAGAAATTTCAATTATCCCTGGTCTTAAAATTATTAACATTCCTATAAATCCTAAAACCAGTGCAAAACTCCTGTATATGTAAATTTTTTCTCCTAGAAACAAAACTGCCAATATTGTTACTATGAAAGGAACAACAAAAGATATCGCTGTAGCTTTTTCAATTGGCATCAATACTAAAGCTGAAAAATATAATAGCATTGAAGGTAAATTTAAAACTGCTCTTAAAAAATGTTTCTTGTGATGATTGGTTTTAAAAACTGTAAATTTTGATTTTAACATATATGGAAAAATAATCAGTAAACCAAATAAAAATCTAAAAAATCCTGCAACATAAACATTAACTTCTTCTTGTGCTAATTTTAAAAAGGTTAACATTAATGTTCCACAAAAAACTGAGATGATAATTAAAAAAATTGCTAATTTATTCTTAGACATTAATAGATGACTATATGTAAAACTAAACTATAAACAATCATAGTTTAAGTTAATTTTTTGATGATTGGTTTAAAACAAAGATACCAGAACAAGTAATTATTATAGCTCCAATAACTGTAAACATATCTGGAATATCATTATAAAATATATATCCAAAAATTATTGCCCAAAAAATTAAAGTGTAATGAAATGGTTGGATTATACTCGCTCTAGCTTTACTTAAAGCAATGATTTGAAGGTAAAGACCTAATGAAAAAAATATACCTATGCCTAAAAACATATGGTGTAAAGAGTTATCTATTGGTGTCCAAAAATTAAAAGCTAATAACGACATAACTAATAAACCAATTATTGAGGTATAAAACAAAGATGTTTCGTTTGAGTCATATTTTGAAACTTTTTTAGTGATGACCTGATAAAGTCCTAGCAAAAATGCTGCGATTAGAGGTATTAAAGCTTTAGGATCAAAAATTGATGAGGTTGGTCTTAGAATTATCAAAACTCCAAGAAACCCAATAAAAATTGCGATCCATGTTTTAACAGACACTTTTTCTTTCAAGATTATTGCAGATAAAGCAACCACTATTACTGGCGCTAAGGAACCGATACTATGAGCATTTGCTAAAGATAAATATTTAAATGATAAAACAAAACATCCAGACTCCATTACAGATAATAAGCTTCTAAATATCTGTAATTTAATATCTTTAGATTTATAAAATAAATTATTTTTTTTTCTCTTAGCCTCAAAAAAAGCTAAAAATAAAACAAAAAAATACTTAACGAGAAGTAATTGAAAAACTGAGTGATTAATAATTAGAGTTTTTTGTATAGTGTCTAAAATAGAAAAAGATAAATAAGCAAAAACTCCAAAAAGTATTCCAATAGACTCTTTGGATTTTGAAATAAGCATAAATTAGCTTAGGATTTTTTTATATTCTTCAATGATTTTTGACCATTGAAATTTATGAACAAATTCTTTAGCGTTTTTGCCATACTCTAGATATTTTTTGTTTTCTAACATTGTATTAATAGAAGAATAAATATCATCTAGATTGTTACCATCACATATTAAGCCAGTTTTTTCATGTTCAATTGCATCTGCTGCACCACCATCTTTTCCACCAAGAGAAGGTATTCCGTATTGTGCCGCTTCAACATACGCAATTCCAAAACCTTCAACAGATCTTTTATGGATTATGGATGGCATCACAAAAATACTCGATTTTTTAATTAATGCATTTTTTAGATCATTAGTAATATCTTTAAAAAACATAACTTGAGCCTCAAGATCTAGTTCTTTAACTATTTTTTTTATATTTTCTTCTTCTTCTCCATATCCAACACAAATGTAGACAATGTCAGGATAAATTTGTTTTAAATTTCTCAAAGCCATTACGATTTTTTCATGATTTTTACGCTTATCAAATCTTGAAACTGTAATTAGTCTTGGCTTTTTAACTTTAAGTATACTCTCAACTTTATCTAAAGTTTTTTTGTTTAATTCTTCAGCAGGATCAACACCTGGATTTATGACAACAACTTTATTTTCATTTACCCCAAGTTCTATAGCCAGATTTTTTGTAAACTGAGAATTTGCTATAACTTTTTCAACATTGTTCAAAACAGTAATTACCCTTTTATTTTGACCAGAACCTTTAGGATGATTGATTTCTTTACTATGAATTAAACAATATTTTTTTTTAGATGTTTCAATAAGTTCTAAACTTTTCCAATGGTCAGCAATAATACCGTCAATTTTATTTTCTTTAATATATTCGTTGATTAATTGTGATTTCCTATATTTTCTAAGTAATTTTATTCCGCCAACTCTTTCAATAGAAAAAGAAGCTTGTTCATCAAAATCTTTGTGACCTTCTATATGATCTGCAAAAACCTTTATCATAAAGTTTTTTGACAACTCTCTTGATAGGCCCCACATTAAACTTTGCATACCACCAAGCTCAGGTGGGAATGATCTAGTTACAATTAGATACATTAATCATACTTCCATTTAATACCACAGCCCGCACTGGGTATTTGATCTTCAGGACCTTTCCCAGTTTCAGCTATTTGCTTCATAGCTGTTAGTAGATCACTTTCTCCGTCTTTAACTGGAATAAACTTTCTAAGTTCTCTTAATCGTCCTCTGTATTGAAGTTCTAAATTTTTATTATAGCCAAAGAAATCTGGAGTACATACAGCCTCATATGCTTTAGCGATTTCTTGAGTTTCATCATGTAAGTAAGGAAAATTGAAATGATTTTCTTTTGAAAACTTAATCATGTTATCAAACGAGTCGTCTGGATAATTAACAAAGTCATTTGAGCAGATAGCAACTGAGCTTATACCAATTTTGTTTAATTCACTACAATCTTCAACTAATTCTTTTGTAATAGCTTTTACATATGGACAATGATTACAAATGAACATTATCAAAGTTCCATTTTCACCTTTGATATCATTTAAGGAGAGAATTTTATTATCAGTAGATTTTAATTCAAATGGAATAGCTTTTTGACCAAAATCACATATTGGAGTTTGTATAGGCATAATGTAAAATATATAGATTATGTTTTATGATTTAAAAGATAAAAAACCAAAAAACTCTGGCGAAAATTGGGTAGCACCTAATGCCACAATAATAGGGGACGTTACTTTAGAAAAAAATACAAGTATTTGGTTTAATGCTGTGCTTAGAGGAGATATTGAAAATATTCATATTGGTGAAGGATCTAATGTACAAGATGGAAGTATATTACACACAGATCCTGGATGTCCTTTAAAAGTAGGAAAAAATGTTACTGTTGGACATTTAGTTATGCTTCATGGATGTACCATTGGAGATAATAGTTTAATTGGGATTGGAGCTGTTATCTTAAATAAAGCTAATATTGGAAAGAATTGTATTATTGGAGCTAAAGCTTTAATAACAGAAAATAAAGTTATTCCTGATAATTCTCTAGTTGTTGGTTCACCAGGTAAAGTTGTTAGAGAAGTCACAGAAGAAGAAAAGAAAGCAGTATTTGAAAACACAAAACATTATCAAGATAATTGGAAAAAATATTCGAAATCAATTTTTTAAAGGAGTTAAATGTCGGCAGGATATGTAATAGCACAATTGAAAATAACTAATCCTGAAAATTATAAAGAATATGTTGAAAAAGTTAATCCAATTGTAAAAAAATTTGGTGGAGAATTTTTGGTAAGAGGTGGTGAATTTCAAATTTTTGATGGAGAAACAAAATTTCCAAGAATAATTGTGCTTAAGTTTCCCAGTTATGAAAAAGCATTAGAATGGTATAATTCTGATGAGTACAAACCGATCAAGCAAATAAGACTAGATAATTCTGAAGGTACAAATATAATAATTAAAGGTGTATGAGAAAAATTTTTATAATTTTATTTTTATTTATTTTATCAACTACTTCTGTAAAAAGTAACAATCACCAAATCAAAAGAGAAGGTTTTCTCTCTAAAGATTTTAAAATTACAAAACTATCTACAATAGAAAATGC
Source organism: uncultured Pelagibacteraceae bacterium (assembly GCA_902588895.1). GTDB lineage: Bacteria > Pseudomonadota > Alphaproteobacteria > Pelagibacterales > Pelagibacteraceae > Pelagibacter. Next base: position 4,464 of record CACIRC010000016.1, read on the forward strand.
AGAAAATAAAATAATACTAATTAACAATCATGGTCAAAATACCAATGATGGAAAACAAAAAGGGTGCACCTCGATTGATCAAATAAGAAATCGCGTATCTCTAATAGATGAAAAAGTTAAAGGTAAATCAATTGTCCTTTATAATCTATGTGCTGGTCACATTGAAGGGGATATGGGTATGAAATGGTGGATATCAAAAAAACCGTATGTAGGTAAACATAAACTTGAAAAGAGAGTAGAGCAAAATCTTGAATTAATCGACAAGTTGGTATCCTTAGGTGTACCGAGAAAACAAATATTTGTTACAGGACATTCATGCGGAGGATTAACAACTTTGTTATTTTTCTCTCGTTATCCTGAAAAAGCTGGAGGTGGTATAGCTTATGCTCCTGCTTGTTTTGGTAAAATAAGCAAAAAGTATAAAGCAAAAAAAATAGGTTCAGAAGCAGCTTTAGCAAAATTTAAAAAAAAGAAACCTGCTCAATCTGATCTAAGGGACAAATTAAACAGTGAAATTTTAAATCAACTTAAAACCCCATTGTTAGTGTTTACGCATCCGAAGGATACTTATGAAGGTCTAACATCTGATTGGTTAGAAAATATTAATGGATTGAATAGAATAATTATATCCGAAGATTATAAGATTAATGGAAAGAAGTGCTTCAAAAAAGGTAAACTTGCAACTGATAAATTTCCTGTGAAGGATGGTCATGAAATGGATCAAGCCACATGTTTTCAGGAGTATAACCCAGAGATTTTAAACTATATAAAGTCAAGGATATAAATTAATTAGTTTATGAAAAAAATATTTTTAGTTTTAATCGCTTTGGTTTTTTATTCTACATCAGTAGTTGCTGTTGAAAAATTTAAGTTCAAATATAACTTGCATGAAAATTTACCAAAGAAATGGATTACAGAATTCAATAATATAATGAATATTGTTCAAGAAGTTATGCCTATAAATGAGAACACTAACCATTGGGTCAAGAATAATATGACATTAATGAACATGAAACAGGGCTATGGAATGGATATCTATGCATGGAAAAGTACAAAAAATCCTTTTCCAGAAAAGCGTGCTAATATGAAATACTCAGGTCTTGAAGCAATTAATTCACCTGCACCATGGGTGCAATTAGACATAAACCCAAATGATTTAAAAAGTTCAGTAAATAAAATTCGTACTTACTCTGTTATTGTTCATGAATATTTTCATGTTTATCAAAGAGCACTTTCTCATGACAAAATTTTAGATAGAAACTCTCCAAAATGGTTATTTGAGGGGGGTGCTAAAGTTTTAGAGGAGATTTATTTGAAGCAATATTATGAAAAATACCTTTTAAAGAATGATCTTAAGCAAAGTGATAATTGGAGTATTAAAAGGGTTTCCAAAGAACCTAAATTATATGAAAAATATAATACATCACCACAAAAAAAAGGATTTGATAACAATTACTCAGGCTCTGCATTCATAGTTCTGGCTCTAGTTAACGAGTTAAAAAAAAATAATATTTCTGAGGAAAAAGCATTTGAGTTGGTTTTTAGAGAATTCTGGATACAGAGGGGTAAGCAACCCCAGGGCTGGAATTGGCAACCATCTTTTCAAAATACTTTTGGAATGACTGTACCTGAATTTTACGAAAGATTAAGTAAATACAAAAGAAAAGATCTAAAAAAAATACTCCCAAGTAAGACATTAAAGATACAGGATATTTTTAGTTAATGAAAAAACTTTTAGTAATTTTAATAATTTCTTTAATTTCTCAATTATCTCAAGCAAACGAAAGATTTATACCACTTGAATTATTCACAGGTGGGGAAATTCGTGATGATACAGAAATTAAATTTACAAAAGCCAATTTGGTTTTTGGAGATAAGAAAAGAAAAAAAATAGTAGGACCTGAAGATTGGAAAAATCCAAATACAGGTGAGATAATTAAAGTTTATAAAAGAACAAGAAAAGGTCAAAGTGGAGTAAAAACCCAACTTTTTACTGTTACAAATGATGGACAATGTGTTGGAAGAGTTTGGGATAGCAGGCGTGGTGGAAGAATAATTGTAAATGGATGTAAATTTCCTTTGGGTGTTTGGAAACAAGGTGAAAAAAGAACATTTAACGGATCTTCTGGAGGAAAGACAAGAAAAATTGAATTAACTATTTTAAAACTAGGAAAAAAACAAAAAGATAAAATAAAATTTAATTGGAAACTTTACGATGGAGCTGGAAAATTAATGGATGACAATGATTATACATTTTCTACTGGCAGAGCAATGACAAAACTTAATGATAAAAAAATATCAAAATGAAAAAAATAGTCAGTTATTTAATTAAATAAGAGATCGTTAATCGAATAAACTATCAAACCAATAATTATTATAAGTAAAATTAAAAAAGATAATTGCCCACTTAACTTTGATTTAATTTTGGTTTTACCTTCTTTAAATTTTTTAAAATGAATACTGCCAAATCTCATTACAGCTAAACCTAAAATAATAAGAAATGCTGTAAATATATATCCAGTAACCATCTATGGAACTAACCAAGTGTCTTTATTATTTTCCAAATTAAACTTTGCTCTTCGATGACCTTTGGCTGCTAAATAAAGCCATTCTATGGATTTAATTTTACACTGAATAACAGTAAAGTTTTTATAACCTTCTTCACTTTGTTCTTTTGTATAATCAAAATTATCTAATTCTGGTTTAAGTCCAGAGGTTGGAAGATCTGATTCAGTTCCAGGTCCATTATCAACTAAATAACATTTTCTACTTATATGCTGGGTTTTAGACCAAGATTCTTTGGTTACATCATTATTGTGATTAATAATGCATTCTACTTTTAATCTGACCTGTATCTTTTCATCTTTATCATAAAATAACATTGCAGCATTTTTATTTGCTTTTAGTTTTTCGATTTTATCTGATCTTATGTCACTATGATATTGTACTAAGTTATTTAATTGATCAGATTTTCTTAGCACAACAATTCTTCCATCTAAGTCAGATTGATCGCCACAAATAAATACAGGTATTCTAAAAGGTGAACTTCTATCTTTTACAGCATTATCCAACATTGACCAAATTTTCTTTTTGATCTCCGTAAAGTCCTCATAATAAGGAACTGTATCTGTCACGAAATTATTTTTTCTTTTTTAATCTAGCAATCAAACCTGAACTGTCCCAACGATTGCCACCCATTTCTTGAACCTCAGCGTAATAACCATCAATGATTTCTGTTATAGGAACAGGTGAACCATTTTTTTTTGCTTCCTCGATTGCAATTTTTAAATCTTTTCTCATCCAATCAATAGCAAAACCATAATCAAATTTATCATCTGTCATAGTTCGGTATCTGTTTTCCATCTGCCAAGATTGTGCTGCACCTTTGGATATAGTTTCCATAACTTTATCCATATCTAGACCAGCATTTATTCCAAAATTAATTGCTTCAGATAAACCCTGGACTGTTCCAGCAATACACATTTGGTTCATCATTTTTGTTAATTGGCCGCTTCCACAAGGACCAATCAATTTTACTTTTTTACTATAACAATCAATTACAGGTTCAGCCTTTTTAAACACTTCTTCATCACCACCAACCATTACTGTTAGTATTCCGCCCTCAGCTCCAGCTTGTCCTCCTGAAATAGGAGCATCCAAAAAACTAAAACCTTTATTATTTGCTTTTTTATTTAATTCTCTTGATACTTCAGCTGATACAGTTGAGTTATCAATAAAAATAGATCCAGCTTTTGCTGTATTAAATAATCCATTATCTCCAGTTGCTACTTCTCTTAAATCATCATCATTACCTACACATGTGAAAATAAAATCAGCACCATCCGCAGCTTCAGCAGGCGTATTTGCCATTTTACCTTTGTATTCACCAATCCATTTTTCAGCTTTTGATTTTGTTCTATTAAAAACAGTTACATTGTGTCCGGCTTTTGATATATAACCAGCCATTGGGTAGCCCATGACCCCAAGACCTATGAAAGCAACATTACAAGTCATAATTTATTTATATGTTTAAAAGTTTAAGTTTAAAAGTAATTGTATTTGGGTTTATTTTTACATTTTTTTCAAGCTTTGGACAGAGTTTTTTTCTTGGTCTTTTTAATTCTAGTATTAGAGATGCTTTATCAATTACACATGGACAATTTGGCTCAATTTACGCATCAGCAACTTTATTAAGCAGCATTGTTTTAGTTTGGATTGGAAAAAAAATTGATGATGTAAATATATTAAAATTTGCATCTTACGTAATAATTTTTCTATCCGCTTCTTGTTTTATATTTTCAAAAATTTCATCTGTTATTTTTTTATTTATAGGAATTTTCTTAATGCGTTTAGCTGGACAAGGTTTATCAAGTCATACAGCCACAACAACTATATCTCGTTTTTTTGAAAAAAATAGAGGTAGGGCTTTAAGTACAGGCTGGTTAGGTTTGTCATTAGCTGAATTTATAATGCCAGTTTTAATTGTTTTCTTGTTAACTTTTATAGAATGGAGAGATATTTGGGTTTCAATTTCTATTTTAGTTATACTTGTTTTGCCTGTTGCAACATTTATTTTAGTTAAAGATGTTAAGCTTGATACTAGAGAAGAAACTAAACAAGAGGAGACAAATAAGGAAATTAAACAATGGAAAAGAATAGAAGTTTTAAAAGATTATCGATTTTATATTATTTGTATGACGATGTTAGCAATGCCATGGATTGCAACAGGATCTTTTGTCTATCAATCTTTTATATCTTCTTCTAAAGAGTGGGGACCTTATGTTATTGCACAATCATTTATGGCATACTCAATTTTATCAGTGATTACTCTTTTTATATCTGGTTTTTTAATTGATAAATTTTCAAGTAGAAAATTATTAATTTATATGAATATCCCACTTTTTTTTGGTACTGTGGTTCTCTACTATTTTGATGCACCGATTTCCTCTTTTGTGTTTTTTGGTTTAGTGGGGGTCACGAATGGTTTGGCAAACGTACTTGGTTCTTCAACTTGGGCTGAGATTTATGGTGTCAAATATATTGGATCTATAAAGGCTTTAACAACTGCACTGATGGTGTTTGCAACAGCTTTTGGTACAGCTTTATTTGGATTTTTGATTGATATTGGTTTTTCAATTGAACAGATAGCCGTTGTTTCAGGAACTTATATCTTTGGCTCAATAATTCTTCTTTATTTAGTAAAAAATAAGCTAAATCCATATTATTTATAAAATAGCTCTTGATTTTTAAAGACTCACTGTGTAGATACTCCGCATGGCAAGAGTTACTGTAGAAGACTGTATAGATAAAGTTGAGAGTCCTTACGAATTAGTTCTAGTTGCTAAAGAGAGAGCCACACAACTTAATGCAGGAATAGAACCAACAATTGATAGAGATAACGACAAAAATACTGTCATTTCACTTAGAGAAATTGCTGAAGAAAAAATAAAAGTTTCAGACTTAACAGATAGCGCTGTTTATAAACTTAGAAAACATGTCGAACAAGTTGATGATGCTGCAGAAGATGACGAGGATATAGGCGATGATTTTGAAAATTTGTACAAAGGTGAAATTTCAAAAAGTGGTACGCCAATATTACCATCTAAGAGAGCGAGAAAAACACCAGAAAAAATTCAAGTAACAAAAGAAGATTTAGCTGAGCTATCTGAAACAGCTACAGCAGATGTTGATAATTTAGTGGGTGAAGAAACAATGAATGAGCAAGGAGAAGTTTCTTTAGATGAAGTATCAGAATCAGAAAATCAAGAAGCAGACGTATCTTCAGATGACACTGAAGCTTCAAACTCATAAAAAAATAATATAAAGTTATACCATGAATAGGAAAGTATCAGTTGCTCCTATGATGGATTGCACAGATCGTCATGAACGATTTTTTCTAAGATTAATATCCAAAAACACTCTTCTTTACACTGAGATGGTAGTCGATGAAGCGATAAATAGAGGAGACAAGAAAAAGTTATTAGAATTCAATATTAATGAGAAACCTGTAGCACTTCAATTAGGAGGATCTTCTCCAAAACTTTTAGCAGAAGCCACTAAAGTAGGTGAAGATTTTGGTTATGATGAAATCAATCTAAACTTAGGTTGCCCTAGTAAAAAAGTTGAAAAAAATAGATTTGGTGCTTGTTTGATGAAAGAACCAAATTTGGTGGCAGATTGTTTAAGTAAAATGCAATCAGTTACAAAACTGCCAGTAACTATAAAAACAAGAATTGGTTACGATGATGTAGAAGATTATGAAAATTTATATAAATTTATTTCTACTTTAAAAGCAACTGGAGTTAAAACTTTTATCATTCACGCAAGAAAAGCATTGTTAGGCAAATTTACACCAAAGCAAAATTTAAATATTCCACCTTTAAAATATGAGTATGTATACAAATTAAAAGAAGATTTTCCTAAAGAAGAGATGATTATTAATGGAGGAATAACTTCTGTGGATGAAATAAAACCTCTTTTAGAGAAAACTGATGGTGTAATGATTGGAAGAGCCGCTTATCATACCCCTTATTTGTTAGCAGATATTGAAAGAGAAATATTTAATAATGAAGATGTACCAAGTAGACAAGATGTGATTGAACAACTTATTCCTTATGTGAAAGAAGAATTAAAAAAAGGAACAAGGTTAAATCAAATAATGAGGCACACTCTTGGTTTATTTCATGGTCAAACAGGCGCAAGTTATTGGAAAAGGTATTTAAGCGAAAACATGTGTGTAAGAGACGCTGATGTTAAAAAGATTGATCACATCATGGATAAAATTAAATACAACAATGTAGATACTAGAGTAGGGCAGTCTGCTTAATTCAATTTTAACAAACGAATACAGTTATATTATTCTATTAATGGCCTTTACAGCTATACCGGTAGGTTTTGTGGCTGGATTATTTGGTATTGGTGGAGGGTTGATAACTGTTCCATTTTTATATTTTATTTTTGGTTCTTTAGAAATTGATCTTCAATATGTTATGCACCTTGCAGTAGGAACTTCCTTTGCAATTATAATACCAACATCTACAGTTTCAGTTTTAACACATCATAAATTTAAAGCGGTTGATTTTGATATTGTTAAGAATTACGGTCTGTTTGTTGTACTAGGAGTTATTATTGGTACTGCCTTTGCAGCTTCTTTAAAAACTAAATCTTTGGTTTTATTTTTTTCCATAATGATCTTTTTTTTAGGAATTTACCTAATTTTAATAAAAGAAAAGGAGCAAAATATAATTGTTAAAATGAAATTACATCTAAAAGTAATCCTTGGTTTTCTTGTAGGGTTTATATCTGCTCCTATGGGCATAGGGGGAGCCGTAATGAATGTGCCTATCCTTAAGTTTTTTGGTTATTCAATAAATAAAGCCATAGGAAGTGCTTCGGCTATAGGTTTTTTAATTGCTGTATTTGGAGCACTAGGTTTTTTAATTTCAGGAAATTATTTAAATTCAAGTCTTCCACTAAGTATTGGTTTTATAAACATCCCTGCTTTTTTAATTTTCATACCAATTACAACTTTTATGGCTAGGATAGGAGCTAAAACAGTTCATAGTATTGATAAGAATAAAATTAGTAAGTTTTTTGGAATTTTTCTTTTAGTGGTTTCAATTAAATTTTTTTATGAATACTTAAAATTATAATAAGCAAAAAAAAAGAGGTGACTTCAGTCTCCCTCCATCACCTCACGAATCCAAATTATGTGATTCTTTATGTGTTTAGGAACACTTATTAGTTGAAAATACATTTTATTAACTAATACAAACAAAATCAATCTTAAGTTGTATTTGTTCGTTAAATAAAACTCAATTTAGCCACACATAATATTTAGTGTTATTGTTCTAATTGATACTTTTAAAAATGGTTTCAATAAAAGACATAAACAAAAAAATTAAAAAAAATTTATTTGATCCATTAGATAATTCAAAAAATAAATTCTCCTCATTTTTAAAAGATATAAAAAAAAACAAAGTTAAAAAAGATTTAGCATTACAAAAACAATTAGAAAAAGAAAAAAAAAGAGAATTAATTTTAGAAAAAAAATTAGCAAAAAAAGTTAAACAAGATGAGCAAAAGGAAGAAAGAAAAAAAATCCTTTTTCAAAAAAAATTAATCATTGAAAATGAAAAGCAAGAAAAGAAGAATGAAGAAAAAAGACAAAAAATAGAGGCTCAAAGAATTAAAATAGAACAGAAAAAAATTAAAGATGAAGAAACTAGAAAACTAAGAGAGGAAGCAAGAAAGCTTAA
>CACIRC010000017.1 GCA_902588895.1 uncultured Pelagibacteraceae bacterium
CTTAAAGAGAATAGATTTGGTTTTGAACCAGAAATAACTGCAAAAGTATCCAGGATACCTAAAATTAGAATCTATGAAGTACCGGTAAAATATTTCGGAAGAAGTTATTCTGAAGGAAAAAAAATTGGTTGGAAAGATGGCTTCAGTGCATTGCGGTGTATATTATATTATAACTTATTTTCAAAATAAAAATTTAAGAAAATTTAAACAATCTGTTTCTCAGATAATAAATAATAATAATAAATAAAATTAGCAGGTTAAACTTTATTATGTTTTTAATTTTATTATTTTTTGGAGATGTTTTTTTTTCTATTATTTTTATAAACATTAATTTATCGATTTCTTCATTACTCAAGAAAGAATAGTTTTTTAAAGGCTGCTGTTTATGTAATTTTTTCCATATATTTTCAAAAATGTTATATATACTATCTTCAATTAATATTGGATTTTCAGTTATACATTGAATTTTGTGATATTGGTTAAATCTGAAATTTACTTTGAATTTACTACATAATTTATTTACTTTAATTAAATCATCATCAAAATTTTGTTTAAAAAAAATACTACTTTCAAATGAGTTTTTTGCCTCAGCATAATACAAATTAATTTGTTTATTGTAATAATCGCTACCCAAAAACTTTTCATGAACAAAACTATTATTTTTTTCTAAAACAATATTAACTTGAAATAACGATTTAACTTTTAGGTTGTTATAAATCACTGAAATAATTAACATTAGTATAAAAAAAATTATTCCGAATTTATAATTAGATAGAATTTTATTTAATTTTAATTTTTTCATTTAATAATTTATTTAAAACATATAATTCTTTTTTTTACTATGTAAATTTTTTTGTGGTTTTTGAAAGTAAATCATAGCCAATATAATCCATGGATAAGGGCTAGTTATATTGCTCTGAAAAAAAAAACAAATAATTAAATACGATGAAAATAGGTAATATATAGGTAATTTGCTTTTCAATGCCTTGTAAAAAGAAATAAATAAAATCATCAAAAAAACCACCGAAGGTAACAAGCCACCATCATGTAGTATCGTAAAAAAATAATTTTGAATATATTGTCTTTTATTCTCAATACCTTGATCGTACCAATTTTTAATAACCTCATTTTTTTTTATGGTGTTATCTAGATTATTTTGATCTACATGTTTAAACCAAATTAATGGGTAGGATCCAATTCCATAACCCATTGGTTCTTTCATAAAAGCCAGAAAACTTAAATAATTATGTAAAATTCTTATAAATCCTGTTGGCTCTACTTTACTAAAAATGTCTAAGAATGAACCTTGAAAGTTAATATCTGTTTTGTCTATTTTTATAAATTCGTTGAAATTTAGAATTCTTCTACTACTTACAAGATATTTTTCATCATTTTGTACTATTCCCTCTGAATTAATATAGTCGTTAATTAGTTTTGTCTCCCCCATTAATTTATATGAATGAAATTGAGTTATAAATGATAAACTAACAAGTATAAAAAAAATAAGTGATATAAATCTTATTTTTGAGGAAATCATTAAATAATACGCTAAATAAAATATAATAAATAAAGTCCCAATTCTTGAGTTAGTTTCGTAAATTATAATTATAATTAACAGCTCTAAAAATTTAATTATTATTTTTTTTGATTTAGGGACATTGTTGGAAAAAAAAATTAATACTAATAAATAAAAACTTAGCATTAAAGATAAATATGATGGCTCAGAGGCAATAAGAAATGGTGTTGATAAATTTATAGAATTTTCGCAGGATAATCTTTTAATAAAAAATTCTAGAGTTCCACAACTATAATCAAAAAGATATGGAACTTTAAATTTAAAAATTAAATATAAAATTATTATAAATAAACCAAAAAGTATTAATTCATTTACTCCAAAATATTTTTTAATTTTAGGGTATGAGATAAATATAAAAGGTCCAATTAAAATTTTAAACAATTCTAGTAAACTATATTGTAATAAAAAAACATCTGATAAGAAAATTAGCAATATTGATGTAAAAAATAAGAGAATTAATTTATCTTTACTCAGTTGTATGCTTAAATTTTCTCCCGAATAAAGAAACTTTATGATACAAAAAATTATTAATAGAAGTGGTGCTGTTTCGAAAGTAAAAGAGCTAGCAAATGGTATTAGGTGAATAGAAAATAAAAAAAATAAAAAATAGATTTTATCGACTTTTATATTCATAATTAATAGTATAATATATTTTAGATACTTAAATATATCCAATTTCAAATCAATGAATAGAGTACTTATATTAGGGGCAAGTTCAGATATAGGACACGAGTTAATTTTAAAATTTATAGGAAAAAATTTTAAAGTTTATGCTCATTATAATGCAAATAAACCAAAAATTAATTCAAATAATGTAAATTATATTAAAAGTGATTTTTTAAAAACAAATGAATTCAAAAAATTTTTATTAAAAATTAAAAATATTAAATTTTCTTGTTTTGTAAATTTAATTGGATTTATTGATAATAAAGAAATTCATAATGTAAATTATGATAGCTTGATAAATTCGCTTAAAGTAAATTATGTTTATCCGTTTATAGTTGCTAAAACCGTTTCAAAAAATATGAAAAAAAATAAATTTGGAAGATTACTTCAGTGTTCTTCAATTGGTGTTAAATTTGGTGGAGGAAAAAATACTTTTACTTACTCATCCGCTAAACATGCAATTGAATTTATACCAAGATATTTCAGGGAGTTGTCAGAACATAATGTTTTATACAATGTTTTACGTATTGGTGTCACAGAAACCAAAATTCATAAAAAAATTAGTAAAAAAAATATGAAAATGAGAATTTCAAAAATTCCTCAAAAAAAAATTGCTAAACCAATTGAAATAGCTAATTTTATCTATGAATTAGCTTCAGAAAGAAATACTTTTATTTCAAATCAGGTTCTGTCTATTTCGGGCGGTGAATAAAAGTAATGATAAAAATTAATAAATTTTTTGTATTAATTATTTCTATATTTATATGTGTATTGCTAATTGAAATTACACTAAGAGTTAAAGGAATAGGATCTAATAATATTGTATATTATTCAAGTAACTATTATGGATATTATCAAATTCCTGATCAAAAAATAACTAGGAGAGGAAATTTAATCTCGCTAGATAAATATGGAAATAGAAATTCAAAAAAAAATACTTTGGAAAATTCTTCTTTAATTTTTTTGGGTGACTCAATTACATATGGGGGTTCAGTAGTTAGTAATAACGAAACTTTTTCTTATTTGGTTGCAAATAAAATGAACCTCAATTATTTAAATATTTCTTCAAATGGATGGGGTATTCCTAATATAATTAATTTTTTAGAATTTCATAATTTATATAAAAAAAATTCAACATATATCTTAACTTGCATAAATGATTGTTATTTTAGGAATTTAAGAAAAATAGAGCAAAATTTTTTTTCATCAAAAAAAGATTACTTAGCGATAAATGTTTTATTAAGATACCTTATATTCAATATTTTAAAAAAAAGTTATTCTGTTGATCATGAAATAATTTCTGAAAAACTTGATAATTTAAAAACTGCAAATATTTCAGTAAATATTTTAAATAATTTTAAAAAAAAATTAGATTCTTTAAATAGTAAACTAATAATTATTCACAGCCCAAATAAAGAGAGAATGAAAGACCTAATTATAAATCAAAGTAATAATGAAAAATATTCAAGAAAATCAATATTAAGAATTTTTTCAAACTATGATTTAGAATTAGTTGAAATATCAGATCATTTTAAAGAGAAAGAAATAGAAAATTTTGCCCATTTTTTTGTTGATTCTGTTCATTTAAGTAAAATGGGCCATAAGATTTATGCCGATATCATATTCAAGTTATTAAATGAAAGTTAATAAAATAATTTATTTTTCAATAGCTTTTACAGTTGTATTGGCAGCCGCATTACTTAATTTTTCAATCAAAAGTCCAAATGATGGTGCTCTGTATTTTTCTGCTGCAGATTTTTTTTTGGAAAATAAATTTTTAGCAGATCCTACAAGAACATTTGAAGATTCAGTACGAGCGTTTCCAACAACCCAAATTGCTATTGTTTTTTATTTAATATTTCTCAAAAGCATATCACAGAATTATTGGATTATTATTTATTGTGTTATTTTTGCATTAATATGGTCTAATTTATTTTGTAAGTTAATCTATTTTTCAAAAAAAAATTTTTCACAAAATAATAATTTATATATTTTTTTACCATTAATTATTTTTTTTAATTATGATTACATAGTTTCAGCCTCTTCATTTTACAATGAACTTTTTTATTATCCATTTTTAATTTTTTCATTTTTAAAGATACATAATTCATTACAAAAGAATAAAAATATCTTCGATAAAAGTTTTTTGTTTAGTACTTTTTTATTATTAGGAGTAACTTTCAGATTGCAACATATGGTATTTCTTGGAACTTTAGCTTTATATTTTTTATACTTTAAAGAATTTAAAAATTTTTTTAAAATCTCATTTTTTATTCTTTTTTCAATATTAATTATTTTTGTAATACAGAAATTTTTGTTAGCTGCTGATTCAACAAACATTATAAATTTTGTAGATGGAAAGCCAGTGCTTGCGGATATGAATACACATTGGCTTGATAAATTTATTCTGATATTAGAAAATCAAATATTACAATTAAATCCTGAATTACTATTTAAGAATTTAAAAGTGCAATTGGCATTATTCAATAATTTTTTAAATTTACCCAAAATAATTGATTATAACTTACCTAATAATTTTAGAAATTTTCCTGAATTTATATATGGCTCAATTTCTTTTCTTGTAATTTTACTCACATTTCTAAGTTTAAGAAAATCTAGATTTCAAAAATTCAAGATAATTTTGTTAATTTATATTTTTCTCACTTCGATATTTTTGTTTTTGTTGACCGATCATTCTTCAAGATATTTTTTACTTGTTAACTTCTGTGTTTTATTTTTTTTATTTGACAGTATTTATAAATTTAAGTTTAAAATTAATTTTAAATGGTTCTCGTTTTTAAGTGCAGTTTATTTGCTTGTTATCATCTATTATGGTTATAACTTTTTTAAAAATAAAAGCGCTCAATCAAAAAATACGTATAATTTAAATTCAATTCTTAGAGATTTTGATAAACATAAATCAAAAACTTACTCAAACAACTCAATATTCATAACAAGATATAGATATAATGTCTATTGGGTAACAAAAAAACCAGCTTACTTAGTATGGGAATTTTTTGATGTAAATTTTAAAGTTTCTCAAAATAAAAATATTAAATTTTATTATGTTGGAGATAAAAGAGACCTTAAAAATTATCAGCATAAAATAAAGAAGATTGAGGACTTTTCATATTCAAAATATAAGAGCAAAAATTTTAGTATTTGGAGATTGTATTTTTAGGAATGATTTTTTCACAAACACGTATTGAACGATTTAATGATTATATTCCCAATATATTAGTTTTTTTATTTTTTTTAATTCCACCCCTTGTTATCCTTGGTCCTTTTTTTCCCGATTTAATAATCTCGTTAACAGTAGTCTATACTTTAATAATTTCTATAAAAGATAAGAAGAAATTTTATTTTGAAATAATTAAAAAAGATCCATTTGTAAAATTTTTTGTTATTTTTTTAGTTTATCTTTTTTTTAACTCAATTATAAATTTTTTAATAAATAATAATTTTATCTATACTGATTTTAAAAATTATTTTTCTAGAACTTTGTTTTTATTTAGATTTATTTTTTATCCTCTCTCAATAATTTACTTAATTCAAAAATTTAATTTAAAATTTAAAAACAAACTTTTTTTAATATTAATTTTTACTATTTTATTTGTGGTATTTGACACTTTAATTCAATATGTATTTGGCAAAGATATATTTGGATATGTAGCCAGTGAAAGAGGATCAGTTGCATTAAATAGGTTATCCGGTCCATTTGGAGACGAGTTGATTCCTGGATCATATCTCATGAGATATTTTTTTGTAGTAATATTTATGTCAATTTTAATTTTTGATAAAAAATATAATAAATATTTATTTCCATTTTTTCTTATATTGTGTTTATCAACCATACTAGTAACTGGAGAAAGAGCTGCATTTTTATTGACTGCTTTTGGAATATTTTTAGCGTTCATTATAATAAAGCATTTTAGAAAAAATATTATTATTTCTTTATTAATTTTATTTATTCTTACATTTTTTATACTTTTAGAGAATCCTAAATTAAAATCTAGGGTTATTGATTATACATTGTTTCAGTTAGGCATAACAAAAAATTTAGATAGTAATAAAAACAATTTTAAAATTGATTTAAAAAAATTTGTTGATAGTCCTTATGGTGCACATTGGGAAACAGCTTTCAGAATCTGGCAGGATAATAAATTCATAGGAGTAGGTGTTAAGCAGTTTAGAGTTAAGTGTTCTGATAATAAGTATAAACAAATTAAATCAAAACTTAGATCGGTTAGATGCGCAACCCATCCTCATAATACTTACATGGAAATACTATCTGAAACTGGTTTAATAGGTTTGTTGCTCTTTATATTGCTAATATTTTTTCTCATTAAAAAAACTTACTTAATTTCTAGATCGAAGAATAATGTTAAGTGGTTACTTATTTCAATAATACTATTATTTTGGCCTTTAATCTCAACAGGAAGTTTTTTTACAAATAATACTCAAATATACTTGTCCTTTTTAATAACATTGATATTCATGAGTGATATAAATTTTTTAAATAAAGATAAAATTTAAAAATAATGAATAAGCCAATTAAATTTTTTGATCCTTCAATTAAAAGAAAAGCTAAATTAGCTAAAAAAAATTTGTTTTTATTTAAAAATATTCCATTACCTGCAGAAGTTGAAATCAGCGAGTCTGGAACTTGTAATAGGGCTTGCTCTTTTTGTCCAAGAAGCGCTCCTGGATTTGAAGATAAAAAAGAATTTATTGAAAGTCAGTTATTTGAGAAATTATGTAAAGAATTGTCAGAAGTAAATTATCAAGGAACATTAAGATTTTCTGGTTTTGTAGAACCTTTATTGGATAAAAATATATTTAATCTAATTGAAATGGCAAGGCATTATCTTAAAAATGTTAATATTGAAATGGTCACAAATGGTGATGTACTTAATTTAAAAAGATTAAAAAAACTAATGGACAGTGGACTCAATACACTTTTGATTAGCGTCTATGATGGAAAGGAAGATGCTGATAGATTTCAAAAGTTGTGTGAGGATGCAAAACTTGAGGAGCATCAATATGTTATTAGACATAGATATTTGCCACAGGACCAAGATTTTGGAATAACAATGAGTAACCGTGCGGGGATGATGAAAAACGCCGAACACCAGATTGATCCATTGCAAAAGAGTTTGGATGCCCCATGTTACTATCCTCATTATACTTTTTTTATGGATTATAATGGAGATGTTTTAATGTGTCCTCATGACTGGGGAAAGAAAATGATATTGGGAAATTTAAAGAATGAATCTTTTATGCAAATCTGGACAACAATTAAAGCTAAGGAAATTAGATATAAATTAAAAACTGGAAATAGAAATTTCTCACCCTGTGATGTTTGTGATGTGAAGGGAACTCTAATTGGAAAAGATCATTCAGAGGCTTGGAGTAAATTGGATTAGATAAAAATGGCAATCTTAATTACAGGCTCAGCTGGATTTATAGGATTTTCTATAGCAAAAAATCTATTAAAAAAAAAAGAGAATGTAATAGGTGTTGATAACTTAAATAATTATTATTCAAAAAAATTAAAATTAAAAAGGATAAGTTTTCTCAAAAAATCAAAGAATTTCAAATTTTTTAAATTAGATTGCTCCTCTAGCAAATTTAAAAATTTTTTTTTTAAAAAAAAAATTACAATGGTTATTCATTTGGCAGCTGAAGTTGGTGTAAGAAATTCATTTTATAATCCTAATATTTATTATCAAAATAATTTGAGATCATTTTTTAATGTTCTAGAAATTTGTAAAAAAAAAAAATCTAATTTAATTTTTGCATCTTCAAGTTCCGTTTATGGCTCAAATGATAAAACTTATTTTAGTGAATCAGATGATACTTCAAGTCCATTATCTTTTTATGCAGCAACAAAGAAGTGTAATGAAATAATGGCATATTCTTATACAAAAAATTATAAATTTTCCTCCATTGGTATTAGATTTTTTAATGTTTATGGTCCATGGGGGAGACCTGATATGTCAATCTATAAATTTACAAATTTAATTTTAAGTAAGAAAAAATTACCTCTATATGGATCAGGAAAGCAATTAAGAGATTTTACTTATATTGATGATGTTGTAAATTTAATTGATATTATAATCAATAAATTAAATTCAGAGAGAAAAGGATATTTTGACATTTTTAATTCAGGAAAAGGTAACTCTATAAGTATTTTAAATTTATTAAAAATTTTATCAAGTAAATTAAAAATTAATCCAAAAATACAAAAGAAAGAAAAACAAATGGGAGATGTATTTTATACCAACTCATCTAGTAAAAAAATTAAGAACAAATTAAATTTTGAACCAAATACAAGTTTAAAAAAAGGTATTGATTTATTTTTAGATTGGTATTTTGAAATTGGTTCAAAAATTAAGTAATTTATTCAATTTATTTTCATAAATTCTTCTTACTCTTAAAGGATGAAATTTTTTATTTTGAAAAATTATATTTTTATTAAGAACTTCTAGTTTTTTTTTATCAAGCCTAAGTATGCTGGATACAAGTTGCACTATTTCAGCATTTTGAAACTTGTTAAATAAAAAACCATTAAATTTATTTTTGATTAGGTCATCATATCCAGAATTCTTTCTAGCAATAATAGGTTTACAAAATGATAATGCTTCCAAGCAAGCATTTGGAGAATTGTCTCTTAGTGATGGTAATATCACTATTTTAGATTTGTTTATAAAGTTAAATAATTGTTTTTTTGTCTTTTTCTTTAAAACTTTAACTCTATTTGGAAAAGATGTATTTTTTTTTAAAATATTCTCAAACTCTTTATTCGAAGAATAATATTTTTTATCCACGTCTCCTATCCAGTAAAAATTAATATCTTTATCAAGAATTAATAAGTCGTTTATTATCTCGATTATTGTGTCACTTCCTTTTCCTGGGCTTATTGAGCCAAAAGTTAGTATAATTTTACGAGATGAATAATTTTTTTTTCTTATTTTGTTATATTCAATAATAGGAGGTAAAAAATAACTTTTTAATTTATATATTTTTTTTAATTCTTTTATTAAAAAATAACTTGGTGAAAAGATGATATCCGATCTTGAAAGAGTATACTTTTCGAGTTTACTTTTAATTGATAAAAAATTTTCTGGCTCCCAAAGAGTTTCTAAGCTTGATAATCTAGTTACTGATGGTAAAGAATTTTTATAAAATAGTCCTATAAACTGATAATTTGAAAAATGAATAAATTTAATATTTTTATTTTTATTAATAATTTTATTAACCTTTTTGTTAATAATATAGCTTTGCAAAATACAAAAAAACCAATTTAAATATTTTTTAAAAAGCTTATGATAGAAACTATCTGTATTTACGTAGTGAATTTTAATATTTTTATAATTTTTAGATGTATTTGATTTTGATGATACAATTAAGTTAATTTCATATTTTTGTTTTAATGTTTTTATAAATTTTTCTAAAAAAACTGCTAAACCTCCATATTGCTTATTTGTAATATATTCTGTCGTACAAATAATAATACCATTTTTTTTTCTTTTAAAAGACATTTGATCTACCTAGAAATGTTGCAAATGAAAAGCATGCTTTTTTAAAATTAAGAGTGGCTATATGAAAAAAAATGTTAAGTATAATTTTAAATATATAGTTAAATTTAAATTTTAGGTTAAGCTCTCTTTTGTTGACTACATATCGCCATCCACATCCATAAAAATAATTTTTTTTGATCATTGATAAAAATTTTATGTTTTTTTCTAAATGAAAAATATACAAAGTGCTTAAAAAAAATATTCTAGGTTTGTATTTTTTATAAATTTTTAAAATTAAATCTGTTTCTTCACCAGATTGATATTTACTTTTAGAACCCAAACCAATTTTTTCATCAAAATTAAGAGATTTATAATTTTTTATTACAAAAGATACAGAAGAAATATAATTAAATATCTCATATTGATTTAAAAGATATTTATTAGAATTTGGATAATTTAGTAAATTTTTTTTATTTAAGTTTTTTACTTTATAACAAAGAATATCACAATTTGTTTTGTTTAAGTATAGATTTATTTTTTTTAAATAATTTTTTTTTAACAATATATCATCATCTAAAAATATAAAGAAATCTCCCGAAGCAACTTTTATGCCTTGATTCCTTGATTTCGATAAACCAATCTTTGTTTTAAGGAATTTTATTTTAATTTTTTTAAACTTTTTTATTGTTACTCTATTAAAGTTCTCCTTATTTTGATCACATATAATTAATTCAAATTTTTTATAATTTTGACTCTGGAGTGACTCGCAAAGTTTAAATAAATTATTTTCTTTACCAAGTGTAGCGCAAATAATTGAAAATAAATTTTTTTTATTTTTTCTTCTAAATAAAATTTTTTGCATGTATTATAATTTAATTAAATATAAAAATGCGCTCATCTTCTTTTTTAAACATAAATGGTGATAAAAAACAAAATAAAATTCAGTTATTTTATTATTTAATTTTAAATTTAATTCAAAATTTGTCATTAACTTTGAGTTTCAAAAGGTTCAATTATTTAAAATTAGAAAACAAATATAAAAATTTTAAATTTAATAACCAACATTCAATAAGTCGCAAATTATGTACTTTATTTTGGCGAAATTTGAATTGGAATGCAATTGTTAAAGTGATTGGAAAACTTGATGTTCTTGAATTAGGTCCTGGAAGTGGAGAATATTTTAAAAATGACGTCTCTATTAAAGATCGATTTATAAAAAAATATAATGGTTATGATGTTATAAGAAATGCTCGTTGGAGAAAATTTAAAAGTAAGAAATTCCATTTTAATGTTTTCGATGGAAAGAGTTTTAAGAAAACTCTTCGTAAAAGTAACAATCTGATAATATCCCAATCTTGTTTGGAGCATGTTAAATATGATTTAAAGTTTTTTGATGACGTAAAAAAATTATCAAAAAAAAATAAAAAAAAAATTTTATTAATACACTGTTTGCCTAGTCCTTTTTGTTTATTTACTTATTTAGCACATGGATTTAGACAATATAATACTGAAAATCTAAATAAAATTTCATCTGTAATTGGAAATTCTAATTTATATGTAATTAAATTAGGTAATTTAAATTTAAATATTGAACATTTGAAAAAAACAACTTTTCCTTTAATTTTTAAAAATAAAAATTTAATGAAAAATCAAAAAAAAACTTATTATAATTCTTTGAATAAGAAGATTTTAAAAAATTCTAAATCTTCTCTTTTTTTTAGTTCATTTATAGTTTTGGTTGGATTTGTAAATTTTTCAGAACTAGAAAAAGAAAAATTATTAAATAAACTTTATATATAATTAGATTTTTA
>CACIRC010000018.1 GCA_902588895.1 uncultured Pelagibacteraceae bacterium
AATGGATCTTTCTTATTTAGAAAATTTTATAAATCCAATAGTTGATAATGAAGCTGATTTTGTTAAAGGAAATCGTTTTACTAAATTTACCGATTATACAAAAATGCCATTTTTAAGAAAATTAGGTAATATTTTCTTTTCTTTTTTTAATAGAATTTCATCAGGATATTGGAATGTTTTTGATACAACTAATGGATATTTATGTTTTAATGCTAAATTAATTGAAATTTTGCCTTTAAAAAAAATAAGTAAAGATTATTTTTTTGAAAGCGATTTATTAAATTGGCTTTATATTGTAAGAGCTAAAGTTGCAGATGTGCCTGTTAAGGCAATTTATAACAATGAAAAAAGTAGTATAAATATTTTGTCTGTAATTTTTAAATTTCCTCTTCTTTATATTAGAAATTTTTTTAGAAGATTTTTTTATGAGTATTGTATGAGAAATCCTGATATGAAATTTTTTGGATTTTTTATTGGTTTTGTATCATTAGTTTTTGGAATAGTATATTCAATATCAGTATGGAAAACTGGTGTTAGTGATACCCCATCAAATTCTGGGACAGTTGGTTTATCCATTTTAACATTATTAATTGGTATTAATCTCCTATCTTTATTTTTTATAAGTGATCTAAATAATTATCCTAAAAAAAATTTATTTTTATTAGATAAGTAAATCATAATTTTTAAGAACTTTTTCCCAATTATAATATTTTGCTATTTTTTTAAAACAATTTTTAGATAATTTTTTTTGTAAATTTTTATTATGATAAAGTTTTTTCAATTTTTTGAAAAAATCTTCTTTATCATTATAAACCAATATATCATTTGAATTTAAATGCTTAAAATTATTAGAAACTTTATTTACAAAAATGGGTAAGCCTATACTTGCATAGTCAAGTATCTTGTTTTGCAAACCTGACTGTATTTTTACATTACAAATTCCAGCAAGAGTATTTTTAGAATAATTAGATAGATTTGTTATATTAGAATATACCCGAACCCCAAATAAATTAAAAAATTTTCTTAAAAACCACGAACAATTACCAAGAATAATAAATTTAAGTTTAGGATATTTATTTTTAAGAATTGGGAGATAAAATTTGATAAATTCAAAACAAGCTGATCTGTTTGCTAGTGAATTGATATTACCAAAAAATACAATATTTTTTTTTTGTTTTTTATTTAAAAAAATATTTCTCTTTTGGAAAGTTCCATTTCCAATTATTTTAATTTTATTATTATTTTGTAATTTTTTTTTTAAATCTTTCTTGTTAACAAATACAGTAAAATTGAATAATTTTATCATTTTATTCTCATAAATTTTAAGACTTTTTTTTTCAAACTTATATATTTGTTTTAAAGGATTTAAATTACTTAAACTTTCATCAACTGTATCGTAATTTTTTGATATCAAATCTGTCATTTCCAAAATTTTTTTTCCCTTAAATTTTAAAGGTAAATAATAAGTTGTTCTAATCAAATGAAATATTATGACATCGTAATTTTTTGAAATAATATTCACTTTATCTTTCATTTCAGGAAGTTTAAATAATCCTATTTGCATTGGTTCTCTTAAAATGATTGACTTAATTATTTGATATATTTTATTTGAAAATGTATTTTTAAAAATAAATTGTTTATTTAAGTAATTTATCTTAGTTTTTGAATTTCCAATTGAAATCAAATCAACTTTATTTTTTTTTGATAGATATTTGATTATTTGAAAAATTCTAAGTTTATCTCCTCCTCTTACTGGAACAGGATATCTAGAAGTTATTACTAATATTTTTTTATATTTCATTTATATTATGTTTATATTTGGACAATATATTTTTTGGTAAAAATCTTTTAGAATTTTTAAAATCCTTTCCTTTTTTTCTATTTAAAGATCTTAATTTTTTCATTTCATATATAATTTTTTTTAGTGAATAATGTTTTTTAATATAATGTGCAGAATTAGCTAAGGTTTCTCTATTGATTTTTGTATCATAACAAACTACAGGCAATTTAAAACTTTGAGCCTCTACTGATGTTCTCCCAAAACCTTCAAATAAAGATGTGTTCAAATATATGTTAGACAAATTAAAAAGACTTGATAATTCAATGTCATTCAGATCGTTAAATATAAAAATATTTGAATTATTATATGATTTATGATTACCAACTAAAATAAAAACAAAATTTTTGTCAATTTTTGATAGTTTATCTACTAATTTGATATTTTTTCTACTTTCATTAGAAGCGATAGTTAAAACAAGAGTTTTGTTTTTTCTTTTTAGTTTCTCAAGAAAATAAAATTTTCTATTCATTTTTTTTATTTTATAGTTTTTTTTATCAATTATATTTGGAACTATAAAAATTTTTTTTTTTAATTTTTTAAATTTAAAATCTAAAAGTTTTTTTGTATATTTTGAAGGGACAATAATTTTATTAAACTTATTTAAAAACAAAAAATTAACATTAAGATAAATTTGTTTAAAATATTCTTTTAAAGAAATTTTATTAAAATTATTAAATTCAAATCTATAATCATGAATAAATATTTTGTTTTCTTTTGAATATGAAAACAATTTCAAAAAAGCAAAACCTTCCTCAGGATAAATAATCGAGTCATACTTTTTTGAATTTAATAAAAGTATTATAGGTAGTATAAAAAATTTATTTAAAAAAGTGCTTATATAGTTGTTTTTTGATCCACAATACTTAATATCAATATTTCTATTAACTTTTAAAATTTTTATAAGTTCATTATTGTATTTATAAATGCCAGTTTTATTGTATTTTTTATTTGGCATTAGCCACATTAATTTATGCATATGAAATAAATTATTATATCTATTAATGGAGAAATTTAATAATAAAAATTATAATTTATGCTTTTAATATTTTTATCAACTGTTGTAATTGTTCCATTAATTCTTGCTGCAAGTTTTAGAATAGCAAAAATAATTAATTTATATGATTATCCTGATAAAGTTAGAAAACTGCATATAAAGCCAATACTTTTAATTGGAGGGATTTTTTTTCAATTTGTTTTGACCTTTTATTTTTGTCTACTTTTTTATTTTGGCTCAATAGAAAAATTTGAGCCTATTATTAATTTTAATTCAAATTACTTTGTTTTACTTGGCATAATATCTATATCCTTTTTAATAGGAATTATTGATGATAAAAAAAATATAAAACCTTTTATAAAGCTAATTTTAATTTTTTTTTTATATTTCTTATCTTTAAATTTTGTTGATACAAATTTTGTAATAAAAAAATTATCATTTTATTTTAATTTAAACATTCATCTTTATTCATACTCAATTTTTTTTACTTCTATTTGTTTGATTATAATATTAAATGCTATCAACATGGCTGATGGAGTAAATTCTTTATCTAGTTCTATATTTTTTATTTGGATATTTTTTCTAAATTTGATGTTACCAAGTGGAGATTTCTTCTTTATTATAAATATATTATTAATGTTATGTTTAATAATATTTGGAATTCTAAATTATAAGAGCAAGTGCTTTTTAGGAGATAGCGGGTGTTATGTATTAGTTACCTACACCAGCTTTCTAACGATTTACGCATATAACATAAATTTAGATTCATTTTACAGTTATCTTAATATAGAGAGTATTTTTTTGTTATTTATGATTCCTGGTCTAGATATGATTAGGCTTTTTATTACAAGGATTTTTAAAAAAAAAAACCCATTTTCTCCAGATAACAATCATCTCCATCACTTGCTATTATATAAGTACGGAAACTTAAAAACTTTAATTATTTATGATTTACTAATTTTTATTCCTTGGTTAGTTTACATATTTTTTATATCTTTATTGCCATACTTAATTTTATCTGTATTAATAATTTACATTTATTTAATATCACTGAAATATAAAAATGAAAAAAATTAATTGCTTGATTACAGGAATTACAGGTATGGTTGGCTCTCATCTTGTTGATTATATTTTAGAAAAAACTGATTGGAATATTTATGGTTTATTAAGATGGTCAAGCAAACTTGATAATATTGAGCATCATCTTCAGGCTATAAATAAAAAAAAAAGATTATTTCTAGTTTATGGCGATTTAACTGATCACATATCAATAAGAAATGCATTAGAAAAAAGTGTTCCAAATTATGTTTTCCATCTTGCAGCAGAAACTTTTCCAAAAATGAGTTTTGACTCACCATTGAAATTTTATGATACAAATATTAAAGGAACACAGATACTTTTAGAGGAAATTAAAAATTTAAAGAAAATTAATCCTGTAATACATATTTGCTCATCTTCAGAAGTTTTCGGAAAAGTAGATAAAAAAAACCTACCTATTGATGAAAAATGTACTTTTCATCCTGCTTCACCTTACGCAATTTCAAAAGTAGGTACTGACCTTGTTGGAAGATATTTTTATGAGGCATTCGGCTTGAAGACAGTTATAACTAGAATGTTTACACACACTGGTCCTAGGAGAGGTGATTATTTTGCAGAGTCATCATTTGCAAAACAAATTGCAATGATTGAAAATGAAATAATACCTCCAAAGATTAAAGTTGGGAATTTAGACTCTTTAAGAACTATAGCAGATGTAAGAGATGCCGTTCACGCTTATTACTTATTAGTTACTAAAAAACCCATTTCCGGTGAAGCATATAACATCGGGGGAGATTATAGTTGCAAGGTTGGAGACATATTAAAATACTTAATAAGCATCTCAAATTATAAAAAAAAAATTCAAGTTGTTGAAGATTCATCAAGATTAAGAAAAATAGATGCAGACCTACAAGTCCCAAATGTGAAAAAATTTGTCAAACATACTGGGTGGAAGCCTAAGTATAAATTTAATAAAACAATGACAGATTTATTAAATTATTGGAGAAACCAGGTAAAAATTAAAAGTTTTTTAGATCGATAAATTTGTAATGATCTATAAAAAATTTATTAATGATTTCAAAGTTTCAAATATATGTTATGGGACTTGGGGCCTTTCACCTTCAACTAAAAAGTTCAAGTCACCAGGAAAATATTCCAAAAAAAAAACACAAGATTTAATTAAATTTGCCTTAAAAAAAGGAATAAATTTTTTTGACACAGCAGATATTTATGGAGAAGGAGTTGGAGAGAGAATTTTAGGATCTCAATTATCTGGTGTTAGAAAAAAAGTTTTTATTATGACTAAAGGAGGGATTGTAAATAGTGAAAATAAAAAAAATTTTTCAATTAAATATATAAAAAAAAAGATAACTAATAGTTTATCTAATTTGAAAACATATTATATAGATGGTTATCAATTACATAATTTAAATTCTAGTGATAATATTTCTAAAATATTTAAAGAATTAACCAAATTAAAAAAAAATGGAATTTTAAGATCTATTGGTTTTAGCTCTAGAGATCCAGAGGATGCAATTAAGATTATTAAAAAATATAATTTTGATTTTTTACAAGTTGGATTTAGCGTTTATGATCAAAGATTAATTAGTTCAGGTCTTTTGAAAGAGGTAAAAAAAAGAAATCTTTATTTACTAACAAGATCGCCATTTAATAGTGGATACTTAACAGAAAATAATAATACAAAATTTTTTAATAAAAAATTTCAAAAAATGATATCTAAGTTTAAGCGGAATAATAAAAATAAAATTATATACTCAAATAAATCTCTTGACTATTCAGCACTTAAATATTGTATTTCTTTTAAAGAAATTATTTCAGTAATTGTCGGAATGGCGTCAAAATTAGAAATTGAAAAAAATGTTAGAGTTGTATATCAAAATACTGCGCGCGAAAAAAAATGGAAAAAAAATTTAAAAACAATTTATGAATAAAAAAATTATAGTAGGTTCAGCTCAAATCAATAATGGTTTTTCCGGACAATATTATTTGCCATATTCAATTGGGATCTTGCAAGCTTATGTTTTACATAATTCTAAAAGACCAGAACTTTATCAATTTTCCTCTACTATATACAAAAGACTTCTATTGGATGAAAGTTTTGAAAAATTAAAAAATTCTCATATAGTATTTTTTAGCACTTATGTCTGGAATTTAAATATTTCGTTAGCAATAGCAAAAAAATTAAAAGAGTATAATAAGGACATTTTTATAGTTTTTGGAGGGCCATCGGTACCAGACAATGTTGCTGATAGAGCTGAAAAATTTCTAAGAGAAAATACTTTTATCGATGTAATTGTTCACCAAGAAGGAGAAAGAACTACTTTGAAGTTATTAGATGAATTTCCAAAAAATGATCTTGGCAGTACACCCAATATTAGTTATTTGAATGACGAGGGGGTTTTTTTTAACAATCCAAATTTAAAAAGACTAAGAGATTTTAGTGATGTTCCTTCCCCTTATCTATGTGGTGTCTTTGATAAAATAATAGAGGAAAATCCAAATGAAAGATGGCTTGCAAGTTGGGAGACGAATAGAGGATGTCCATTTTCATGTGCCTTTTGTGACTGGGGATCTGCTACAGCAAGCAAAGTCAGCAGAATGGATTTAGATAGAGTTTATCGAGAGCTTGATTGGTTTTCTGAACATAAAGTTGAATTTATTTTTTGTTGTGATGCTAATTTTGGGATGCTTCCAAGAGATTACGAAATTGCAAAAAAAGCAGCTGAGAATAAAAAAAAATATGGTTACCCTCATGTATTATCTGTCCAAAATACTAAAAATGCTAGAGACAGAGCATATAAAGTTCAAAAATTATTAGCAGAAACAGGCTTAAGCAAAGGTGTTACGTTAGCTATGCAATCTGTTGATCCACATACTTTAAAATCAATAAAGAGAGATAATATATCAATTGAAGATTACTCTGAATTACAAAAACGGTTTGCGATTGACAATATACCAACTTATACAGAATTTATCTTAGGTTTACCTGGTGATACCTACGATGTATTTGCAAATGGAGTATCAATGGTAATTGAGGCTGGCCAACATAATCGAATTCAATATAATAATTTATCTATTTTACCCAATGCTGAAATGGCTAAGCCAGAGTATATTAAAGAGTACGAAATTTTGACAAGCAAAAATCCAATCGTTAATGCTCATGGAACATTAGATGAAACACCAGAGGATGGGATATTTGAAACTCAGGAGCTAGTTATTTCAACAAAATCATTACCAAAAGAAAAATGGATCAATACTAGAGTTTATGCGTCAATGTCTGAGTTTTTATATTTTAATAAATTACTCCAGATACCACTTTTATTAATTCATAAGATTTGTAAGGTTTCATTCAGAGATTTATTTGAGACATTTATTTTTGAAGTTAATGAGTATCCTATTTTAAAGTCAATTAAAGATAATTTTAGAATACATGCAGAAGAAATTATTAAGGGCAAACCTGAGTTTGTATTTCACAAGGGATGGCTTGATATTTATTGGCCACCTGGAGAACTTGAATTTATTAGATTGGTTGAGAATAAAACACTAAAGAACTTTTATGATGAGTGTTACAAAATTCTTAATTTTAAATATTCTAAAAATATAAATTCAGAAATTTTAAAAGAGGCAGTAGATTTAAATAATTTACTACTTCGTACACCAGAAAAAAAAAATAATGAACTAGTAAAATTAAACTATAATATCTATGAAGTTTACAGTGATTTTTTAAAGAATAAGAAAGGCAATTTAAAAAAAGAAAAAAACGACTTAGAAATAATAAGAAATGATAAAAACTTTTCAAATTTTGAAGAATGGCTTCAGAAAGTAGTTTGGTATGGTCATAGAAGTGGTGATTATATTTCTAAAACAAATTATTCAAAAAACAAAAATTTTCCTGAGAAAATCTCTAAAATAAAAAATTTAACCGTTAACTAAGGCTTGTTATAATAATCTCCATATTCCACTAATAATGTAGATTTGTTATCATTTCTCAAAAGAGCTTTTTTATATGCTTTAAATATTTGTTTTGTATGTTTCAATTTTATAACTTCAACATTTTTAAGCATTTTTTTTAATGCAGATGTGTGGTCTTGAGTATGTTGAGGGCCGCCATCTAAGGGTTTTTTTGATCCGATAGAGGTTCTAATAATTACTTTTGCTTTTAATTTTCCTAATGACATGTCTTGTAATTTATCTAAATGATTTACAAGTTGGTTTAAGGACAAAATTAAGAAATCAAATCGTGGATAACAGGTCACTGGCACAAATCCATTTAATGCAAGTCCTGTTGAAATTCCCATTTGAGTATCCTCAAATACTGGCAATTCTATTTTTTTATTATGACTTATATCTTTAAGTGTATTGTAAATTGCGTTACCAGAATAATTAACAGATTGACCTAAAAAAATAACTTTATTATTTTTAGAAAGATATTTCATCGATCTTATGAGTTCCGATCTATAACTCATTAAAAAAGTATCCAACTTCCAGTTCCATGATGAGGAAATTTTCTTTTATATTTATATTTTTGAACATTTTTAAGTGCTTTAGTTTTATTTTTCCATATTTTACTTGTAGGTGTGTTGGTGGACATATCGTTATCTTCAACAATAAAATTTATATTTAAATCATTTTGGATTGCATATTTGTGAGTCTCGTGAAAAACTCCAGTTTCATAAGTCATATCACCAATAAAAACCCAGACTTTATCCTTCTTATATTTTCTTTTATTTGCCATAGCCACTCCTAATGCAATAGGCAGTGTTCCTCCAACTATTGAGGAAGAATAGAACTTTGGAAAATTTGAACAAATAGACATGCTTCTTCCTTTTAGAATTTGATTTTTAATATCTTTTTTTTTTACACCATGAAGTAAAGCGTGATAATGACTTCTCCAACTTGAGAATACCCAGTCATTTTTTTTTATCTTCTTAAAAATTTTAATTAGCTGTTCTTCGTTATTTCCAGATAAATGAATAGGAGCTTTAATTTTTGTTTTTTCATATAAGTTTTTGATATCCAATTCAAAATTTATTAAATCATTTTTATTCATTATTTTATTTTTTTATGATTTATAAGATAATTTAAAAAAACAAAACCTACAACTCCAGAAACAATTTTTCTATTTTTAAACATCGAAACAACCTCTTTAAGAGATTTTATTTCAATAGTATTAATTTCATGGCTTTTAACTTTGCTTCTATTTTTAAATTCTTTCAAATCAATATTTGCTAAAAAAATATGAACAAGTTTTTTTTGTCTTTGAGGATTCGCACTTACTGTATTCAATTTATTTATTTTATTTTTTCTTATACTTATGCCTGTTTCTTCTTTTAACTCTCTAATAGCAGCATCTAATGGTTTTTCTGTTTTGTCCAAACATCCCCCTGCAGGAAATTCGTAAGTAAATTTATTTAATGGTTTTCTGTATTGTTTTACAAAAATAAATTTTTTTTTATTTATGACAGGAAGAACCATCACTTGAGTTTCATTTTCATCATAAAAATAATAATCTTTACTTTTTGTAATATTTAGATATTTATTTTTATAGATTAATTTTTCTGTCATTTATTTTTTTATTCAATATAAGTTTATCAGATTTATTAAATATGAAATTTTATTCAACAAAATTAAATGGTGTTTATTTAGTTAAGCCCTACATATATAAAGATTTTAGAGGCTCATACACAGAAATTTATAATAAGAATATTTTTCTTAAAAATTCTAAGAAAATAAAATTTATTCAAGATGACATATCAATTTCAAAAAAAAATGTTTTAAGAGGAATACATGGTGATAGAAAAACTTGGAAGTTGATTTCATGCTTGTATGGAAAGTTTTATCTTGTAGTTGTTAATAACGATAAGAAATCAAAGGACTACAAGAAATGGGTATCATTTATATTAGACGATAAAAAAAAACACATGATATTGGTTCCACCGAGATTTGGAAATGGACATTATGTTTTAAGCAAAAAAGCAATATTTTATTATAAACAAAACACTCTTTATGATAGGAAATCGCAATTTACCATTAATTGGAAAGACCCTGAATTTAAAATAAAATGGCCATGCAAAAAACCGCTTTTATCAACTAGAGACAGATAATGAAAAAAAAAGTTTTAATTTTTGGAGGCTCAGGCTTTGTTGGAATAAATTTATCAAAATTTTTAGCAAAAAAAAATTACAGTATAGTAAGTACATATACAAATAAAAAGCCAAAAAAAATTCAAAACGTAAAATTTGTAAAATTTGACTTAATGTCAAATCGTTTTGATATAAAAATATTTAGAAATGTAGATACAGTTTTTGTTTGTTCTGCAAATTCATCTGGAGCTAGAGTAATGACAAACAATCCTGCATCACATTTTGAGGATAATTTAATAATGAATCTCAACATAGTAAAAAATTTACAGTTTTCTAGAATAAAAAAAATAATATTTTTAAGCAGCTCAACTGTATACCCAGATACAAAAAAAATTTGCGATGAAAAAAGTATTAATTATACTTTTTTCAAAAAATATAACTTCATAGGAAATGGAAAATTAATGATAGAAAAAATGTATGAACTTTATACTAGTGAGCTCAAAAGAAAAATTGATTTATTAATAATAAGACCAAGTAATATTTATGGTCCTCATGACAAATTTGATAAAGAAAAATCAAAAGTTATACCATCAATTATAAGAAAGTGTTTAGAATCAAAAAAAACTCTTAAGGTTTGGGGAGATGGTTCAGATGTAAAAGATTTTATTTACATCGATGACTTTATAAATTTAACATATAAATTATTTAAATTAAAAAAAAAATTTTTGATTGTAAATATATCTACTTCAAAACCAGTAATTTTAAGAAATATTATTAAAATAATAAGAAATCTAAGCAATCCTAAACTAAAAATTAGATATACAAAAAGTAAATTTAGAATGATTCCTGTGAGAAAAGTTTCCAACTTAATATTAAAAAAAATTATTAAATTTGAACTAAACTATTCAATGGAGAGAGGCCTTAAGAATACTATAGAATGGTATAAAAAAAATTCAAATGATAGTAAGTAGAACACCTTTTAGAATAAGTTTTTTTGGTGGAGGCACGGATT
>CACIRC010000019.1 GCA_902588895.1 uncultured Pelagibacteraceae bacterium
AGTGACTGTCTGGAGTTAGTTCATCACGCTGATTTACCAGACAGATCAGGTATTGGATCATCATCATCTTTTACAGTTGGATTATTGAATTGTATATTTAGTTATAAAAATAAAAAAATATCAAAACGTAATCTAGCATTGTCAGCAATAAATATTGAGCAAAATAAAATTAAGGAAAATGTTGGATCACAAGATCAGACAATTGCTTCCTATGGTGGTTTAAATAAAATAAATTTTAGTAAAAATAAAAAAATTACTGTAAATAAAATTTTAATGAAAGACTCTAGCTTTAAAAAGTTTAATGAATCTTTAGTACTATTTTTTACAGGATTTTCTAGAAATTCTTCAGATGTAACCAAATATTATTTAAAAAATATGAAAAATAATGAGAGTAAACTTTTAGAAATATCTCAAATAACCAATGAAGCATTTAATATATTTCAATCAAAAGAAATAGATATAGAAAAGATAGGATTTTATTTAAATGAAAGTTGGAAATTAAAAAGAAATTTATCAAGCAAAGTATCTAATGAATTAATTGATAATATTTATCAAAATGGAATTAATAATGGAGCTTATGGTGGAAAATTACTTGGTGCTGGTTCAGGCGGATTTATTTGTTTTCTTGTTGAACCTAGTGAGAAAAAGAAATTTATATCTCGATTTAAAAATTTATTACATATTCCAGTTAATTTAGAGAATTCTGGAAGTAAAATAATTTATAATAACGAAAATCTCAAATAAAAAAATTAAATATTTTATATATACTCAATATTAAGATTGATTTTACATTTATAATTATTTTTTCAAAAAAATTAAAATTACCATATTTATTAGAAATTTTAGCCATTTGATTTAATTGTTTAAATGATCCTCTGCTAGTAATGTTTGTTTTATGCATTCTGAAAAATGAAAATTTTTCTTTAACAATTAAAGGTTTTGATATTTTGGCCATTTTTAACCACATATCATAATCACTAGAGTCTAAAAACTCAAATTCGTTGAAGTATCCTGTTTTTAAAGGCATAAAACTTCTTCTCCAAAAAATACTTTGCATTGGAAAAAAATTATCTTTAGTCAATAAGTGATAAGAATAATTATCTAGCTTATTATTTTTGAAGTTTGTAATTTTTTTTCTTACAATTTTATCATTTTGATCAATTATTTCATTTCGTCCAACTAACCATAATAAATTTTCGTCTTTAAAATATCTTATTACTTTTAAAAAAATATCTTTATTATAAACATCATCTGATCCTAATGTACCAATTATGTCGCCCGATGTCTTTGAGATTCCAATATTGTAAGCCTTAGTTGAGTGACCAGATTTTTCATTAATTAAAATAATTTTATTATTTTTCAAATCCTTTAAATACTCGATAGTACCATCTGTGCTACCTCCATCTGCTACAACCCATTCAATGTTATTATAATTTTGATACGTCAAAATTGAGTCAGCACATTTTTTTATAAATTTGTACGAATTAAGTGTTGGGGTAACAATTGATAATTTCATATATTAATAAAGTTTTCTATACCTTTTACTTTTAAATTTCATTAATTTAGTGTATGAAAAAATATACTGAAATGCATGGTGGGAAATCAGTGTGAAATTCATTGGCTGTACCTGCAACCGTAAAGTCGGAGCGCCACCCAGTAAAGACCGTTGTCGAATGAAGGCCAGGAAAAGTCTAGTTCTACTATTTTAAATAGCATCGGCGTTATATTAGAACCGTCTTGTTGTTTCAAGATGTAAGTAAAAAGGAGAAATGCTGAATGTATTTAAAATACATAGTTTTTTTATTACTATTAATTATTTTTCAATCTAGATATGCTTACGCTAAAAGTATCCCTGTAATCGTAATTGCACCGAGTAAAAAACCACAATCAATCTCAACTGTTGGAACATCAATTTCGATTCTTGATGAAAATTTTTTTAAAAATTCAAAAGAAATATTCTTGGGAGATGTTTTATCAAGCAACAGTAATAGCATTAATTTTTTTCAAAGTGGAGGGCACGGTACATCATCTGCTATCCAATTAAGGGGCTTACCAAAAAGATATTCTACAGTTTATATAGATGGAGTAAAAATGTCTGATCCATCAAGTGTTTCCAATGATTTTGATTTTAATCATATTCTTACAAGTCAAATTTCGAGAGTGGAAATTTTGAGAGGTAATCAAAGTTCTGTTTATGGGAGTGGAGCTATAGGTGGTACCATAAATATATTTACAAAACGACCAGAAGAGGGATTTCAAAGAGATTTTCATTATAAGACAGGATCAAATGGATTACAAAATTTTGCAGGATCACTTTCAGGTGCAAATGAAAAAAATAGTTTTTATTTTGGATTAGAAAGACTTCATACTGATGGAATTTCTGCAATGATGCATAACAATGAAAAAGATAGGTATAGAAATAATTCACTAGTTAGTAAGTATGATTATAAATTCACAAATAATTTGAAATTTAATAGCAATCTAAGATTTACTGATACTTATCTACAATACGACAAAGTGGTTGATACTGCTACAGCAACTCATGATGAGGAAGTCGATGGAACAGAAGCATCATATAGTGCAAGTCTAATCTATGATGTAAATGAAAAATTTACCAACAATATTACACTTGCAAATACTTATATTAAAAGAGTTTATGCAGCTACAGAAAATAGTGGTAACGCAAAACAAGATAATTATTATGGAGACAGATACGTATTATCATACTCTGGAAATTATAATATCAATTTAGATAACAGTGTAGTTTTTGGAATTGAAAGAGAAGAAGATAAGATAGGTTATAATAAAGATCTATCTGGACAAGAAAATAAAAGCAATCAAGTAATCTCTAAGTATTTTGACTTTCAAAGTAGAATTGCTAATAATGCATATTTTACTTTCGGATCAAGATTTGACAAACATTCTATAGCTGGAAATGAAGATTCACATAGAGCAACTTTTGCTTATTTATTTGACGATAGAACTTTAAAAATTAAAAGTTCTTATGGAACAGGTTTCAGATTTCCTTCTTTATATGAAATGTTTTTTGTTTATGCGGCTAACACAAAATCACTGAGCAATGTTAAAGCTGAAAATAGCAAAAGTTTTGACATAGGTTTTGAAAAATTTCTTACTAACTTAAATTTGGAATTTGGTGCCACATATTTTAATTTAAAATATAATGACGTATTAGAGGGTTGGAAAACTGGGAATAGTTCAGGTTTGGCATATACAACTCAAAATATGCCTGGAACTGTAAAATCCCAAGGCTTAGAGTTTAATTCCAAGTGGACTCCTAGTAATCTATTAAATATTGGAGTTAATTATACGTATACATCCACTTATGATGGAGCCGAACAAGACGATCCCGATACAAGTTCAAGTTATACCAATGCCCAAATGGTAAGAGTTCCAAGACATTTAATTAATATTAAAACTAATTTTTCATTACCAAGTTATGAAAAATTAGATTTTACTTTAAATACTAAATGGTCTGATATGGCTAGGGATTATGGTAATGGAAATAGATCATATAATGATGAAAGAGTTGATGATTATTTAGTCAATGATTTAATAGTAACCTACAACCTTTGGAGCAAGTATAATTTTCATCTTAAAATAACTAATTTATTAGATGAAAAATATGAGACAGCTAGAGATTACTCTCAGCTAGGAAGATCATTTAATATTGGTTTAAATCGATCTTTTTAATTTAAAAAATTATCTTTTTAATATTAATTATATTAATATAATTTAATGACGTATTTTAAAATTTCTTTTGGTATATTTCTTGCATTAGCTGCAAGTAGATTTGTTCCACATCCACCAAACTTTACTAGCTTAATCGCTTTAAGTTTTTATGTTCCAGCTATTTTGGGAGTAAAATATTTGCCAGCTTTAATTTTTAGTTTTTTTGTTACTGATGTCTTTATTGGACTACACCATCTTACATTTTTTACTTGGGGAAGTGTTGTTTTGATAGGTTTATTATCTAAATTCTTTATTTCAACTTTGCTATCAAGAATTGGTGGTGCTTTATTTGGAGCCATTTTATTTTTTGCCTTAACAAATTTTGGTGTTTGGTTGTTAGGAGGTTATGAGCATACTTTAGATGGCTTACTTTTATGTTATACTTTAGCCATACCTTTTTTTGCTTACAGTATCATTTCTACCATTATATTTGCAGCCGTAATTGAAGCTATATTAAAATTAAATTTTATTAATTCAAAACTTAAAAAAAAAATCTTTAGGTTTTAAATTGGAAATCATATAAGTTTTTCATCAGCTGAGTAAATAAAGAATTATTTTCTTTTTTATAAAAATGTATCTTTGTTTTTTTTGCCGCAATTAGGTCGGAGTAGCTATCACCAACCATAAAACAATTATTCTTGGATAACTTGAAATCATTCATTGCTTTTAATATCATACCGTTGTTTGGTTTTCTTAAATGAAAGTTTTTTTTGTATTTTTTATTTTTTGAAAATTTATAGTATGGAGCACAATAAAATTTATCTATTTTTGCCATGTGTGTTTGTAAAACTTTATTTATTTTTTTATTAAGAATTTTAAAATCTTTCATTGAATAAAATCCTCTTCCTATACCAGATTGATTTGTAATAATTAAAGATTTAATTTTAAAAAAAGTAAGAAATTTCAGCGCTTCTTTAGTACCCTTTAGCCATTTAAAATTTTTTATATCATGCACATAACCATAATTTTTATTTAATGTTCCATCTCTATCAAACAAGATAGCCTTTAATTTAAAATTTTTTTTCAGAATTGAAGAAGCTTTTTTTAAATTTTTCTTCAAACCAATATCTATAAAATCATCTTTGGATATTAAACCATCGATTAGTTTTTTTTTTATAAGTTTTGGTAGTATATCATTTTCTAAAGAAGAGTTTCTTATTTTTAATTTATTTATTAACTGTTTTTTAAATAAATATATGCCAGCATTCATATATATTTTATTGCATGAAAACTGAACTTTTTGGTCTTTAGTTAAGTTTAAATTTGATAGTTTTGAATTCGTTTTATAATTCAAATTTTTGACAAGCATCATTTTAGCTAAACAATTTTTTTTTATATTTAGAAATTTATTTAAATTAAAATTTAAATAACTATCTCCGTTGATAACTAAAAAATTTTTTTTAAATTTTTTTAATTGTGCAATGGATCCACCCGTTCCTAATTTTTTTTTTTCTTTCAAGCAGATTATTTCAATATTTGGAAAATTTAATTTATTAAAAATTTTTTCAAATTTATGACTTTTATAATTTGTCAGAATAATAATTCTTTTAAAATCATTCTTTATAAGATCAAAAATTAAATATTTAATAAATTCTAAGTTATTTATCTTAATTAGAGGTTTTGGTGTTTTTTTTGTAATTTTACCTAATCTTTTACCTAAACCACCAGCTAAAATTGCTGCATGATTAATTTTCATTGTTTTTAATAATTAGTTTTTTTAACTTTTTCATATATACACTTCTAATAAATAATTATGAAAACAGCAATTATAAGTGGTTGTGATGAAAATTATTTTAATACATATCTTAACTTATATAATTCATTAATTAATAATAAATGTTATGAACTTGCGGATTTATGTTTTGTAAATATATCAGTCAGTGATGCTAATCTAAGAAAAATATCTAAACATGTAAAAAAAATTATAAAGCCTAATTGGGACTTTAATTTAAATTTTAAAACAAAAGATTGGAAAAAAATTTTAACAATAAGACCATTTTTAAAAAATTACTTTCCTGGATATGATAATTATATTTGGTTAGATGCCGATACTTGGGTCCAGGGAAATGAATTTATAAATGATTTTGTTGAGGTTTCTAAACTTGGAAAAATAAGTATCATTCCAGAATTTAATATTAATTATGAAACTTATAGAAATAAATATTCTTTTAAAAAAATTATATTTGATTTTTATAAAGCCAAAGGATGGTCTTTTAAAAATTTAAAAAAATACTTTGATAAAAAAACTTTAAATGATTTATTTCAAAAACCAATTTTAAATGCTGGAGTTTTTTGTTTCCCAGAAGTCAGTATTGTTTGGGATCTATGGGCAAAAGAGTATAGGAAAATTGTTGAAAATGCATCTGATGATTATTGTTTGAACATGGATCAAGCAAGTTTAAATAAAATTTTGTATAATAATTTAAATTTAGTAAATTTTTTTGATTCAGAATACAATTACTTAATTAAGAATTCATTTCCAGTAATAGATGATAAAAATCATTTTTGTATAAAGGATTATCCATATAAAAAAATTCAAATTTTACACCTCACCCAAATTGATTTTAATAAATTATATGACATCAAAAAAATTAATGGAAAAAAAATTAAAAAAAAATTTCATCATGAAGCAACATAAAATAGAAACAATATTAGTTACAGGAGGATTTGGTTATTTGGGAACATCTTTGGTAAATTTATTACTTAAAAAAAACTATAAAGTAGCTGTTGTAGATAATTTATGTAATGGAAAAAAATTTAAAAAAAAAAATTTAATACATTTAAATCAAAATTTTTCTTCAAAAGTTATTACTAACTTTATAAAAAAAAAAAATATAAAAAAAATTATTCATTTAGCTGCTTATATTGACGCTGAAGAATCAGTTAATAATCCTGTTAAGTATTTCCAAAATAATTTAATTGAATTTAAAAAATTTCTTGAAAATATTAAAAATTTAAATCTCAAAAAAATTATTTTTGCATCTTCTGCTGCAGTTTATGGCAATGGATCTAAAAAAAAAATCGATGAAAGGTTCGATACAAAACCCGTGTCACCTTATGGTTTATCAAAACTTCAAGGAGAAAAGTTACTAGGTTTTATTGCAAAAAAAAAATCCTTTAGCAGCTACAGTTTAAGATTTTTTAATATTGCTGGTGCTAATGTTAATATAGGTTGTGGGCCCTTTAATAAATCATACAAGCACATATTTAATATTCTTTTAAAAAAAAAAATATTTTTTATTAATGGAAATAATTATGACACCAAAGATGGAACTTGTGTAAGAGATTATGTGAATGTTTCAGATGTAAGTGAAGCAATTTATAAACTTCTTAAAAGAAATGAAATTAATCCTAATAATTACATATTAAATTGTGGTTCAGGAAAAGGTATCTCTGTAAAATTAATAGCAAATGAATTCAAAAAAAAAGTAAAAAATGATCTACTTATTAAAGTAGGAAAAAAAAGAAAAGGTGATCCAACAAGTATTATTTCAAATAATTTGAAGATAAAAAAATTAATCTCAATTAAATTTAAAAATAGTAATTTAAGTAAAATATTAAATGAGTATGACCAATGGAATAAAAGTAAATAATTTAAGGATAAATTTAATTTCATTTATAGTAGTTATAATTTATATAGCAGGCTTTTTTTTAAATGAAGATGGATCGGGAAGTGGTGAATACGATTATATTAATTATCTTCTTGTTACACAGGAAAATTTATCAAAAGATTTTTTAAATACTTTGCTTAATAAAGGATTTTCCGGCTACACACCTTTACATTTTATTATTTATAAACCCATGTATTTTTTGTTTGGAGTTGAAGCTTTAAGATTAATTAATTTTTTAATCTCTTTTTTTATAATACTTATTTTTTATAAATTATTGAGAATAAGGTTTACTCAAATTGAAAATAATCAAATTATATTAATCGCTTTATTACCAACTTTAGACCCATATTTCCGGTCATCAGCATATTGGTTTCAAAATGAAATTACAGGATTAATTTTATTTCTTTTTTCATTATATTTTTTCATAAAATTTGATAGTGAAAATAAAAATAAAATTGATAAAAATTTATTTTATTCAATTTTTTTCTGTGGCCTAGCTTTTTACACAAAACAAAATTATATATTTTTTGTAATATTTTATTATTTTTATTATATATTTAGCATTAAAACTTTTAAATTTTTTTTAGTCATCTCTTTATATAATTTATTAATTTTTTTACCTTTTTTGTATATTTTATTTAAATTTAATAGTTTTGCACCTGGTGCAGCAAATCAAGTGTTCTCAATTTCAATTAATAATATATTAATTTTTTTTTCTTTTTTTGCTTTTTACTTTTTACCATTTCATATTTTCAAAATTAATAAATTTTTTTTTAATCAAAATAAAACTAAAATATTATTAAGTTTTTTTATTATAGTTTTCTTAAGTTACTTCTTTAACTATGATAATAATTTAGGTGGAGGAGTTTTCTATAAAATTTCTCAAATACTATTTAAAAATAACTCATTATTGTTTATCAGTAGTTTTGTCGGATTGATTATTTTTTTTGATGTATTTGATACAAAAAAAATAACTAATAAATTGATATTTATTCCATTTCTAACAATTATAATATTTTTAAAAGTTCCTTATCAAGAATATTTTGCCATATATTTTTTTTATATATATTTTTTGATTTTAGAGAAGAATTCTATTTTTGATTTTTCTAATAGTTTCAATAAAAAATTAAGTTTAATTTATTGTTATTTTGCAATATTTTTAATTGGATCTATTATTTATAATCTCGCAAATTTGAAAGAATTAATTTAGTTATGAAATCACACAAAATACATAAATGTAGAGCGTGCAATTCTCAAAATATTAAATTAGTTTTTAGTTTAGGTAATATGGCGCATGCCGGTATTTTTCCTGAAAAAAAAATTACCAATGTCCCAAAAGATTTTATTAACGTAGTTTACTGTAAAAATTGTACTCTTGTTCAATTAGATAGAAATTTTAATTTAAATTATATGTTTGGAAAGAATTATGGATATAGATCTGGCATTAATAGAACAATGACATCTCATTTAGAAAATCTTACAAAAAAAATTATGAAAAGATTTAAGTTAAGTACAAACGATTATGTTTTAGACATTGCTAGTAACGATGCCACTCTTTTAAATTCATATAGTAAAAATTTAAAAAAAGTTGGTTTTGATCCACTAGTTAAAAAATTTAAAAAAAATTATCAAAATATTGATTTTAAAATTTCAAGGTTTTTTAATGCAAAGTATATAGAAAAACTTAAAATACCTAAATTTAAAATTATTACAGCTTTAGCAGTTTTGTATGATCTACCAAATCCAAACAAGTTTTTACAAGATGTAAAAAAAATATTAGATGTAAATGGAGTATTTATTGTTGAAGTAGCAGATCTCCACCTAACTTTAAAAAATAATATTTTTGATACTTTTTGTCATGAGCATCTTGAATATTATTCTCTAAAATCTCTAAATAACTTAATTCAAAAAAACAATTTAAAAATATTTGACCATGAGTATTTATCTGTAAATGGTGGCTCATCAAGATATTATATCACTCATAAAGAATCAAAAATTAAAATAAAAAAAAAAATTAAAACCGTTAATCAAGTTGAAAAAAAAAATAAAGTTTTTGAATTATCAAGTTTAGAAAATTTTTTTAATTCAATAAAATTATTGAAATATGAATTTAATAATTTAATGAAAAAATTAAAAAAAAATAATTTTAAAATTCATGGGTATGGAGCGTCGACCAAAGGTAATATATTGATACAATTTTATAATCTAAATAGTAAAAATCTGGATTGTATAGCTGAAAAAAATAAAGCAAAATTTCATTGCTTTACTCCTGGTTCAAAAATAAAAATTGTTTCTGAAAAATTATCGAGGAAATTAAAACCAGACTTTTATGTTGTATTTCCATGGCATTTTAAAAAAGAAATATTAAAAAGAGAGAAAAAAATTAGAGAAAAAGGTACAAAATTTATTTTTCCACTCCCTAAAATAGAAATATTCTAAAATAAACTAAGATTTTTTGTATTAATTTTAAGATTGGTTTTTATTTTGCTTAAATTAGGTTTTATTTTATATTTGTTAATATTTTTATACGATTTAATTATTAGATTATTTTTTTTATAAATTCTAATTGCGTTTTGAGTCATTTTCCATTTTAAATCTATTTTATATTTCAAAGCAATTTTTTTAATTAAATTTTCTACCGAGATAGATTTATTAGTTGAAATTATATAGTCATCTTGTCTTTTTTTTTGTAAAATTTTCCATATCACTTGCACTATTTTTTCTGCATCAGATCGAAACTTAATATCGTTAATATTTTCAATTAAAATTGCTTTAGGGGAATTATTTTTTTTTAAAGTTTCAAGTAGAATTTTGTATAAAAAATTTTTTTTTCT
This sequence comes from uncultured Pelagibacteraceae bacterium, assembly GCA_902588895.1. GTDB lineage: Bacteria > Pseudomonadota > Alphaproteobacteria > Pelagibacterales > Pelagibacteraceae > Pelagibacter. The sequence goes on from CACIRC010000019.1 coordinate 10,196, forward strand.
GTAAATTGAGTCATGATTAAAAAGAATTCCATAGCACACATTCAAGCTGAAATTATATCTATAGAATTCTATTAATAATTCACTCATATTCTTTGTTAATGAATAATAATTATCTATCATCCTAGTAGATTTTTCAGATACTGTTCTATTTAAAGTTCCAAAAACCTCAGAACTAGAACAATAAAAAAATTTTGTATTATAATTAAGTTTTCTTATTACTTCTAAATTATATAAATTTAGGAAAAAATCTTTTTTAAAAAAATAATATGGTTTTTTTTCAAACGAATTTTTATCAGATGGACCAATAAAATTATAAATTTCATGTGGTTTAATTTTTTTTAATAAATCAAAAATTTTTTTATAATTATTTATATTAATTTTTATGTATTTAACATTTTTTAGTTTTCTTGAGGTAATATCAGTTCTAATTATTGAATAAATTTTATATTTTTTTTTTAACAAGAATTTAGTTAACAAAAAACCATTTTGTCCTAGTCCACCATAAATTAAAGCAATTTTTTTCTTCATTAAATTATCTTTTTTTGAAAATTAACATAAAAAAATAAGTCAATTAATAAAAATGAAAAAGAAAAAACTAATAAATAAAATATTAATTCACTTATATTTTGCGAATTAAACAAAAATGCA
>CACIRC010000020.1 GCA_902588895.1 uncultured Pelagibacteraceae bacterium
CAATTAATTTTGGATAGTCTGAGGGATCATACTCTAAGTCTGCATCCTGAATTATTACAATATCACCCTGAATGTATTTTACACCCTCTCTAATACAGTATCCTTTTCCATAATTTTTTTTATTTCTAATAAGTTTACTTATAAAAGTTCCTTCTATTTTTTCTAAGATATCAACTGTTCCGTCGGTAGAACAGTCATCTACTACGATAATTTCGTTATCATATGGACTAACTTCATGAATTTTTCTTACAACTTTTTCTATATATTTAACCTCATTATAACAAGGAATAATGATTGATAACTTCATGACAATCTATTTTATTTTAATTAAATTATAATTTACTGAATAAACGTTAAATTCATCTGTAACAAGTTTTAAATGAATTTGATTTTCAGTTATATCAATTTTTTTATCGATTAGTACCCAATCATAGTTGTTGTAGTCTAAAAAATTACAATTTTTTTTATTTAATTTATTTATTAAAATATTTTTAATTTTAAATTTTGTTTGATAATATTTTAGCAAAGTTGGAATTAATGGATCATTTTTATCTGAACAAAAAAAATAATTTTTGTTATTAGAAAGTATTTTAAGGGATAAATCCTCTGCATTTTCTGAATATTTTTCATGGGGCATTTTAGATAATACATGTCCACCAAATATAACTTGTAATAAAAGAGAAATTAAAATTATTTTATTTTTATTAAATTTAGACAAATAATTTTCGAGTGGAAGTAAAATTAAACACATATAAAAGAAATAAAAAATTATAAATATTCTCGCTGGTGCAATCGAATTTTGAAAAAAAGGAATTAATAATGGAATTAAAATTAAAATAATAGAAATAACAAATAAATTTTTTTGTTTTGAGAAATATAGATAAATAATACTAATTAAGAATAAAAAGGAAATAAAATAAATGCTTAAACCCAGCATGTCCCTCTCTAAAATTTCAAAGATATGTTTAAAATAATTCAGGTAACTTAATTCATCTGTTGTTTTTATCTTGAGAAGAAAGTCAAATCCCTGAAAAATTATTATTGGGAAATATAAAAATAAAGTAAAAATAAATGATAATGCATTTCCAATTACAAGGTTTTTAAAAGAATTCTGTATAAATAAAAAAATTATTAAGCATATTACCAAATGCGTATAAAAGTAGGCTGGGTTTGAAAAAAAACAAAGGGAAGTAAAAAATGCCCAACATACCCATTTGTAAAATTTATCTTTTTTAGCAATCGATAGAAGTATGAATATACATATAAGGAATAAAAATAATAACAATGAATAGCCTCTAGCTAAACTTGATTGATAAATTGTAATTAGTGTTAATGGTGCCAAAGATAAAATTAAATAATTTAATTTTAAAAATTTTTTTCCTCTTAATAATAGAATTTTTAAAAAAACATAAATAGAAAGAATATAAAAAAAACAAGAAATTAATCTAAAAATATAAATTGAATTAGAATTAAAAAATAAATTTATAATTGAACTTATTGCATTGTACAAAACATGATTATTAGGCATTGGGTAATAACTAACTGAGACTAAAAGACCTTTGCTAATAAAATTATTATATGTCCAAGCTTCATCATACGTTATCGGTAAAGTTATTATTAAATACAAATTCAATGCTAACGGAAAAATTAATAATAAATAGAATTTTGAATATAAAATTTTATCAAAAAATAATGTTTCTGCGGAAATAAACTTGCTTATGTAAATTTTTACTATCTTAAAATTTTTTATTAAAACTAGGAGTAAATAAGTAAGTAAAATAAAAAATATTAATGAAAATGATATCAATAAAATAATTTTTTTTTCATCTAAAAGTAAAAACAAGTTATCTGAATAATCTTCTACTCCGAAAATACTTATGATTAGTAATAATATTTTATCTAGCTCCATATATTTGATTTATATCAAAAAAAAAATTAATATATTTTAGTTTAAAAATGTATACTTAACATTTTTAAACAAATATTTCATGAAATTAAAAAATGACTAATATAAATATTAACGAAACACAAATACCAAACTGTAAACTCCGAGACGGAGGATATTATAACAATAGGAATTTTGATAAAAAAAAATTAAGAGTTCGAATTTTATGAAAAATTTTATTCCAAGACCATGGATACTCATACCTAAAATATTTGGTGTAAATTTGCATTGTGAAATCAAAGGAATTGAAATTGAATTAAATAAAATTAAAGATGAATATTTAAATATATTAAAAAATGAAAATTTTAAAGATCACTCGGGAGGAGCGTTTTTGGGTGGCGGTTGGGGTGCAATTGGTCTGAAAACTTATGGTGGTGACCCTTATATAGATTATGTTGACGATAAATCCAAAATAGCACCGACGAGACTTTTGGGTCAATGTAAATATATTAATGATTTATTAAATAGGATACCTGGTGAAAAAGATAGAGTTAGATTTATGGAAGTAAAGCCAAGCACAAAAGTTTTCTGGCATTATGACAATAATGAAACAATTGATGATCTTGATTATAATAAAAATGCAAGGCTTCATCTTCCAGTCATAACCTCAGATGAGGTAAAATTATTTTTATGTCATCAAGACACTAAATGGACTGAAGGTAAACTTTATTATGGAGATTTTTCATTTCCACATTCAATAATAAATAATTCAAAAATAAATAGAATTCATTTGATTATTGATACAAAAATAAATGATGATTTATTGAATTTATTTCCAAAAGAATTTTTGCAAGGTATTTATATAAGAAAAAAAATAAAAAAAATTTGCCAAAGATCCTGTAATTTATTTAGAAAATTAAAATTAATTGATGGTTAAATAATGTCATTTAATTTTAAAAAATTATTAGGAGAACAAACTTCAACAATTTCTAATAGACTAAAAAAAACTACTATAAATCTAGGAGTTGGAGATCCTGAATTTAGAGTCCCAAAAAAAGAAATCATAAATTTAGTTAAAAAAATAGAAAATAAAAAAATATCTTATACTAACCCTTCTGGAATTATAAATTTAAAAAAAAAAATCAGTAGAAAATATAATAATCTTAATTTATCATTTAAAAACATTATTATTACACCTGGTGGAAAAACAGGAATTTTTTTTTCATTTTTAATGCTAGGTGAAAAAGGTAAAGAAGTTATTCTTCCTGATATCGGTTTTCCAACTTATTTATCTTTAGCCAGATATACAGGTATGAAGGTTAAAAATTATAAATTAAACGAAAAAAATTTTTTTAAACCTCTGGCAAAAGATATTATTTCATTAATATCAAAAAAAACAAAATTTATCTTAATAAATTCTCCTCATAATCCTACAAGCTCAGTGATGGATGATTTAGAAATGAAAAAACTTGCCATGTATTTAAAAAATAAAAATATATATTTAGTTTCAGATGAAATCTACTCGGATTTAATTTTTAAAGAAAAAAAATATAAATCTTTTGGTCAATTCAAATTTTTACATAAAAAATTAATAATTATTAATGGGTGGAGTAAAAATTATGGCATGACAGGATGGCGTATGGGGTGGTCATACTGGCCAAATAAATTTATTAAAAGTTTAGAATTAATGTGTCTAAATAGTTTTACTTCACCAAATATGGTTGCGCAAAAATTGGTTGAGAAGATTATTTTAAATAAAACTTATGTTAAGTCTCACATAAAACAATTGAAAAAAAATAGAGATTATATTTTCAAAAAATACAAAAATTTAAACAGTATAATTCCTGAAGGTGCAATTTATCTTTTTTTAAAAATTCCAAAAAAATTTAAATCAGATCATTCTTTTTGTGAATTTTTTTTTAAAAAATTTAATATAGCTATAGTGCCAGGATCAAGCTTTGGTAAGACGGCAAATAGATATGTTAGAGTAAATTTTTCAAAAAAATTATCAAATGTTGAAAAATTTATTAAAAATTATTTAAAAATAAATGCTTAATAAAGTTATAAACATCAAAGATATAAAAGATAAATATGAATATTATGAACTTCCTGATCATAAATTTGAAGGATCTTTTATTATAATAGAAAACAATGCAAACTTTATTACCGTTAAGATCGATAGATATTCAACAATTCCATTTTATTATTATATTTTTAAAGGAGAATTTTACGGAGGTACTTCTTTACAAAATCTTATTGATAATAAACCCTCAGAATTTAAAATTTCATTAAATGAAAAAGCATCTCTTTTTTTTTTAAAAACAAATACTCTTATAAATGATTATACATTTTTAAATGAAATTTATCGTATTCCTTATGGTTGCATTTTAAAATTTAATAAAAATAGTTCAGAAATCAAAATAACTAGACATTGGAAATTTTCTCCAGATAAAAATCAGCTTAACTTTAATGATAATTTAGAAATGATCTATCAAAGCTATGAAAATACAATGTTTAAATATATTAATAAAAAAAAAATTGCAGCAAATATTTCTGGTGGGTACGATACAAGACAAATTTTAGGGTTTTTAATAAATAACAATATTGATTTTACAGGATACACTTATGGAGTAGAGGAAAATCCAGATCAAAAAATAGCTATTGAACTTAGTCAAAAATATAAATTTCAATTATTTTTCAAAAAATGGGATGATATAAAATTTTATGAAAATAATTTTGATAAAAATTTTGATGATACTGATGGTATGTTGGCATTTCATCATTTTCATCCTTTGAATATAATAGAAGAACAAAAAATAAATGGTGAAGAAGTTGTCTTTTATGGTCATTTTTTAGACTTCTTTTTACAAGCCTGGAATTTTCAAAAAATTTTAGAAAAAAAAAATAAAGATAAGTCAATAAACTTTATTAAAGAAAGTTTTGGTAAACCTGGTCATTTTTCTGTGATATCAAATAATGAATTTGCTAACTTAATAAATAAAAAATACAAAAATTTTTTTAATGAAATTTTAGATCAAGAAATATCTACACTTGATTATTTACCCCCAGATAAAATATATGATGCACTATATTTTATTCACCACGGGACAAGGAGATTACTACCACAAGTTCAAGCTGCAAGCAAATATGTTAATTATGTGTTACCTGGATTAAATACAAATTTCTTTGATGACGTTTGGAGCATACCTGGTCAAATAAAAAAAAGAAATTCGATCAAAGAAGCTTTAATAAAGAAGTATTATAAAAAAGTTTGCAATGTATCTATTCTTTTCAACAATTATAAAGTTGATTATATTGGCACAATACCATTATTAAGCGAACTTTATAAATTATTAAGAGTTCTAAAAAGTAATAAGGTAGGACTATCAAAGCCTTATTATGACTTTTGGGGTAAAGAAATTTATAGATTAATAGATAGAGATTTAAAAAACTGGATCGATAAAGAGATTAATTCAAGTCCAATATTTGATTATGATTTTTTAGACAAGGACAACTATTTAAAATTTTTAAAATCTTCTGATGTAAAGTTGTCAACATTAGGAACTTTTATTACTTTAAGCAAATTTATCAAAAGAAACTTTTAATTTTCCCAGCTGATCCTCTAATATAGAACAATCAACCATATATGGGATAAATGATGCTTTTAAATTAACGAATGTCTTTAAATGATTTTCATTTAAAGCCATTATTCCAACATGCTTTTTATTTTTTTTAATTAATTTTATTGTGTCACTTAAAATTTTTAAAATTTTACTCCAATCTTTCTTAAGATCTAAATTTAAGCTTTGAGACAAATCATAATATCCTAGATAGACAATATCAACATGACTTGATTTTAGTAATTCTGGGAGATTTTTTAAACCCTCTCTAGTTTCAATCAATATAATATTAAGTATATTTCCATTCGCTTTTTTTGTTGAAATTTTACTTATATCCTTGTTGTAACCAAAAGATCTTACAAAACCAGAATATCCCCTTTTACCAATAGGTGCATAATATGAGCTTTCTATAATTTTATTTAGATCTTTTGTGTTTTCAACTTTTGGAGTAATTATTCCATGAGCTCCTAAGTCTAGAGCACTTAAAATTAAATTTTCTGAATTTTTTGAGACCCTTATAATTGGACTACACTGATTTAATTCACATGATCTAATAACATCAACTATTTGCTGATTATTAAAATTACCATGCTCAGTATCTATTATTAAAAAATCAAAATATTTTGCAAATATTTCAGCATAGTTTGAATTTGATATTGTTAGCCAAGTTCCAAATGTTTTAGATTTTTTTAACCTTTTTTTTAAAAAATTTTCTTTCATAAATTTATTTTCTTATATTAAAAATTAAATTTTCTACCCTTTCAAATATAAAGTGTCCAAGAAATATATGCATCTCCTGTATTCTAGCAGTTGAGTTGCTTGGAATTATAATTTTAGTGTCGCATAAATTTTTTGCTCTACCACCACCGTTGCCAAGTAATCCAATAGATTTTATTTTATTTTTTTTACTATATTTAAGGGCTTCAATTATATTTTCAGACTTACCAGAGGTCGAAATTACAATTAATAAATCATTTTTTTTACTTAAAGCTTGTAATCCCCTTGAAAATATATTTTTAAATCCATAATCATTACCGCAAGCTGTTATATAAGAGGTATCGGCAGATAAAGCAATTGCTGGCAGACCCCTTCTATTTATATTTGGTCTAAGCCTAACAACTAATTCAGCAGCTAAATGTTGCGCATCAGCAGCTGAACCACCGTTACCACACAAAAAAATCTTTCCACCTAAATTGATAGTCTTATAAATGAGATTGATCGATTCAACGATCTCTTTTTTTTTGTCAATCAATTTCTTTTGTAAATTAATCGATTCCAAAATTGAATTTTCTAAATCTATATTATTTTTCAATTTATTTTTTTATAATTAGTTAATATATTTACTTTTATATACTATTTAATGATCTATATTTACAATGATATTATGCTAAATAAATATTACTAAATTTAAAATTGGTCAAAAAAATTGTTTAAAATTTTATTCGAAATTCATACTTATTTATTCTCTCAGAGAAAATTTAAATATATTTTTTTTTTATTTCTTGGATTAATTTCAGTAATTTTTGAGAGTTTTGGCTATTTATCTATTGTTCCTTTAATAACAGTTTTAATAAACCCTGGATACTTAGAAACATCATTTATTTTAAGTGAAATAAATCAAATAATTCAAAGCAACAGCAATTACGATTTTATAATGAAATATGGTTTAATATGTATTTTTTTGTTCATATTCGGCTCTATTTTCAGTTTCATTCAAATTTCACTACAAGTAAGATTTGTTAATTCGATAATATTAAATACTAGAAATAAGCTACTTGAAAATTATCTTAATAAAGATTTAAGTTTTCATAAAAATAATAATTCGACACACTTAATATCAAAGTTATTTACTCAAATTGATGAAATGGGCCAAACTGTAATGTTTGGTTTTTTTGATTTCATAAATAGTACATTTTTAGTTTTAATTTTTTTAGGAATGTTAAGTTTGGCTGACTGGAAATTAACAATATCAGCTTTATTCTTTTTGGCTTTTTTTTATTTTTTAATAGAGTTGAATTTAAAAAAAAAAATAAAATCTATTGCATCAATATTGTATAACTCGAACTTGAAAGCACTATCATTTGCCTCAGAAACATTAAAATTATTTAAAGAAATATCCTTAGAATTACAAAGAAAATTTTTCTTAGAAAGATTTAATCAAGAGATAAAAAAAATTTATAAAGCAAGAAACTTTGTAAGAATAGTTCCAAGATTTAGCAGATTTTTAATTGAGACTTTGGGCATAGGTTCAATAATAATATTAATACTATATGTATATTCAAAAGAGAAAAATGTTGACCTGTTTTTAGAAACTATAATATTATTTTCATTGTCAGTATATAAAATTTTTCCAAACTTAAATAAATGTTTCCAAATAAATATAAATCTAAAATCTGGAAGTAAACAACTATTGAATATTTTAGATGATCTTGAAAATAATCACTCTTTTAAAAATAATCAAATTAAAGGTAATTTTTTTAAAAACTCTATAGAATTTAAAAATATAAGTTTTTTTTATGAAGATAAGAAAATTATTGATGAAGTTTGTTTAAATATTAAAAAAAATTCTACAGTATTAATTTATGGCAAATCAGGTTCTGGTAAAAGCACTATATGTGATTTGATAAGTGGCCACTTAAAACCTACCAAAGGATGTATTTTAGTAGATAGTATAGAAAATGAATTACATTTGATTAAAAATCTACAAGAATATATTGGTTATGTAGGGCAAGAACCTTTAATACTTAACGAAAACTTCTATAAAAATATTTCTTTACAGGACAATTATGAAAAAAATAAAATCGAAGCTATAGGTAAAATTGCACGTCTTGATGAATTTATTAATAGTAAAACTAATAAATATAATGAAATAATATCTGAAAACGGGAAAAATTTAAGTGGGGGTCAAAAACAAAGGATTTCAATTGCAAGAGCGTTATATTTAGATCCTGAAATTTTAATTATAGATGAAGGAACTAGTAATATTGACTTATTAACAGAAAAAGAAATTTATGAATTAATTTATAAAAATTTTAAATTAAAAACTAAAATAATAATAACTCATCATTTAAATGAATTTATTAAATACGATTATTGCTATAAAATTGAAAAAGGAAGAATTGCTTATCACGGAGAAAAAGCTATTTAATTAAATAATAATACTCTTCTAATATATTTAAACTATTCTTTCTACCACCATAAACATAATCCCGAATAAAATTTTCAATTGATTCTAAATTTTGATCTGAACTATTTTCACTAAAAGAATTAATATATTTGATAACCTCTGTTATGTTATTGCAAATTTTAGCAAATCCAAATTTTTCATAAAAAATTTCAAATTCCATATGATCCTTTATCAAGAACTTTGGAAGTATAATCTGTTTTTTTGACAACATTGCTTCAACCAAAATACTAGAATAGGTTCCTAAAATTAAATCACTATTATCAATAAGTTTTTTTGTAGGTGTTGAAATATCAATTAAAAAATTTGAGTTGTTATTTTCAGTGAGTTTCTTCTGTTTATTTGACAATTGGTTTTTAATAAACATACCTCTAGGATGGGCTTTTACCACTAATTCAATATTTTTTAATTTTAAAATTTCATTGATTAAACTTATCTTATCAACACTATTATCATACGAACCATCAATATATAAAACTCTTATTTTTTTATTATCAATTAATTTCTTTTCTTCATCTTTATTTTTTGGATAA
>CACIRC010000021.1 GCA_902588895.1 uncultured Pelagibacteraceae bacterium
AAATTCATTAGTTTTTTTTGGAAAGTCTGCATTATTTAAATTTTTAAAATCTTCTTCGTGTAAGTTTATTTTTTCAACAATTTTACCAATTTTATCTAGCTCTTTTTGGTTACTGGATTTGATAAATTTTGTTATTAAATTTAATGGGTTAAACATGACTATTTGATTTATTCTTTACTTATATTGTTTAATATATGTATTAAACAAATAATTTAAACAATATGGGAATTAATTTAACAAATTTTTTATCATCTCAATCAAAAAATACTAAAATGATTGATTTTCAAGACCTTGATCATTTAGATGGTCTTTCAATTTCAGTTGTCTCAGCAGATTTATATAAAGATATCAGAGATGATTTAACAATGTTCTATTTTAGAGAAGGCGCTAATTACGCTTCTGTTTATACACAGTCAAAAATAGTATCTGAAAATATAAAATGGAATATTAATCAAAGACCAAAAAAAATATATTCTCTTATTGTAAATACAAGAAATGCAAATGCTTTTACTGGCAAGCAGGGTTATGAAAGTCTAAAAAAAATAGCAGATTTAGCTGCAAAAAAATTAAATGAAAAACAAGAAGAGGACGAGGATAGCCCTAAGAAAATTTCTACAAAAAATATAATTTTTGGTTGCACAGGTACTATTGGGGAAATTTTTCCATATGAAAAAATTTTCAATAGTATTCCAAATTTAATAAATAAAATTCGTTATACCCAAAATAAATTTATTTGGATGAAGGCAGCTCTTGCAATTATGACTACGGACACGAAGCCAAAATTAGCTATGGAGGAATGTCATATTGGAAGCGAAAAAGTAAAAATATATGGAATTGCAAAAGGATCAGGAATGATTTATCCGAATATGGCTACAACACTTGTATATATATTTACTGATGCAACTTTATCTAATGATATTTTAGGAAAATTATTAAAAAAAAATATAACAAATACATTTAATGCCATCTCTTGTGATGGGGATACTAGTACCAATGACATGGCAACTATCTTTGCAACAAATAAAGTAAAAAATTATCAAGTAAAAAATGTAAATGAAAATAAAATTAAAAACTTTGATAAAGCACTAAATAATGTTCTTTTGAATCTAGCTAAAAGAGTTGTTTCAGATGGTGAAGGAGCATCAAAACTTATAACAATAAATGTTAGCAAATGTAAAAATGAAATAGATGCAAAAAAAATTGCTTTTTCAGTTGCAAATTCTCCATTAGTGAAAACAGCAATTGCCGGAGAAGATCCAAATTGGGGGCGAGTTATTATGGCAATCGGTAAAGCAGGGCCTAAAATTAATTTAAATAAATTATTAATTAAGTTTGGAAATATAATAATTGTAGAAGGTGGAAAATTAAGTCAAAGTTATGACGAAAAACAAACAGCAAACTACATGAAATCTGAAAATATAGAGATAAATATTGAAACTTTTACAGGAAAGAAAAACTTCACAGCTTATACAATGGATTTTACAAAAAAATATATTGAAATTAATTCAGATTATAGAAGTTAACTTATTGAAAAATCAAATTGTATAATTAATTTAGAATTATGATTAAATATAAACTATTTTGTAAGAAATGTGATTTAAAATTTGACAGTTGGTTTGCATCTTCAAATGAATATGAAAGATTAAAAAAGAAAAAACTTTTAAATTGCCATATGTGTAATTCATCAAAAGTTGAAAAAACAATTATGGCCCCTCAATTAATTAGTAGCAAATCAAAAACAAATAAAAAAATAAATTTGGAAAAATATAATAAAGTAAAAAAAACTATAACTAGTTATCAAAAATTTATTAAAGAAAATTTTAAATATGTTGGCGATAATTTTGCTTACGAGGCTAGATCAATTCATTATGAAGGTAAAAAAAAATCGAAGGGTATTTATGGAAGTGCATCACAGGAAGATTTAAAAGAATTAAAAGAAGAGGGTATAGATGCTCAAATGATTCCTTGGATAGATGAAAATGAAAATTAGTTTTTAATGAATTTTCCTATATAATTTACGGATAAATCTTTGGAAATATTCCATTCATCCTTAAGAATATTAAAATTCATACCGTCTAGTTTATTGAGAGAAAAATCATATTTCATTAAAATTTTTTTAAGATCCTCGGGTTTAACAAACTTTTCCCATTCATGTGTGCCTATTGGAAGCCATCTTAAAACATACTCTGCTCCTACAATCGCGAAAACATAAGATTTTAAAGTTTTATTTATTGTTGCAACAAACATTAGTCCATTTTTTTTTAAAAGCTTTGAGCTTGACCTTAGGAAGAAATCTATATCTTCAACGTGTTCAACAATTTCCATATTTAAAATAACATCAAATTTTTTTTTAATTTTAAGTTTTTCTGGTGAGGAACATAAATAATTAATTTTTAGTTTATTTTTTTTTGAATGAAGTTTTGCAATTTTTATATTTTTATCAGATGCATCAATACCCGTTACATGAGCACCCATTCTAGACATTGGTTCAGATAATAATCCTCCCCCACATCCAATATCTAAAATTTTTATTCCTGATAAAGGTTTGGATTCATTTTTTAATTTAAAATTACTAATAATATTTTCCTTTATATATTTAATTCTTATGGGATTAAATTTATGAAGTGGTTTGAATTTACCTTCTGGATTCCACCATTCATCGGCCATTTTAGAAAATTTATCTATTTCTTTTTTATTTACACTAGTCATTGTGATATATAGTTGACATAATAATTTAGATGTATTTTATCCATTATTTATTAAATATTAATAATTAAAGCTAGCATGAAAACAGTCGTATTAAAATTTGGTGGAACATCTGTAGGAAGCGTAGATAGAATAAAAAAAGTATGTAAAATAATTGCTTTTTACAAAAAGAATAAAAATAGAGTAGTTGTTGTTTCATCAGCAATGAGTGGTGTGACAAATGAATTAGTAAATAAATCTAAACTAATTAGTAATAATTTTGATAGAGCAGAATACGACGCACTAGTTTCAACTGGAGAACAAGCCTCATGTGCACTTATTGCAGGAAGATTAAAACACAATGGGTTTAAATCAAGATCCTGGACATCTTGGCAATTACCTATTTTAACAGATGGTCCTCATTCAAGTGCAAGAATTAGCTCAGTAGGTATTAAAGAACTGAATAATTACATTAAGTTAGGCGGTATACCTATAATTACTGGTTTTCAAGGTATTAATAATGATTTTAGAATTACTACCATAGGAAGAAGTGGATCTGATGCAACAGCAATTATGCTTGCAAAATTTATTAAAGCTGATGAATGTATAATTTATACAGATGTCGACGGAGTTTATACTACAGATCCAAGGCAATATAAAAAAGCAAAAAAAATTAAAAAAATTTTTTATGACGAGATGTTGGAAATGGCATCCCTTGGGTCGAAAGTAATGCAGCCTACTTCGGTACAAGATGCAAAGTTAAATAAAATTGATATCAAAGTTAAATCCTCTTTTGTTTCAAAAAGTGGAACTTTAATAACAGGTTCAAAAAAGACTTTTAGTAATCAAATTATAACTGGAATTTCTTCGACAAAAAATGATGCTAAAATCACGATTGTAGGTGTTAAAGATAGACCTGGAGTAGCAGCATCAATTTTTAGACCATTGTCTAAGAATTTAATTAATGTTGATATGGTTGTTCAAAACATCTCTCAAAATGGAAATGAAACAGATTTAACATTTACAATAAAGTCTGAGGATTTGAAAAAAACTGAGAGATTAATAAAAAAAAATAAGTCAATATCATATAAAAAATTGTCTTTTGATAAAGATTTATCAAAAGTTTCTATTATTGGAGTGGGAATGATAACTACACCCGGAATAACTTATAGGATGTTTCAAGCATTAGCTTCGAAAAAAATAAATATTCTCGTTATAGCTACCTCTGAAATAAAAATTTCAGTACTTATTTCATCCAAGAGTGTTAAAAAAGCTATAGCGGTCTTACACAAAGAATTTAAACTAGACTAATTTTATGAGCCTTAGGCCTTTTAGAAATATTGATAGAAAAAAAACTAAAGTAATTAATGTAGGCCATGTAAAAGTTGGAGGAGATAATCCAATTTCAGTCCAATCTATGACCAATACATTAACAACTGATGTGTCAGCAACAATAAAACAAATTCAAGAAATTCATGAGGAGGGTGCTGATATTGTAAGAGTGTCTTGTCCAGATGAAGACTCGTCAAAAGCTTTAAAAGAAATCACCAAAAATGTTCAAATCCCTCTAATTGCTGATATCCATTTTCATTATAAAAGAGCTATTGAAGCTGCAGAAAATGGTGCAAAGTGTTTAAGAATCAATCCAGGAAACATTGGTGATAAAAAAAAAATTCATGATGTTTTAAAAGCTGCAAAATATAACGATTGTTCAATTAGGATAGGCGTTAATGCTGGATCTTTAGAAAGAGATATTCTTGAAAAATATAAAGAACCGTGCCCAGAGGCATTGGTAGAAAGTGCTTTAAGAAATATAAAAATTTTAGAGGATGAAGATTTTTTTAATTTTAAAGTAAGTGTAAAATCTTCTGATGTATTTTTATCAATTGCAGCTTACAAACAACTTTCTAAGGCAATGAATTACCCATTGCACTTAGGAATAACAGAAGCAGGAGGTTTTGTTACAGGCAGTGTTAAGTCTTCTATAGGTCTTGGATCGCTTCTTTTGGATGGTATTGGTGACACCATAAGGGTATCTTTATCTGATGATCCTGTAAAAGAAGTTAAAATTGGAAATGAGATTTTAAAGTCGTTGGGATTAAGAAACAGAGGAGTAAAAATTATATCTTGCCCATCATGTGCAAGGCAAGCTTTCCAAGTAATTGATACAGTAAAAATACTAGAGGAAAAATTATCCCATATAAAAACTCCAATAACACTGTCTATTATAGGCTGTGTTGTCAATGGTCCGGGTGAAGCTGCTTTGACTGATATTGGTATAACTGGCGGGGGAAAAGGAAATAATATGCTTTATTTATCAGGTGTTCAAACTGAAAAGGTTTTAACAAGTGAAATTATAAATAAAGTAGTATCAGAAGTCGAGAAAAAAGCAGCTGAGATAGAAAAAAAATAAAAAAGATGATTCCAAAAAAGACAATTGATGAGTTGATTGTAAAGCACTCGACACTAGAAAAAGAACTTTCTTCTGGAGAAATAAATAAAAAATTGTTTGCAGAAAAATCTAAAGAGTATTCAGATATTAATGAAATTATAGACGTTGCAAAAAAACATATCTCTTTTGAGAATGATAAACAGGAATTAGAGAAAATTTTAAATGACCAAACATCAGACGATGAACTTAAAAAAATGGCTGATTTAGAACTTACAGATTTAAATTTACAACATGAAATTAATGAAAAAAAATTGAAGTTATTTTTATTACCAAAGGATGAAGCAGATAAAAAAAATGCAATTATTGAAATAAGAGCTGGAACCGGCGGACTAGAAGCAAGCTTATTTGCATCTGATCTCTTCAAAATGTATGAAAAAGTTAGTCATAAAAAAAAATGGTCTTTAGAGCTTATTTCAATTTCAAGAAGTGATGCAGGTGGCTTAAAAGAAGTTATAGCCTCAATTAAGGGAAGCAACATTTATTCAACATTAAAATATGAAAGTGGGGTTCATAGAGTTCAAAGAGTTCCTGATACTGAAACGCAGGGCAGAGTTCACACATCTGCAGCAACAGTTGCTGTTTTACCTGAGGCTGAGGAGGTAGATTTAAAAATTAATGATGCTGATTTAAGAATAGATGTATTTAGAGCAGGTGGACCAGGTGGACAATCAGTAAATACCACAGATAGTGCAGTTAGAATTACTCATATACCAACAGGCTTATCTGTGTCTCAACAAGATGAAAAGTCTCAACATAAAAATAAAGCTAAAGGGATGAAAATTTTGAGAGCAAGACTTTATGAACTTGAAAGAACTAGGATAGATCAAGAGAGATCTCAAGATCGAAAGACAAAGATTGGAACTGGAGATAGGTCAGAAAGAATCAGAACTTACAATTTTCCTCAGGGCAGAGTTACAGATCACAGAATAAATCTAACACTTCACAAATTAGATGAATTTTTGGAAGGAGAGGCATTCGATGAAATGATTGAGTCCTTAACTTTACAAGCTCAAGAGGAAAGTCTTAGTAACTTAAAGTAATATATGAATATTTATTTAGCCATAAATGAGGGTTCAAAAGTTTTAAGAAATAGATGCATATCTAATTCGCAGCTTGATGCTGAAATATTAATGGCAAAAACAATTAATAAAAATAAGAAATATATTTTGTTAAATTACAATAATCCACTTAATAAAAATCAGTTAAAAAATTTCTATGAGTTAATTGAACAAAGATCTTTAGGTAATCCAGTTGCTTATTTAGTTAATAAAAAATATTTTTGGAATTCAGAATTTTTTGTTACAGGTGATACACTAATACCAAGACCAGATACAGAACTGGTTGTTGAAAATGCATTAAAGTTTACTAAACACAGAAATAAATTAGATATTTTGGATATAGGTATTGGTTCAGGCTGTATTCTCCTTTCAATTCTAAAAGAAAGAAAAAATTTTTTTGGTACTGGAATAGATATAAGTAAAAAGTGTTTAAATATTAGTAAAAAGAATGCAAATAATCTTAAAGTTAGTTCTAGACTAAAATTATATAAATCAGATGTTGACAAATTCAATTTAGGAAAATATGATTTAATTATTTCTAATCCTCCTTATATTAAAACATGTAAATTAAAATATTTGGAAAGAGATGTTGTTGATTTTGAGCCAAGAATGGCATTAGACGGTGGATTAGATGGTTTATCAGAAATCAGAAAAGTAATTAAAAAATCATCTGAGCTGATAAAAAAAAATGGCAAATTTATTTTAGAGATCGGTTTTGATCAAAAAAATAAAGTAATTAATTTATTAAAAAGCGAAGGTTTTTATATAAACAAAACTCAAAAAGATCTTGCATATAATGATAGGTGCATTGTGAGTACAAAAATATAAATAATTAAAATCATGGTAACATTTAGAAATAATAATAATAATAGAAGAATTGGTTTTAGGAGAAGTTCAAGAAATTTTAAATCAAATGGTGATAACACAAAGTTTGGATCAAATTTTTCAAACAATGATAATTTTAAAAGAAAAGCACCTGGACGAAATAACCACAATGCACCAAAATTAATTGAAAAGTATAATGATTTGGCTAGAGAAGCTTTATCAAATGGTGATAAAATTTTATCTGAAAATTATTTACAACATGCAGATCACTTCACAAGAATTCTTAACGACAGAGATAATTTTAAAAGAGATAAATTCTCAGATAGCAGCTCAGAAAATAGTACAAATGTAGTTGAAGAAAATAATTTAAATGCAGAGCAAAATTCAACAAAAGATTTAACCGAAACTACAAGTGATGAAACAAAAAAACAAAAAAGCGTAAAATCTCAAGTTGAAATAATCTAATTGATACCAAGTATTTTTTCAGATTTTAAAACATCTAATTTGATCTTCTTAGTTTCAAATAATTTTCTTTCTTTACCTTTTAAAATTTTGCCCGAAGGTAATTTTAGTTTTTGTGAATTAACTTTTTTTCCATTAACTATAACTTCATAATGTAAATGTGGACCGGTAGACTTACCTGTAGAACCAACATAACCAATAGTTTGTCCTTGTTTGACTCTTACTCCAGTTTTGATTCCTCTAGCAAATTTTGACATATGAGCATAAACTGTTTGATAAGTAGAGTTATGTTTTATTTTTACACAGTTTCCTCCTCCTCCACACCATCCAACTTTTTTAATTATTCCATCACCTGATGCCATTATAGGTGTGCCCATAGGTGCAGCAAAATCGGTTCCTCTATGCATTTTGTTATAACCATCTATAGGATGTTTTCTCATTCCAAATGCAGAGGAAAGTCTTGCGCCATTAATTGGAGTTTTCATTAGTGCTTTTTTTACACTCTTACCATTTTTGTCATAGTGTCCTTCACTTCCCTCATTATCAAAGTAATATAAATTATTATCTTGTCCACTCAATTTAAGATTCGCATAAAGAATCTCTCCTGTTTCAACAATTTCTTTTTTTTCGTTTAAAAAAATCTCATACATAATTTGAAATTTATCATTTCTTCTAATATCCCTCTGGAAATCTACTTGAAATCCATAGATTCCAGCAAATTCAATAATTGTATTTGCAGGTATTTTTTGGTCTGTAGCCGCTTTATACAGACTTTGTATAATTAAATTTTCTTTATAAATTATTTTTTTTTCTAATTTGATTGAAAGAATTTCTTCATCAAAAGAGTCTTCTTTAATATTTCTTTTTAGATAGATTTTTTGAGTATTAGAAATTTGGTATGTAAATTCTTCAATTTTGTTATTTGTTTTATCAAGACTAAACTGAATTACTTGTTTAGTATTTAACTTATTTAAATTTACTTTTTTATTAAGAGAATTTTTGATTTTAATTATTTCTGATTTA
>CACIRC010000022.1 GCA_902588895.1 uncultured Pelagibacteraceae bacterium
TCTCTTATTGAGGCTAAAGATTTATTTAGAGAGAACTATCAAAACCAAGAAATTATTCACATGATAATCAAAAAATATTTTATAAATGGCAATACTTACTCATTGTTTGATGAAAGTTTACAATGTGATCATTTAGGTTTAGAAATTCAATTTAAATCTATTTCAAATAATATTACTTATGATTTGAATAGAATTTTAGAAAATTATCAAATTAAAATAACAAAATATTTAGATGGAACTTATGTTAAGTCCAATTTTGATGAAGATAAGGAGTTAGCTGAAATGTCTTATAGGGTTTTGAGTGGTTACAATCAAAATGAAGTGATGTTTGTGCCAAAAACCACTAAAAAGTTAGCTTTTTTTGAAAAATTTTTTCAACTATTTAGCTAAATTTGTTTTAAACCGTAACATTACTTGTTTTTTTATTAATTATTAATTCATTTAAAAGTGACATGTGTCTTACTTAACTCAAAAAACAATTAAGAGCGAAGTGTCATTTAATGGCATTGCTCTTCACAGTGGTGTCAATGTAAACGTTAGCATTAAACCTGCAGAACCTAATTTTGGAATAGTATTTAAAAGAGTGGATTTAAATAATAATAATTTAGTTTATCCAAATTTTATGAATGTAACAAATACATCATTAAATACTACTGTAGCAAATGAATTTGGGGTTAAAATTTCTACAATAGAACACTTAATGGGAGCATTATTCGGTTTAGGAATTGACAATGCTTTAATTGAAATTGACAATGAAGAAGTTCCTATTCTAGATGGTTCAGCAAAAATTTTCATTGAAAAAATCTTATCTGTTGGATTTCAAACAAGTAATTTTCCAATCAAAATAATTAAAATTAATAAAGAGATTGAATATTCTGAGGGAGAAAGATTTATATCGATCAAACCATGTACCCTAAACCTTGAAATAAAGTTTGAGTTAAAATATAGGAATAAAATTATAGGAAGTCAGAGTAATAGCATCAAGGTTTATGAAGATGATTTAAAAGATATCTTTAATTCAAGAACTTACTGTTTGTATGAAGATATTGAAATGATAAAAAAAAGTGGTTTAGCTAAAGGCGGAAGCCTTGATAATGCAATCGTGGTTAAAGGTGAAGAAATTTTGAATCCTGAGGGTTTGAGAAATAAAAAAGAATTTGTTAACCATAAAATATTAGATTGTATAGGAGATCTTTACACTTCAGGTTATAGAATAATTGGAAGCATAAATTGTTCGCAGGGTGGTCATTATTTAACTAATCAGTTTTTAAGAAAAGTATTTCAAAATAAAGAGAATTTTTCAATTATTGAAATTAAAGAAAAAAATCTTCCCCACAACTTAATTAATAGAAATCTTTTGAGATCTATAGCTTAATTCTAAAGACATCTTTTAAATAATCTTTTAAACAAGTATAAATAGGTAATGAAATTATTTAAAAAATTAGTCATTTTTTTTGTATATGTTTTAATTTTATCTTCTTGTTCGAAAGAAATTAAAAAGGAATCTATAATAAAAGAAAAAAGTTTAGATTTACAAGTTTTGGAAGTATACAAAGAAGGTATGGAGTCTCTTGAACAAGGAGATATTTTTTTTGCAACTAAAAAATTCAATGAAGCTGAAGTTTTATTTCCTCAATCTGAATGGGCTCCAAAAGCAGCCCTAATGGCTGCATATGCTTATTATTCACAAGATTACTATGGAGATAGCATCGCAGAATTAGAAAGATTCTTAAAAGTCTATCCTAGACATAAAAATAAAGATTATGCATATTATTTATTAGCCATATCATACTATGAGCAAATTGTAGACGAAACTAAGGATTTAGAATCAATTCTTCAGGCAAGAAATTATTTTAATATTATTGTTAGAGATTTTCCAAATACTGAATATGCTATGGATGCAGAATTTAAACTTGACTTAATAGAGGATATATTAGCAGCAAAAGAAATGTATATCGGTCGTTATTATGTACAAAAAAAGAAATGGATACCAGCAATTAATAGATTCAGGGCAATAATTGATGACTATGAAACAACCATATATACAGAAGAAGCTTTACATAGATTAGTTGAAGTTTACTACATAATTGGTCTAGAGGAAGAAGCAAAAAAATATGCTAAAATTTTAGGTTATAATTATCAGTCTTCCCAATGGTATGAAAAATCTTATGGTGTATTTAATGAAATGTATGAAAAAAATAAAAAAGAAATAGAAAAAAAGAATAAAAAAAGTAGATCTATTTTAAAAAAAATAAAATCTCTGTTTGGTTGAGATGAAAAATAAAAGAATTTTAGAAAAGTACAAAAAAAAAATTGAATTAATAAAAAAATTTAATAAGCAATATTATGATGATAATAAACCTACTATTTCTGATAGTGAATATGACGAGCTTAAAAAAGAAATATTATCATTAGAAGCTAAAAATAAATTTCTTGACGCTGATGATTCTCCATCTAAAGCAGTTGGTTACAAACCATCTAAAAATTTTAAAAAAGATTTTCATCGAGTTCCAATGTTATCCTTAGCAAATGCATTTACAGAAGATGATTTGTTAAATTTTGAAAAAAAGATTTTAAATTTTTTATCTAAAGACAAAAATTATAAAATTATTTATAGTGCTGAACCAAAAATAGATGGAATTTCTGCTTCATTAACCTATAAAAATGGTAATTTTGAGAGAGGGTTATCTAGAGGAGATGGTAGAGAAGGTGAAGATATAACTGTAAATTTAAAAACAATAAAAGATATTCCAAAAAAAATCTCAGATAAAGATTTCCCAAAAGATATTGATATTAGAGGTGAAGTATTTATTCAAAATAGTGATTTTGAGAATTTAAAGGAAAAATTTGCAAACCCTAGAAATGCCGCCTCAGGTTCTTTGAGGCAAAAAAATCCTGAAGATACAAAAAAAATACCCTTAAATTTTATAGCTTATACTTTTGGTTTTAATAGGGATTTGAAGCAAAAAAAACAATCTGATTATATAAAAAAATTAGATGATTGGGGATTTAAAACTAATCCACTCAACAAAACCATTTCTGGTATAAAAAATTTAATTCAAAATTATAATGAAGTTGAACAGCAAAGGGCAAATTTGGATTTTGATATAGATGGAATTGTTTACAAGATTAATGATTTTGACTTACAAAAAAGATTAGGAAATGTTGCTAACGCTCCAAGATGGGCAATTGCACACAAGTTTCCCTCAAATAAAGGGATTTCTAAAATTTTAGACATTGATATTCAAATTGGAAGAACTGGCGCTTTAACTCCAGTAGCAAAAATAAAGCCCATAAATATTGGAGGAGTATTAGTTTCTAATGCAACTTTGCATAATGAGGATGAAATTAATAGAAAAGATATTCGAATTGGTGACTCAGTAACAGTTGAAAGAGCTGGAGATGTTATACCGCATATTCTTTCAGTAGATTTAAAAAAAAGATCTAATTCAAGCTCTAAATTTATTTTTCCAAATAAATGTCCTTCTTGTGGTTCAAAAACAGTAAAAGAATTTAATAATATTACAAAAAAAATTGATGCTGTAAGAAGATGTTCTAGTGAAGGTTATTATTGTGATAAAATTACAATAGAGAAATTAAAACATTTTGTTTCAAAAGAAGCATTTAATATAGATGGTCTTGGTAAAAAAATAATTGAAGGATTTTGGAAATTAAAATTAATTAAATTTCCACAAGATATATTTAAATTAGATTACAAAAAAATTGAAAAACTTGAAGGATGGGGAAGTTTATCTGTTGAAAATTTAAAGTATTCTATAAATCAAAAAAAAAACATTTCTCTAGATAGATTTATATTTGCTTTAGGCATCAGGCATATAGGGTTGGAAAACGCAAAATTATTATCCAAATATTTTAAATCCTTCTTGAATTTTAAAAATTTGTCAAAAACAAAAAATTATAAAGAATTACTAAATATTGATGGGATTGGAGAGACTCAGATAAATTCAATTAAAAGTTTTTTTTCAATTGAGATAAATTTTAAAGTTTTAGACGAATTGGAAAAAATTTTGGTGATAAAAAATGTTATTGCCACACAAAAAAATGGATTATTAAAAAACAAATCATTTTTAGTTACAGGGAAGTTAAATGGAATTAGCAGAGCTGAGGTCAAATCATTAATAGAAGAAAACTCAGGAATTACAGTAAGTACAGTATCAAATAAACTAAAATACTTAATTATTGGAGAAAAACCAACTAAAAGAAAAGTGGAAAGTGCTAGAGAACTTAAAATTAAAATTATTAATCAAGATGAATTTTTAAAAATGTTAAATAAGACTAGCTAACCATTTTTTTTCATTTTGTTTTAAATACCTAGAGATTTTTGAGTAAACATCTAAATGATATTTAAATAGATAATTTTTTTCATTAACAGTCAATAAATTAAAATTTATTAAGTCTTTTTCTATAGGTACCATTGTAAGATTTTTAAAAAATAATTGTCCATTTTTTTCATCCACATAAACTAAATTTTCTATCCGTATACCAAAATGATTTTTCTTATAGAAACCAGGCTCATTACTTAAAATCATTCCTGGTTTTATTTTAACTTTATTTACTTTAGTGATTGATTGTGGTCCTTCATGAACATTTAGAAAAAAACCAACTCCATGGCCGGTTCCATGTGCATAATCTAAATTACTCTTTCTAAGAAATTTCCTGGCTCTTTTATCAATTTTTTTACCAATATTGTCTTTATTGATATTTGTTGTTGCAACTGCGATATGACCCTTTAGGACCTTAGTAAAAATATTCTTTATGTTCGGGCTTTGATTGGAAAAACAAATTGTTCTCGTTACATCTGTGGTGCCGTATTTGTATTGACCGCCCGAATCACAGAGAAAAATATCTTTTTTATTTAAATTTCTACAATTTCTTTTTTTTGCACGATAATGCACTATAGCACCATTTTTTCCAGAACCTGCGATTGTATCAAAACTAGGATAAAGAAAATTTTTATCCATTCTTCTAAATTTTTCTAATTTTCTTGCTGCTTCTACTTCATTAATTTTACTTTTATTAATTTTTTTAATCCAGTAAATAAACTTTGTTAAAGCAACACCGTCTAATATATGAGCATTAATCATACTTTTAATTTCTACTTTATTTTTAATTGCTTTTAAAAGATATGTGGGATCTTCCTTGCTAATAATTTTGAATTTTGAATTAATTATACTTTCATAAAATATTGAACATGATTTACCATCAATTATGAATTTTTTTCCTTTAAGTTTAATTATTTCAGTCGGCAACTTGTTAATTTCCAAAAGTTGATTTAACTTAATAATTTTATTTTTTATTAATTTTTTACATTTTTCTTTTGTACTAATTAATAATATCTTTTTATTTTTACTTATTATTAATCTTGAATTTGGAATTGGGCTATTTGGACCATCGCTACCTCTAATATTTAATATCCATGCAACATTTTCTGGCGCACTTATAAAAATATAATCTGACTTATTTTTTTTTAGATATTTTGAAATTTTACTTATTTTAGATTTGACACTTTCACCAACTATATTTTTTTTTAACGAAAAAAAGGGGATATTTAAATTCTTTTTTTGTTTTTTAATCTCGTCAACTAGATTATTTTTTATAAATTTAATTTTATTATATTTTAAAAAATAATTTTTTATTTGAGTACTAGTAAATAATTTTGGATCAATACCAATAGTAAGATTTTTAAATAAATTGCAATTAATTAATTTTTCAAACGAATATATCTTAAAATTTTTTCCACTTTCAGCCTGACTTTGAATTGTGTATCTTCCATCAGTAAAAAGATAATTCTTCTTTTTTAATATTATGGCTAACCCCGCAGACCCGCTAAAATTCGAGATAATTTGAAGTCTATTAATTTTTGAATACTCAGTAAAATAATCATCATTTTTTGGTATAACATATCCATCAATTTCATATTTTTTGAATTTTTTTCTCAATATTTGAATATATTTTCTCATTTGATTCTCTTTTGATATCTTATCCAACCTGGACTCCTGATGTTATCATCAGTTTCAAAATCTTGATTAAAATCAAAATCTTCATCATTATTTATCTCCTCATCGAAAAATGAATTTTTCTCTAAGTTTTTTTCTGGCAATTCATCTATAAACCTTGAGGCCATACTGTCTATCCAGTCTCCCTGATAGAATCTATTCATAGAAAAGGATATTACTGCTTTTTTCTTTGCCCTAGTAATACCAACATAAGCTAAACGTCTTTCTTCCTCCAATCCACTTTGTCCTTTTTCTTCGATAGATTTTTGATGAGGGAACAATCCTTCTTCCCAACCAGGAAGGAAAACAACATCAAACTCTAATCCTTTTGCTGCGTGCATTGTCATCATATTAATTTTCTCACCATCCCATTCTTGATCTATTGAGGTTGCTAAGGAAACATGTTCTAAAAAACTTTCTAGATTATCAAATTCTTTCATTGCACTTAATAATTCCTTGATATTTTCTAATCTATTTTCGTTATCTAAATCTTTTTTATTTTTTAACATTGCAGAATACCCAGACTCATCTAAAATAATTTGTAATAATTTAATGTGATTTAATTTTTTTGAAAATAAATCATTTCTCCATTTTGCCAAAGAATTTATAAATAAATTTAGACCAATCTTAGCTTTTGGTTTAATCAAATTTTGTTCAAGCATTTTAATTGATGCCCTTTCTAAATTTAATTTATTATTTTTTGCAAATTCATGAATATTTTTTAAAGTACTATCGCCTATAGATCTTTTTGGATTATTGATAATTCTTTCAAAAGCAAGATCATCTTTTTCTTGATAAATTAATCTTAGATAAGCAACACAGTCTTTTATCTCTGCTCTCTCATAAAATTTTGTACCGCCCAGTATTCGATATGGCATACCAATTTTAAGGAAACGTTCTTCAAATTCACGTGTTTGAAAAATAGCTCTTACAAGAATTGCAATATTATTATATGAAAATTTTTTTTTAATATTCTTTTCTATTTCATCTGAAATTCCAATAGCTTCATCTTTACCATTTTTAAAACAATTTAATTTAACCAAATCACCTTCATCCATAGTAGTAACTAATGTTTTACCAACTCTATTTTGATTATTAGAAATTAGGTTAGAGGCTACAGATAAAATATTTTGAGAAGATCTATAATTTTGTTCCAACCTTATTACTTTAGTATTTTTATAAACTTGATCAAATTCCAAAAAGTTTTTTATTTCTGCACCTCTCCAGCTGTAAATTGATTGATCATCATCTCCAACACAACAAATATTTTTGTTTGTTTTAGATAAAAGATTAAGCCATTTACTTTGTATAAAATTTGTATCTTGGTATTCATCAACAAGTATGTATTTAAAATTTTTTGAATATATTTCTCTTATATCAGAATTAAATTCTAAAATTTTTACAGCATGTAAAATAAGGTCACCAAAGTCACAAGAGTTTAAGTCAGTTAATTTTTGTTGATAAATTTTATAAAGAGGAAGTATCATTTTTTCATAAAGATCTTTTTTGTTTATTACTACTTCGTTAGGATAAAATCCTTTATTTTTCCAACGATCAATTATTGCTAATATAAATCTTGGAGATAATTGTTTAATGTCAATATTTTCAGCTTTACAAATATTCTTTATAAGTCTCATCTGATCATCTGTATCTACAATAGTAAAATTAGAATTAAGATTTGCAGCTGATGCATGTTTTCTTAATAATTTTGCACAAATTGAATGAAATGTGCCAAGCCAAGAAAGCCCAACTGCAGTAGATCCAAGTATTTTGCTCACTCTATTTTGCATTTCTTTGGCAGCTTTATTAGTAAAAGTGACCGCTAAGATTTGATTTGGAAATGCCTTTTTTTCTTTAATTATATTGGCAATTCTAGAGGTTAAAACTTTTGTTTTTCCAGATCCTGCCCCAGCCACAATCAAAAGAGGACCATCAAGATGAAGAACCGCCTCTTTTTGAGCATCATTTAAATTTTTTAAATAATCTTTGTTTATCATTTAAAATAATACTTTATAAGCTTCCTTGATTGTTATGAGCAAAACAAATTTTTTTATAAAATATTTTAAAAACATTAATTTTTTTATTAATAATCTTTTAGAGAAAAATTTAAACAAGTTAAATTCTAAAAATCTTAGCTTTTTATTTAAAAATAATAAAATTATTTTAACTTTTGTCGCACTTATTGTTTTTTTTACATCTTATTTATTATTACCTACTTTTTATAATCAAAGTGATATTTCAAAAGAGTTGAAAAATCAGTTACAAAATAAATTCAACATAAATTTTAAATTTTCTCAAGAAATAAAATATAATTTTTTTCCAAGGCCTCATTTTACAACTATAGATACAAGTATTATTGATGATCAAGAAGAAATTTCAAAAATTAGTAAATTAAAAATTTTTGTCAAATTTAATAAGCTTTCCTCAATAAAAAATATTGAAGCATATGATATAATTTTA
>CACIRC010000023.1 GCA_902588895.1 uncultured Pelagibacteraceae bacterium
TAAAAGATAATTTAGGAGTAAGTAAATTTGTATAATTTTCAAATTTTTTTATAAGTGGCAAACTTAATTCAGCATTAAACAGGCTAACGAATTCTATTTGTGGACTTGATTTATACTTTGAGCTATTTTTTCCAACTGAATTTAGATTTTTAAAATTGATTGAATAATTACTTTTTATACCAGTTTTTAAATAACTTTCATTACTAAAATAATTTAAATCATTAATAATACTGGTTTCAAGTTTGTTTGTATTATTTAAATCATTTGCTCCATTTGAATTTAAATTAAAAGAACCATTGAAATAATTTTGATCAATAAACCAATCAAGATTGTAATAAGGCAAAATATACTGATATCTATCACTTGGTGATGAATTTAGAGTTTCAAATGTTTCTAGACCACTTTCTAAAAAATATTTTTCATGATTTAAAAATATTTTAAATTTATTCTCTAACTTATTAAAATTTTTTGGCCTCAATGAATCTGTCTCTGTAATATGAGATGAAAATATTTTTAGATATGAGTCGTTAGAAACTCGTTCCAGAGAAATTGCTAAATCACTAGAAATAAAATTTTCTAATTCTAAGTCTAAATCATACTTAGCAAATAAGTGTGAAATATTTTTTTTTTCTTTATCTGTAGATGATTTGTAATTATTAACATAACCAAAGTCTGCAATTAAATTAGATTTTTTTTCTATTTGTCTATATTCAATCTGTGTCATAAACATATCTTTATCAAACAGGGTAGGCTTAAACGTTAAATCTTTATTTTCAGAAATTACCTTAAAGTAAGGCACAGTCACAGAACTACCGTTTATATTAGAACTATTTAACTCAGGTTTCAAAAAACCTGATTGTCGTTCTACAGTTGGATCTGGGTGAAAAAATTTAGGAAAATATAGCACAGGTATATCATAAATATTTAATGAAGCACCGCTGTACAAAATTTGTTTTTTAATTTTATCATGAGTTATTTTTTTGGATTTTAAAGACCAAGGAGGACATTTGTCATTTTCTTTACAACTTGTAAAAATACCTTTGTTTACAATTGTTTTAACGTTATCTCCTTTTGCTGAAACGCCTTTAAGTCTCGGGTCATTTTCGGGATTTCCAAAAATTGTTTTATGTATTTTAACCTTAACATCTTTACCAAAAAATTTTTCGTTTTTTAAATCAATAACAGCATTTGAAAAATAAAATTTATCGCTTTTTGGTAAATTATAATTTGTAATTATTAAAATATCATTACCTTTTAATATTTCATCATCTATAGAATAGTGAAAATTTTTTAGTTTATAAACTTGTGAATTGTTATTGAATATTTTTGTTTTACTATCAGAACTTAATATATTGTCCTGAACTAAATAAATTATATTATTACTTTCAATTTTATACTTTGAATTAAAAAGAGATTCAGTATTTCCTTTTGTTACTATTTTTTCCTCTTCTTTAAAATATGTAAGATCTTCTGTCTTTATAGTATAATTTTTAATTATATCTTTTATAACTACATTTTCAGTAGCATTTAAAATATTTTTATTTTTTTCATATTTAAATTTTACAGAAGTAATAATTTTATTTTTATCATATATAGCTTTAGAATTATTATTAGTTGTTATTGTTTCGATGTTTTTTTTATAAACTATTTTATCAGATAAAATTTTAATTTTATTATTTGGATCTATAATTTCTACATCACCATCGGCAATTAAAATATTTTTTTCTTTATTGTAGGTAAATCTATCTGAGTTAATTATTATACCATCGCTTGTTTTAATAGTACCTTTTTTTACTCCTTTAACTATATTGCCGTTGTTTAGTATTTCAATTTCAGTTACATCAAAACTAAATTGCTCAACAGAGTTAGCATTATTTAGGCAAAATAGAATTATATATAAAAAAATTATTATGAATTTATTTTTACTTTTCATTAATATTTTTAAGCATGAAAGTGTTTAATGCAGCTAAGATTGAGAGTGGTATAAATATTGCTTGTAAGATTGAAATTTTTTCAGTGGTTCCCATAACAAAAAAAAAGTTGTTTATATAATATATAATTACAGAAAAAAAGAGACCTAAGGAAATTTTAATAGTTGTACTGTCTAATCTTTTTACTCTAAACATAATTACAGCAGAAAAAATTGTCATTAATAACAAATAAAATGGATAGGAAATGAGTTTGAGAAGTTGTAGATCAATTTCAACTAAAGAGTAATTCATTTTTTTGTAATTATTTCTCAACTCAAATAATTCAAACAAATCAAATGAAGATAAACTAGAATACAATGTTTGAATTCTTTTATAATCAAAATTTGTTTTTATATTTAAAACCTCTTTGTTTTCTGAAGTGTTATTTTCAAAGATTTTTGCATCATATACTTTCCAATCCTTATTTGTTAAATCTATTTTTTTACTCTTTATATTTTTCACAACATTATACTTATTGTCGAATTCAGTTATAAAACTATTTATTAAAAAATTTCCTTCAATTTTTGATGAATTAATGATGTAGATTTTTTCCCCCACTTTATCTCTTATCCATAAGCCATTTTTTGTAAT
Source organism: uncultured Pelagibacteraceae bacterium (assembly GCA_902588895.1). GTDB lineage: Bacteria > Pseudomonadota > Alphaproteobacteria > Pelagibacterales > Pelagibacteraceae > Pelagibacter. The sequence continues at coordinate 2,562 of CACIRC010000023.1, forward strand.
CACAGCCAAATATTTTCCATCAGTTGTATATTTAGACTTAATTTCTAGATAAATGTTTTTAAAATTTGAAGACAAATTGTAAAATAAAGTACTAACAATTAACCCAGTTATTATTGCCACTATACTAATTATTATAATTATCCCAGAGTTTTTAAATCCTGAATATTTAAAAATTTCTAATTCATTGTTGTTAAAAAGTTTTATAAAAAATAATTGAGTAGTTATAAGAAAAATAAAAGGAAACATTTCAAAAATCATAGATGGAGAATTTAATATAGATAATAATAATGTTGAATTAATGTTAACATCAATATCTTTAAAAAATTCAAGTTCATTTAATAAATTTAAAATAAATACCAAACTGAGCATTATTGAAATTACATAAAAAAAAGATTTGTAAAAACTATAGGTCAAAAATTTAATATAAATTCTCATAAAGCAAACGATTTAAAGTTTAATTTTTTAAATAAGAATAAATACAGAATTAAAAAACTTAAATATGGCATAGATATAATTAAAGAATTTGAAAGAAGATTTTCAGAAATTAATCTTACAGTTGTTTCTGAAAAAATTATAAAAAATAATCCAAATAAAAAAGTAAAAATTTTAAGTTTATAATAGTTAGAGTTTTCTTTTGACGATAAAATCAATAAGAATGTAATTAAAGCCAATAAAGGAATATAAAAAGGTATAACTAATCTTTTATAAATTTCTTTATAAATATTTTTTAAATTATTTAATGAACAATTTTCAATTTTCTCATCTGGTTTCTTTTGTACAGAGAGATGTATGGAACTAACACATTTATACAGTTTTAAAGATGATAACTCTTGAGTTTTTATATATGTTGTTGTGTTAGTTTTAAGTTTATTTAATGCGAAATCTGATTTTGTAAAACTAAAGTTTGTAATTCCTGATATTCCTCCTTTAATTGTTTCACCGTCGTACAAAACTAGCACTGGTATTTTATTAAATTCTTTGAAGACTCCTTTTTTTGCATATGTAATCTGAAATCCATCTTCATTTTCTTTTTTTAAATATAAATTATTCAAATTTCCATCTTGATCCTTACTTTCACTATAAATGGTTACCCCTCTTATTGTGTCATTAAATTTTTGAGGCTTTATAAAGTTTTCAAAGAAATTGACACTTGATGTCCTTAAAAAATTTCTTGCAGCATCTTGAGTTTTAGGAACAATTATCGAAGATAGTAAAATTTGCATAATCATTAAAACTAAAGAAATTTTTATAATAAAATTTGTTAGTTCAATTTTATGAACTCCAAAATTCCAAAAAATAATTAGTTCATTATTATTTTCGTACTTTGTAGTTACATAATAGAGGCTAAAAAATAATACAAATGGGAATAATCTGCTTATAATTTTTGGAAAGTTTAGAAGAGAGTAATTTATATAAACTATGTAGTCACGACCATCCTCGATCATAATATCAAGATAGTTTACTGCTTGGAAAACCCATATAATTATACTTGAACTGAAAAGAGCTATTAAAAAAAAACTGATATAATCTCTTAATAATTTTCGAAATAAAATTTTTTTCATTGAAATATGCTATTTTTATTCATATATACCACCCATCTCGTATAGAGTGTATTTAAAATTTATGTCAGTAACAATTAATTATAAAAGTAATTCGTCAAAAATTAATTCATCTAATCTTATATTATTTTCAGATGAAAATTTTAATATTTCGCCTTTAAAAAAACATATTTCAAGCTCAGAGCATAATTTTGTTAAAGATCTAATTAAAACGGTGGATTTAAAGAAGAAAATACTATCTTTTGATATTAGCTCAAAGAGAAAAATAATTTTAGTATCTCAAAAAAAAAATATTAAAAATTCTGATGTTGAAAACCTAGGGGCAAAATTTTATGATTTATTTAAGGATACAAAAGAAAATACTTTCATTTTAAACTCAAATACTATTTCTGACAAATCAAAAAATTTTGTTGGTAATTTTTTACATGGTTTAAGATTAAAATCCTATACTTTTGAAAAATACAAAACTAAAAAAAATAAAAAAACTATTACAATTAATGTTATTGGCAAAAACATACCAACTAACAAAGAACAAATTAAGTTTAAAGCAATTGAAGAAGGAACTTTTTATACTAGAGATTTAGTTTCTGAACCTGGTAATGTTCTACATCCTGATGAGTATGCAAAAAGATTAAACTCACTTAAAAAATATGGTTTAAGGGTAACTGTATACGATGAAAAGAAATTAAAAAAACTTGGAATGAATACCTTACTTGGTGTTGGCCAAGGAAGTATAAGAGGGTCATATCTTGTTACAATGGAATGGAATGGTTTAAGTAAAAAAACTAAACCATTGGCATTTGTTGGAAAAGGAGTTTGCTTTGATACCGGGGGAATATCTTTAAAGCCTGCAAAATTCATGGAAGATATGACTTATGATATGGCTGGTTCTGCAGTGGTAGTGGGACTAATGAAAAGTTTGGCGCTTAGAAAAGCAAAAATAAATGCTGTTGGGGTTGTAGGCTTAGTTGAAAACATGCCTGGAGGTAACGCTCAAAGACCAGGAGATATAGTTAAGTCCTATAGTGGAAAAACTGTAGAAATTTTAAATACCGACGCGGAGGGTAGATTGGTATTAGCAGATGCTCTTACTTATACAGAAGAAAAATTTAAACCAAAATTTATAGTAGATTTAGCAACTTTAACAGGAGCAATCATTGTTTCTCTAGGATCTGAATATGCAGGTCTATTTTCTAATGATGATAAATTGTCAAATCAATTAATTAAAGCTGGAGAAAATATGGAGGAAAAAGTTTGGAGGATGCCATTAAATAAAAATTTTGACAAATTAATTGACTCTAAAAATGCAGATATGCAAAATATTAATTATGTTGGCGGGGCAGGATCAACAACTGCTGCTCAATTTTTGCAAAGATTTATCTTAAATAAAACACCTTGGGCACATTTAGATATAGCAGGAATGGCTTTTTCAAAATATGGAGGAGCATTAAATTCTGGTGGTGCAACAGGTTACGGAGTGAGATTATTAAATAAACTAATAGAGGATCATTATGAGTAATTTAGAACAAACCTTATCAATTATAAAACCAGACGCTGTAGAAAGAAATCTTGAAAATGAGATAAAAGAAATGTTTAAGAATAATGGATTTTCAATTTTAAAAGAAAAAAAAATCCAAATTGAAAAATCAGAAGCTGAAAAGTTTTATAAAGTTCATGAAACCAAACCATTTTATAATGATTTATGTGATTATCTTTCATCTGGTCCAATTGTTGTTATGGTTCTTGAAAAAGAAAATGCAGTTTTAGGAAATAGAGAATTAATGGGTGCTACAAATCCAAATGATGCAGAAGATGGCACTATTAGAAAAAAATACGGGATTTCAATAGATAAAAATTCTGTGCATGGATCAGATAGCGTTGAAAATGCTAAAATTGAAATAGATTTTTTCTTTAAAGATTAAAAACTTTTAATATAGCTTTTGGGTACAGTTTGTGTTCTTGAACTAAAATTTTTTTAGCAAGAGAGGACTCAGTATCTTTTTTTGAAATTTTTACTTTCTTTTGTAGAATAATCTTCCCCGAGTCTAATCTAGAATTTACAAAATGAACAGTACATCCTGAGTATTTTTCCTTATTATTTAATACTCTTTTGTGAGTATTTAATCCTTTATATTTAGGTAGTAAAGAGGGGTGTATATTTAAAATTTTTCCTTTAAATTTTTTTATAAAATTTTTTGACAAAATTTTCATAAATCCAGCTAGACAAATCATTTCAATATTATTTTTTTTTAAGATAGAAAGTAGATTATTTTCACTTAATTTTTTGTTTTTAAAATTTAAAATTTTTTTTTTAATTTTAAATTTTTTGGCATAATTTAAACCCTTTGCCTTAGAGTTATTTGAAACAATAAAGTTAATAGATATAGGAGATAATTTAGTTTTAGAAAATTTAACTAAAGATTTTAAATTACTGCCTGTCCCTGAAATAAATACAGCTGTTCTAATTCTATTGATACCAGTTGATAGAACCATTTAACTTAACTTTGTTTTTACCGTTTAAAATTTTTCCAATAACATATGGTTTGTATTTTTTTGAAAAAAATTTACTTATTTTTTTTAAATTTCTACTTTCAACAATAAGACAAAAACCAACTCCACAATTAAATGTTTTCAGCATTTCTTTATCAGAAATTCCACTTTTTTTAAGCCAATTAAATATTTTAGGAGTTTTAATTTTATCTAAACTTATATGTGCACTGAGCTTATCTGGTATAACTCTTTTAATATTATCAGACAAACCTCCCCCAGTTATATTCGCACAGCTATTTATTAAGTTGTTGTTTATCAAATTCATTATTTCTTTAACATATATTTTAGTTGGTTTAAGAAGCTCAGATTTTAAAAAATTATTTTTTTTAATATTTATTTTTTTTTGTTTTAATAAATATCTTACAAGAGAATACCCATTAGAATGTAAACCGCTGGAAGGAATTGCAACTATAAGATTATTTTTTTTTATTTTATTTTTATTTAAAATTCTATTCTTTCCTACAACTCCTACAGCAAAACCCGCGATATCAAATTTACCTTTTTCATACGTACCTGGCATTTCAGCAGTTTCTCCACCAACGAGTTCACATTCTGATTGATTGCAGCCTTTGTTAATTCCTTTTATAATTGCTTTAAGTTTTTTAAGATCAATTTTGTTTATTGAAATATAATCTAAAAAAAGCAAAGGTTTAGCTCCTTGAACAATTAAATCATTTACACTCATAGCAACTAGATCAATACCAATGGTATCAAATTTATTTAATGTATTAGCAATTTCAATTTTAGTTCCCACACCATCTGTACAAGCAACGATTCTAGGTTGCTTAATATTACCTGGTATATTTGTGATTGAACCAAACCCCCCTATATTAGAGAACTTTTTTTTGCCTCTTTTTTTTGCTGAAAATGTAGAAATGAAATTAACAAACTTGTCTGCAGCTTTAATATTAACTCCACTTTTTTTATAGGTAAATTTTTTTTTATTCATTAATATGTTTTATGAAATTTATTTCTCTACTTAGTAATTTAAAGCTTTTATATAATTTTTTTTTATTTCTTGCTTTAATAAATATTTT
>CACIRC010000024.1 GCA_902588895.1 uncultured Pelagibacteraceae bacterium
GAATTTTATACTTATTTGCTGTCTCATCACTAGGTGTTTACGGAATAATAATGGGTGGTTGGGCATCAAATTCAAAATATCCCTTTTTAGGAGCAATTCGTTCTGCTGCTCAAATGGTATCTTATGAAGTTTCAATTGGGGTAATAATTATAAACGTTTTACTTTGTGTTGGTTCTCTGAATTTGAACGACATCGTTATTGCTCAACAAAATATGTGGTTTGTAATCCCATTATTTCCAATGTTTGTAATATTTTTTATTTCTGCTTTGGCTGAAACCAACAGGCCTCCTTTTGACTTACCAGAGGCAGAAGCGGAGTTGGTTGCTGGTTACCAAACAGAATATTCAGGAATGATGTATGCAATGTTTTGGTTAGGAGAGTATGCAAATATTTTATTAATGTGCGCAATGGGAGCAATATTATTTTTAGGTGGTTGGATGTCTCCAATTGATGTTTATCCATTTACCTTAGTGCCAAGTGCAATATGGTTAATATTAAAAATTCTTCTTTTATTTATCCTTTTTGCTCTAGTTAAAGCGATAGTACCTAGATACAGATATGACCAGTTAATGAGACTAGGATGGAAAGTGTTTCTTCCTCTTTCTCTAATTTGGGTAGTATTAACAGCTAGCTATTTATTTTATTTTAACCTTTTACCCGTGAATTAATTATGAATATTTCTAGATTTTTTAAAACAATATTTATGACTGACTTCATCGGTGGTTTATTTATTGCTATTAAAGAATTATTTAAATCAAAAAAAACAATTAATTACCCTTTTGAAAAAGGTAAAATAAGTCCTCGTTTTAGAGGTGAGCATGCTTTGAGAAGATATCCAAATGGAGAAGAAAGATGTATTGCTTGTAAATTATGTGAAGCAGTATGTCCTGCACAAGCAATAACAATAGAATCTACTGAAAGAGAAGACGGAAGTAGAAAAACAACACGTTACGATATTGATATGATGAAATGTATTTATTGTGGATTATGTGAAGAGTCTTGTCCAGTAGATGCAATAGTACAAGGTCCAAATTTTGAATTTTCAACAGAAACACGAGAAGAACTTTATTATACAAAAGAAAAGTTATTAGATAATGGTGATAGATGGGAAAATGTTTTAGAGGCTAATATTAAAGCTGATAATATCCATAGATAAAAATGATTGCACACGCTATTTTCTTTTATACATTTTCTATAATTGCTGTTGTTTCAGCTATAATGGTTACTGCTTCTAAAAATACTGTTCACTCAGTATTTTTCTTAATTCTTGATTTCATAAGTATTTCTTGTCTTTTTATAATGATTGGTGCTGAATTTTTGGGAATGATAATGCTAATTGTTTATGTTGGGGCTGTTGCAGTTCTGTTTTTATTTGTTGTTATGATGTTAAACGTAGCCCAACAAAAAAATCAATGGTTTGCAGGTCAACAAAGTTCCAAACATATCCCGGTAGGATTAATTATCAGTATGCTTATATTCGTTGAAGTAATAATTGTAATTGGTGGTTGGAAATATAAACCAGAAATTTTTGATATTAATAATTCAATTGCTCAAACAAGCATTAGCAACACTCACTCATTAGGACAGATTTTATATACAGATTATATTCATGTGTTTCAAATAAGTGGAATGATTCTGTTAGTAGCTATGGTTGGGGCTATTGTATTAACATTTAGACAAAGATCAGGTGTAAAAAGACAAAGTTATATCAAGCAAATATCTAGAGAAAGAGCAGAAGGTGTAGAGGTGTTAGAAGTTCAGAGTAATAAAGGGGTTAAAATAGATGATTGATATAGGTTTAGGACATTATTTAACTTTAGGAGCAGTGATATTTTCAATTGGAGTAATTGGTATATTCCTTAATAGGAAGAACATCATTGTCATTTTAATGAGTATTGAATTGATATTACTAGCTGTAAATATCAATTTAGTTGCTTTTTCTATTTATTTAGGAGATTTGGCAGGACAAGTCTTTACTTTATTTATTCTTACTGTTGCAGCTGCAGAAGCAGCTATAGGATTAGCAATCATTGTTGTCTATTTCAGAAATTCTGGAACAATACGAGTTGAAGAAATTGATAAGTTGAAAGGATAATCATGGAACTATCAATTATATTTCTTCCACTTATTGCTTCAATTATCTCTGGTTTTTTTGGAAGATATATCGGTGATAGAAACTCAGAAATAGTAACAAGTGTTTTAGTTTCTATTTCTGCATTTTTATCAATTTATGTTCTTTATCAAGTGATTGTAAATCAATACGAAGAAAATATTGTTATAGCAACCTGGATAAGCTCTGGGTCACTTGATGTAAATTGGTCAATGTTAATTGATCCATTGTCAGCTGTAATGTTAGTAGTTGTAACTTCTGTATCTGCTTTAGTACACATCTATTCAATTGGTTATATGTCTCATGACCCTCACAAGCCAAGATTTATGGCTTATTTATCATTGTTCACATTTGCGATGTTGATGCTTGTAACTTCAGATAATTTTATTCAATTATTTTTTGGTTGGGAAGGTGTTGGATTATGTTCTTACTTCCTAATTGGTTTCTGGTTTAAAAAAGAAAGTGCAAATGCTGCAGCCATAAAAGCATTTGTTGTAAATAGAGTAGGTGACTTTGGTTTTGCTTTAGGAATTTTCTTAATATTTTATTTATTTGGAACTGTTAATTACTCAGAAGTTTTTCAACAAATTCCAACAGTCGTAGATAAAAATTTACCATTTTTAGGTTTTGATGTTAAAGCAATAGATTTAGTTTGTTTACTTCTATTTATTGGAGCAATGGGTAAATCTGCACAGATATTGCTTCATACTTGGCTACCTGATGCTATGGAGGGTCCAACTCCAGTTTCTGCATTAATTCATGCAGCAACTATGGTAACAGCTGGTGTTTTCTTAGTAGTAAGATGTTCTCCAGTTTATGAATATTCACCATTAATACTTAATTTTATAACTATCGTTGGAATGACCACCGCATTCTTTGCGGCAACTGTCGCTCTAGTTCAAACAGATATAAAAAAAATTATTGCTTACTCTACATGCAGCCAACTTGGTTATATGTTTTTTGCAGCTGGAGTAGGTGCATACAATGTTGCCATGTTTCACTTATTTACTCACGCATTTTTCAAAGCTTTATTATTTTTAGGATCTGGATCAGTAATCCATGCATTTAAAGATGAGCAAAATATAAATAATATGGGTGGTGTATGGAAAAAGCTACCATATACCTATGCTTTAATGATTATCGGAACACTTGCTTTAACAGGTTTTCCATTTTTATCAGGGTTTTATTCTAAAGATGCAATTATAGAATTTGCGTATTTAAAAGGTAACACTACTGGTTATTATGCTGCTGGGATTGGAATAATTACAGCATTTTTAACATCTATTTATTCATGGAGATTAATATTTAAAACTTTCCATGGAGACTATAACAATAAAGAGGTCAAAATAGAAGAAACACATGAGTCTCCATTAGTAATGCTTGTTCCTTTATTTATCCTCTCAATAGGAGCGATATTTGCAGGATTTCTATTTAAAGAACTATTTATTGGTCATGGTGATAATTTATTCTGGGCAGAGTCTATTAAGTTTTTAGAGCCTTTAAGCACAGAACATCCACCTTTATGGTTTTTACTTTTAACACCTTGTTTAGTTTTAGTATCTATTCCAATTGCTTATTACTTATTTGTAAAAAACAAAGAGTTACCTAATTCAATAGTTTCTATGAACAAACCTTTGTATAATTTTTTAGTTAATAAATGGTATTTCGACGAGTTGTACGATGTGTTGTTTATTAAATCTTCAAAAAAACTAGGTCTATTTTTGTGGAAATTTTGTGATGGAACTATAATCGATGGTTTTGGTCCTGATGGAATTTCTTCTTTTATAAAAAAATGTTCAATTAAAGCAACTAAATTTCAAAGTGGTTTTATCTATCAATATGCATTTGTAATGTTATTAGGTTTCTCTGCTTTACTAACTTTTTTAATAGTTAAATAATGAATTTTCCTATTCTTTCATCTTTAATATTATTACCAATAGTCGGTACTTTATTTTTATTTTTTACCAAAGATAAAGAAGGAAATAATTTAACTGCTAAATATGTTGCTTTATTTACAACTGTAGTTAATTTTTTAATTTCGATTTATCTTTGGATTTCTTTTGACCAATCAACGTCTAGTTTTCAATTTGTAGAAGATAGAACATGGATTGAAGGATTTATTAATTATAAAGTTGGAGTTGATGGTATTTCAATTTTATTTATAATATTAACAACATTTATAACTCCCCTTTGTATAATATCTGTAAATAATTCTGTTAAGAATAGATTAAGAGATTTTTTAATTGCAATTCTAATCATGGAAAGTTTCATGATTGGTGTTTTCTGTGCACTTGATTTGGTTGTATTTTATTTATTTTTTGAAGCTGGATTAATACCAATGTTTTTAATTATCGGTATTTGGGGAGGAGCCAGAAGAGTTTATTCTGCATTTAAATTCTTTTTATACACATTGTTAGGTTCTGTTTTGATGTTAGTTGCAATAATTTCAATTTATTGGATTACAGGAACAACCGACGTGGTTCAACTATATGAAATTGGAATTGATGTTAAATATCAAAATCTATTATGGTTAGCATTTTTTAGTTCATTTGCTGTTAAAACACCTATGTGGCCAGTTCATACATGGTTACCAGATGCTCACGTTGAAGCTCCTACAGCAGGATCTGTATTACTAGCTGCAATTTTGTTAAAGATGGCTGGATATGGTTTTATAAGATTTTCTTTAGGTCTTTTCCCAGTTGCATCAGAGGTATTTACACCTTTAATTTACACCTTGAGTGTTATAGCAATCATATTTACTTCACTGATAGCTTTAATGCAGGAAGATATGAAAAAGTTGATTGCTTATTCATCAGTAGCGCATATGGGTTTTGTAACTTTAGGTATATTCACTTTGCAACAACAAGGAATTGAAGGAAGTATAATTCAAATGATAAGCCATGGCTTAGTTTCGGCAGCATTATTTTTAACTGTTGGTGTAGTTTATGACAGAATGCATTCTAGATTGATAAGTACGTATGGTGGACTAGTTTCTGTAATTCCAAAATATTCAATATTGTTTATGTTATTTGCTTTAGCATCACTCGGTCTACCTGGAACCAGTGGTTTTATTGGTGAGTTTTTAATATTAATGGGAGCTTTCAAGGATAATTTTTTAGTAGCTGTTATAGCTAGTATTGGGGTGATTTTAGGAGCTGCATACATGTTGTGGCTATATAAAAGGGTAGTATTTGGAAAATTAATTAATGAAGATCTTAAAAAAATGTTAGATTTAAATAGATCTGAATATTTTATTTTATCTTGTTTAGCTGTACCAATCTTATTTTTTGGTTTTTATCCCGATCCATTAATTAACACTATTGAAGTTTCTGTCACTGATTTAATTAATGCACATAATACAAATATAGCTAGTAAATAATATGGAAAATTTAAATTTAATATTACCTGAAATTTTTATTTCACTTTCGATAATGTTTTTACTTATTTTAGGTGTGTTTAAAAAGGATAGTTCTAAAATCACTTTTAATTTATCTCTGTTTGCAATTTTAATTACAGCAATAATAACAATAAACGAAACCTTCTCTGTAACTAGGGAAACTTTATTTAACGAAAGTGTTGTGATTGACAGTATGTCCTCATTAATGAAAATTATAACTTTAATTGGAGGTTTTTTAGTTTTAGTTATTTCATCAACTTATTTAAAAACATTTAAAATATATAATATAGAATACCCAGTTCTTATTTTAAGTTCTATTCTCGGTATGATGGTAATGATTAGCTCAAATGATTTAATTGTTTTTTATATGGGCTTAGAATTACAGTCATTAGCTCTATACGTATTAGCGACATATAACAGAGATCAATTAAAATCATCAGAAGCTGGTTTGAAATATTTTGTTTTAAGTGCATTATCATCTGGGCTGTTATTATACGGTTGTTCTTTGGTTTATGGTTTTTCAGGTTCTACCAATTTTGATATAATATCAAATCAACTAAATTCTGAGGAATATGTTTTAACATTTGGAATTGTATTTATATTAGTTGGTTTAGCGTTTAAAATTTCTGCAGTTCCATTTCATATGTGGGCACCTGATGTTTACGAGGGATCTCCAACAACTGTAACCTTGTTTTTTACAATAGTACCAAAGATAGCTGCTTTAACTGTATTTATTAGATTTTTATATGTTCCTTTTTTAAATTTAATTGATCAATGGCAAATGATAATAGTTTTCTTATCTATAGCTTCTATGGTTTTTGGAGCAGTTGCTGCTATAGGACAAACTAATATTAAAAGACTAATTGCTTACAGTTCTATAGGACATATTGGTTACACATTGGCTGGTTTAGCCACAGCATCAAATGAGGGAATTCAAAGTTCAATAATTTATATTTCTATTTATGTTGTTATGAATTTAGCTCTTTTTTCATGTCTATTAATGTTAAGAAGAAAAGATCAATATTATGAAGGCATTGATGATCTCTCAGGATTATCAAAAAATCATCCATTATTGTCTTTATGTTTGTTGTTAATACTATTTTCTTTAGCAGGCATACCTCCTTTAGCTGGTTTCTTTGCAAAATTTTATGTTTTTAAAGCAGTATTGGAACAATCAATGTATTTCTTAGCTATAGTAGGGTTGTTATCAACTGTGGTTGCGGCTTTTTATTATCTAAGAATTATAAAAATTATGTATTTTGATAAAGAAAAAGATAAATACGATACAGACCATAGCCTATGGCTAAAATTCTCACTGACAGTCTCAACTATATTAATTCTTTTATACTTCATATTCCCAAGTCAGTTAGTAGAAGTTGTTTCAAGAATTAATATTATTTAATGAAATTTAAAATATTTAAATTTAAAAAAGTTAAAAGCACAAATAATACTGCGATAAGAATTATTAAAGAAACTAAACACAACTTAGGCATGGTTGTTGCTGAAACACAAATAAATGGCAGGGGACAGTATGGAAGAAAATGGATATCATCAAAAGGAAATTTATTTATCTCCTTTTTCAATGAACTAAATGAAACTAAACTATCGATTAACGCTATAACAAAGATCAATTGTCTTTTAGTCAAAAAATTACTCTCATCATTTACAAATAAAAAAATTTTATTTAAAAAACCGAACGACTTATTAATTGATAAAAAAAAAATTAGTGGCATTTTACAAGAAGTCATATTTGTAAGAAATAAAAAATTTTTAATTACTGGTATAGGCATAAATATTAAAAAAAATCCAATTATAAGAAATTATCCTGCCACAAACTTGCAAGAGGTAACTAAAAAAAGT
>CACIRC010000025.1 GCA_902588895.1 uncultured Pelagibacteraceae bacterium
GGCATAGCAGTCATCGGTATTCTATAAGCTATGAAAGCTCCAATCGATCCACCTGCTAAAATAAATATTATTACAAATATAAATCCAGTTGAAAAATTTCCTGTAGATAAAAAAGTTACCGTTATTGCAATAATCATACCTAAAATTCCAAACAAATTACCCTGCCTAGATGTTTCAGGTGAAGACAAGCCTCTTAAAGCTAGAATAAACAATACTCCTGACACTAAATAAAAAATTGCAGATAAGTTTGCAGAAATCATTATTATTTATCCTTTTTCTTTTTTTTATACATCGCTAACATTCTCTGAGTTACAAGAAATCCACCAAAAATATTAATTGCGGCTAATGCTATAGCTAAAAAGCCAAAAATACTTGAAGTATTAAAAACACTATTAGAATTTCCTGATAAACCTGCGATTATAGCACCAACTATAATTACAGAAGAAATTGCGTTGGTTACGGACATTAATGGTGTATGTAAAGATGGTGTAACACTCCATACAACATAATATCCTACAAATATTGAGAGGATAAATATGCTTAATCTGAATATTAAAGGATCTATTTCCATAATTACTTTATTAATGTCTTTTCTATAATTTCATCTTCTAGATCAATACTTATTTTTTTATTCTCCTTGTCGATTAAATTATCAACAAAATTAAATACATTTTTAGCGTACAAGTTTGAAGCAGAAACAGGTAATTTGTTTAAAATATTGCTCTCGCCAATTATTTTTATATCATTTTTTTTAATAATTTTATCCACTTCTGTATAAGCAGTATTTCCTCCTTGAATTGCTGCTAAATCATAAATCACTGATCCTGCTTGCATATTTTCAATCATATTATCTTTAATTATCAAAGGAGCTTTTTTGCCTGGTATTAAAGCTGTGCAAATTACTATATCAATTTTTTTTAGAGTTTCTGCTAGAAGTTCCTCTTGTTTTTTTTTAAAATCGTCCGAAGCTTCTTTAGCGTAACCACCTTCTGTTTCTAAATTTTCTGAACCCTCTACAGTTAAAAATTTACCACCCAAACTTTCAACCTGCTCTTTTGAAGCCATCCTTACATCAGTGGCAAAAACTATAGCACCCATCCTCTTAGCAGTTGCGATTGCTTGTAACCCTGCTACACCTGCACCCACTACTAAAACCTTTGCAGCTGGAACTGTACCAGCTGCTGTCATCATCATTGGTATAGCTTTTTCAAAATTTGCAAAGGCTTCTATTACTGCTTTATAACCAGCAAGGTTTGCTTGTGAGGACAGTATATCCATAGATTGAGCCCTAGTAATTCTTGGAAGCAATTCTAATGAAAAAAGATTAATTTTTTTTTTGGCTAAATTTTCTAATTTATCCTTATTCTTATAAGGATTCAAAACTCCAATTAATGTTTGGTTTTCTTTAATGCTTGACGTTTTATCATCAGACAACATTGCAAGCTGAACAATTATATCAGAAACATTTAAAACCTCAGAATCATCCGTTAAGATCTTCGCGCCCATTTCTTTGAACTGCTCGTCTTTAATACCTAGATGAGATCCATAATCCCTAACTAAACTCACTTCAAATCCGAGAGAAATATATTTTTTAACTAACTCAGGAGTTATAGCTATTCTTTTTTCAAAACTTTGGTTTTCTAGTATTGAACCGATTCTCATTTCGGAACCTTACAATAAGAATATTGCCATTAATACCAAAACACATACAACAGCGACAGTTCCCCACAGAACAAATTTTGTAAAATTATTCCAAGTATTTTTATGGTTTTCATTATCCATAAAAACTACTTCTGTCTTGCTTTAAATTTTGGATTAGTTTTATTAATGACGTAAACTCGACCTCGTCTTCTTACTAATTTAGAATTTAAGTCTCTTTTTTTAATAGATTTTAATGAGCTTTTAATTTTCATAAATTTTATTTTTTTACTAAATTAGATAGCCTGGCAATGTCCTACTCTTCCATGTCTTAAGACAAAGTACCATTGGCGCTAAAGGGCTTAACTTCCGAGTTCGGAATGGGATCGGGTGTTACACCTTTGCAATAATTACCAGGCAACGAGATATATAGTTTTAGTTTTCTCTATTGTAAAGCTATAGTTATCAAAATTTACAAGAAAATTTATTAAATTTCTGAAAAAAATTGGTTTTATTTTGATATTTTTTTAATTTCCTGCATGATTTGATGGCTTATAAGCTTAGATCCATAAGATGATAAATGATGATGATCATAGTAATAGACATTATTTTCATCGTTAGCTCGACATCTATTATCCGTTATATTACAAAATATTTTATGTGGATATATTTTGTAAATATTTACACCATTAATTTCATCAAATAAATTAAATACATACTTATTTCTTTCTAAGTAAACTTCATAACTGGTGGTAACTAGATCTTGTCTTTTTAACTTATCCTCTGGATTATTTTTCCAAAATTTAAGATTATTAAACCTAGAATTCAAAAATATTTTTTGCGGAACATGCCAACCAACTTCAGGGATTGGATATAAAATTACAACTTTATTATTTTTTGCTAACTCTAAAATAGAATTTTTTATTCCTATCTCAGCTGAATAATCATTGTTTTTATGAATAAATCTCCAATTCCATGGCTCATTAGACTCTATACCACCTTCCCTATTATTAAATTTAGATCCAGATAAATACATGGTGTATCTCCCACCCAAAACAATTATTGAATTTTCATTATCTTCTAAAAAATCTTTTTTAATTTTTTGAGTTGAAGAATTACACTCTTTATCGATTAAATTGTTTTTAATGTTTAATCTGTCAAAATTTGGCATATAAATACAACTCATTTTAGTAATTGAACTAAAAGAAAAATTATTTTTTATTGCCTCTTTTTTTAACTCATACTCTATAGCGGCCATTTGGCTATCGCCTAATAATATAATTCTTGGATTTTTAATCAAACCAAATTTACAAAAATTGTTTAATCTTTCATCGCATATACCATTTTCATCTTTAAGTTTTCCTCTATCATTCAAACTAATATTTTCTTGTAAGATTTTTGGTAATCTTTTTGTAAAACCATTATTTTTAATTACAGACAAATTTAATAAAAAAATAAAAATAAAAAAAAGAGTTAAAATAATAAAAAATATTTTTCTTGGAACAAAATTTTTATTTCTAAAAGGTTTTTCAATTAAAAAATAAGTTAAAATGGAGAAAATTAAAATTATTAGAGGAATAAATAGTTTAATTAAATTGATGTACTGATGACTATTGTCAAAAATAATTCTTGAAAATGCAAAAAAAGGATAATGCCACAGGTATAATGAATATGAAATTAGACCTATAAAAACAAAAATCCTTAATTTCAGAATCTTCATTACCACTGTGTTTCTATTGTCAAAAAAAATTATTAAAATAGTCCCTAATATAGGAATTAAAGTAACTAAAGACGGATTCCTATTTTCATCAGAAAATATTACAAAACTAGAGAAAATTAATAAAATTGCTATTAAATGAATAATTTCATAATTTTTTTTTGAGATATTATCTTTATAGCCTTCAGTTTTAATCAAAGCACAAATTACACCAAACATTAATTCCCATGCTCTTGATGATAAAATATAAAAATTTAAATCCTGATTATATTTGCTTAAAAATTCAGCGCTAACAATACTAATGGCTAGTATACAAATTATAATAAAATATTTATTTTTTTTTAAATTATAAATTACGAATAAAGCGATAGGAAATATTATATAAAATTGCTCTTCCACCGATAATGACCAAGTGTGAAGCAAAGGTATTATTAAACTGGATTGTGCATCATATTCGATACCAGTAGAATAAAAGAATATATTGGAAAAGAAAAATAACGAGGAAATTATAGATTTAGATAAATCTATTAAAAAATCTGGTTCTAAAAACAAGAAACCTAAAAAAAAAGTGAACAAAAAAACTACAAATAAAACTGGTAGTATTCTTCTCAGTCTTCTTTCGTAAAAATTTATAAATGAAAAATTTTTATTTTCTTTTATTTCTTTAAGAATAATTGAGGAAATCAAATATCCAGAAATTACAAAAAATATATCAACTCCTAAAAAACCTCCATTTAAAATATAAGAATTATTAAAAGAAATTTTAGCGTGATATACTATTACTGATAGAACTGCTATTGCCCTTAAACCATCAATATCTGGTCTATATTTTATTTTACTAGTCAACTTTTAAATATAATTTTAATTTATTATTTCTCGATAAAGTATTCCAGATACAAATTCATTGCCCGTTTTATTTAAATGATCATCACATGTATGCAGAAACTTTTTATATTCCTCAGAACTTTGAACATAATCAGCAATATTGATTATTTTTAAACTATAGTTCACTTTATTTTTAATTTTTACTAGTTCTTTGTACCATTTTTGATCATAAATATTGTCTCCTTTTAAGTATATTCTATCTAGATCTTCTATTGAAGGAAAAATAATAAATAATACATCATCAAATTTTTTCATAGTTAAAATTTTTCTTAAAAAAAATATTGATGCTTCTTGTTGTTCTATCGTTGCATCGAAAAAACCAGAATATTTTTTACTTTTCTCATCAGAATAATTTTTAATTAATTTAAAAGATTTATAAACGTTGAACGACCAAAAGCTTTCCCTGATAAAAGATTTGATTTTTTGAAATATATTTTGATTATCTAAAAAATACCAATTTTCTCTTTTTTTTGCATTGCTAGGTATAAAGTAATCATACGCATCACCTTTTTTAATATAATAAGGCCTATATCTCTCAACATCATCAAGTATGTGCCAATTTTTTTTTTTCCATAAGTCGTAATCATTTTCATTAAAATCATTTGCTGGTAAAAAAGAAATTATAAGACTATCATGTTCATACTTGCTTGCTAAATTTTTATATATAAGATAATACTGAACAGGTCCTAATGCACCCGAAGAACCAAAATTATAAATCTCAGCATTTAATTTTTTTTCTAGATTTGATTTAAAAACAAATTCGTTACTTACTCCAAAACCTTCTGCAAATGAATCTCCTAATAGAACAAATCTTTTTTTATCATTCATTTTATAATCAAAATTATAATCTTTTGCTCCAATATCATTGGTTTTGTATGTAGCATCAAAACATTCTGTTTTATGTCTTATTTTTAAATTTTTTTTATGCCAAGCTCCCCATATATTTTTTTCGTTTCTAAAGTTATTATAAGTTGAAACTGAATATAAATTTGGCGTTGTGCTTACAGGCAATAAGCTAAAATAACTGAACACAAAGCTAAAGAATTCAAAAGAAATTCCAGTAAATAATATTATCAACAAAATTTTTTTTAAATTCATATAAAACAAAATTTACTATTTATTTATAACTATTAAAAGAGTATTTAAATAATATTAAAAATGATTAAGTTATTAAAAAAATTTGTAAGATATATTCAAGATTATTTTAGACTAAAAAAATTTACAAATGAATAAAAATAATCTAAATGTTGCCTTTTAATTCACATATGAAACTATTTTATAATCAAAATGATATAATTGAAATTTTACAAAACCTGAAAAGTGAAATTAGGTTTATGAAAAATAAAAAAATCTTATTACTTGGTCACAATGGTTTTTTAGGAAAATATTTTGTTAAAATTTTTGATCAAATTATAAGTAATTATAATTTAAAATTAAAAGTTGATTGTTACGACAATTTTATTTCTTCATCCTCTTTATATGAGCAAAAAATAATTAATAAAAATAAAATAAAATTTCATAAAGCTAATGTTTCTAAATTTAAATTTAAAAAAAAATATGATGTAATTATTTTTTTAGCAGGAATTGCTAGTCCATTTATATATAAAAGATTCCCGCTAGAAACATTGTCTGTGTCTTATGATGGGGTTTCTAACTTGGTTTCGAAAGCAAAAAAAGACAAATCAAAATTCATATTTTTTAGTTCAAGTGAAATTTATGGTAATCCAGATAAAAAAAACCTTCCTACTAGAGAAACATATTATGGGAATGTAAATTCTTTTGGTCCAAGATCTTGCTATGATGAGGGAAAAAGAGTTGGGGAAACTTTGTGTTATATTTACAATAAATATTATAATTGTGATATCAAAATCATAAGGCCGTTTAATGTATTTGGTCCACTGATGGATAAAAATGATTATCGTATTATTCCAAATATCATTAAAAAAATAAGTTCTAATAAAAAAATATTAATTCATGGTGATGGAAAGCAAACCAGAACCTTTTGCTACATAACAGATGCCATAACTGGCTTCTTTAAAGTAATTTTTAGAAAGAATAATAATTTAATTTATAATATTGGTAATCCAAATAGTGAAATCAATATGATAAATTTAGTTAAAACTTTTGACAAAATTTTAAACAAAAAAAATAAATTTAAATTAATTTCATACCCAAATCATTACCCTGCAGATGAACCCAGAAGAAGATGCCCGGATATAAAACTTGCAAATAAAAAATTGAATTTTTATCCAAAAATTACAGTGACAGAAGGAATCAGAAGAGTTCTGAAATTTAATAAAATTATTTAATAAGTGTGATTAAAAAAAAAAAAATAATAATTTTTGCCTATGGATTTATGGGTAAATTTACTTATCAAAGTTTTTTAAAAAATAAAAATTATGAGATTAAAGGAATTATTCTGCCAGAAAAAAATTCCCTTTATAAAACAAATATTTTGGTAAAGAATATTAACAAAGATATAAAAATATTAAATAGTGATAACCTTAAAATAATTTATAATTTTATTAAAAATCTTAAACCAGACTTGGTCTTAGTATCGACATTTAACAAAATATTAAATTCTAAAATTCTTAATATCACAAAATTTATTAATATTCACCATGGTAAACTTCCAAAACAAAAAGGTAGGGCAAGTATTAATTGGGCTCTAATTATGGGAAGAAATAATATCTATATTACCATCCATGAAATTAACAAAAAGCTTGATGGAGGTAAAATACTAAAACAAAAAAAAATATTTATATCTAAAGAAGATAACTATTTTAAAATTCAAAGTAAAATTAATTTCTTTTTAAAAAATAATCTAACAAAAATTGTTACTAATTATTTAGCCAATAAAATTAAACTTAAAAAAAATTTACAAAAAAATGAAAGCTGGAACTGTAGTAGAAATCCACAAGATAGTATGATTAATTTTTTTGATAAAAAATCAAATGTGATTAATCTCATCAGAGGTGT
>CACIRC010000026.1 GCA_902588895.1 uncultured Pelagibacteraceae bacterium
TAGAGTAGTAAGATTTTTACTAGTATAATTTTCTAAGAATTCATGAATATTATTTAAAATTTCTAGTGTTAAATTTTCTGGTAGTTTTAGTAAAATATTATCATGGAGCTTTATATCCCATCTCCTAGATGGAAAAAAATACATCTTATTAATTTGATCATATGAAAATAGAGACATATCAATTTTTTTTTTTAATTTAATAAATTCATCTATATTAGGCTTGCCAAATATAAATGGTAAATCGTCATAGCCAGACTCTATAAGAGTCAATTTGCCATTAGATCCAATTAGAAAAATTTTTCCATTATCACTTATTTTTGCTAAAAAATTTGTTTTTTCAATCTTAATGTTAATTGTGGATGGATACTCTTTAAATATAGTGTATCTCTCAATTAAAGAATTGGAACTAAATAATTTTTCAATTTCTTTTTTATTAATAAAAAAAATATTTTCTAAACTTAAGTTTTTAAATTTATTCAAAAGAATTTGATTACTTTTTTGGTCTAGACCAAATATTTTAATATTTTCTATTTTTTTAAATTTAAAATTGTTTATTGAATTATTACCAATAGAGGAAACGAGTATTAATAAAAAAAAATAAATTAAAACTTTTTTACTTTTTCTTTGATGCATCTTTCAACATCCATTCAATTAATTTTAAGAAGGAAATACCTTTGTATAATGCTATTTCAGGCACAAGTGATAATTTGGTCATTCCAGGTTGAGTATTTAGTTCTAATAAATAAAAATTTCCATTGAAGTATTTAAAATCTGATCTTGTGATACCCTTACAACCAATTATTTTATGAGCTTTGTGAGCTATATTCATTAATTGTTTAAACTTATCTTTAGGTAAATCTACAGGAATTATATGCTGAGTTTTAGCTTTAGTATCATATTTTGCTTTATAATCGTAAAACTTTCTTTTTGGTTTTAGTTCAATTGCTCCCAATTTTTTATTACCCATAATAGCAACTTGGATCTCTCTTCCTGCAACAAATTGTTCAATCAATACTTTTTTATATGGTTCTAGTTTATTAAGAATTTTATTCAAATTACCCTTATTACAAATATAAACATTTACACTAGATCCTTCGTTTAAAGGTTTAATTACAACTGGAAATTTTAATTCTTTATTTATCTTTTTAATTAAATTAGATGTCGGCACTTCATAAGTATATGTAAAAAATTTTGGAGTTTTAATTTTATTTTTAATAAATAATTTTTTTGAAATTTCTTTATCCATCGCTATTGATGATGCTATTGCACTTGAATGAGTGTATGGAATTTTAAACTTATCTAATATAGTTTGAATATATCCATCCTCTCCAAATTGACCATGTAAAGCATTAAAAATCACATTCGGCTTAAATATTTTTATATTTTTTTCTAAATAATTATCTGGTTCAGAAATTTTAACTCTATAACCATTTTTTTTTAATTCTTTAAAAACTTGGTTTCCCGTATCAAGACTAATTAATCTCTCTTTAGAAATTCCACCTGATACTATAAGTACTTTTTTTTTCAATTTATTCTAAAATTTTTATTTCTGTTTCTAATTTAATACCTGTCTTTTTAAACACACTATCAGATACAAAATTTATTAATTTTTTCATATCTTCAAACTTAGCATTACCTTTGTTTACAAAAAAATTACAGTGTTTTTCAGAGATTGATGCATCCCCAAATGATTTTTCAAGTGGTACAGAATCTCTAATTAATTGCCAAACTTTCTTATCTGATTGATTTATGGGGTTTTTAAATGTGCTTCCACTGGTTTTAATTCTGGTTGGTTGGGCTTTTTCTTTTTTTTCTTTCATTATCTTCATTTCTTTGCGAATTAAATCTTTGTTTTTGTTAAACCCCTTGAAAGAGGCGCTTAAAAAAATAAGCTCATCTGACAAACTACTGTCTCTATATTTGAAATTTATTTCCTTTGCCGGGATAGTTATAACTTGTCCAAATTTATCTACGGCCTGAATAGAAACCAAAATATCTTTAAACTCCCTATCAAAACAACCTGCATTCATTTTGATTCCACCTCCAACAGTTCCAGGAATACAAGATAAAAACTCAAAACCTCCTAAACTGTTCTCCATTGCAAAATCAGATAATGATTTATCAGTAACAGCACTTCCTGCTATTATGATTTCATTATTAAGCAAAGAAATATTGTTAAAATTGTTTGAAAGTTTAATTATAACACCATTAAATTGTTTATCGGTAATTAATGTATTTGAACCTGCCCCTAACACAAATATCTTTTCGTGATTTTGGATTTTTTTGAGAAATTTAATTAATTCTTTTAAATCACCTGCCTTATAGAAAGCTTTGGCTTTACCTCCTATGTTAAACCAATTTTTTTTTTTTAGATCATAATCTAATTTTAAATCATTACCAAATTCAGGAATTAACTCTTTTAAATCAATTTTCATTATAACAATTTAGGTAATTCTCTCATCCAACCCGATATAGTCCCAGCACCCATTCCTATAACAATTTTTTTTCCATATATATTTGCCTTAATAAATTTTGCTAATTGGAATTTATCATCTACTAAAAATAATTGAACTTTTGAATTTTTAATTATTTCTTTCGCAAAATTTATGTAACTAAATCCAAGCCTTAATTTTTCTCCTGCAGTATAAATTGGAAACAAAATTACTTTATCTGCATTTTTAAAAGCAAAGGTAAATTCTTTTTTTAAATCTTTTAATCTTGATATTCTATGTGGTTGAAAAATACATATTTTTTCATACTCTTTATAAACATTCTTCACACCATCTAATACTTCTCTAATTTCTGTAGGATGGTGAGCATAATCATCATAAAAATCTACATTATTAAAATTGAAAATTTTATTAAATCTTCTTTGAACTCCTTTAAAATTTTTAAGTCCTTTTTTTATATTGTTAATTGGTAACCCTACTGTTAACGCTAATGCTACCGCAGCTACAGAATTTTTAATGTTATGATTTCCCAATAATGGAATTTTGAATTTTTTTATAATTTGGTTTTTTTTATTTGGTAATTTTATATTTAAATCAAATTCTGAGAATTCTTTTAATTGTTTTATATTTTTTATACAAAAATTTGATTTTTTATCCAAACCATATGTATAGAAGTTTTTATTTTTAATATTTTTAATTAAATTTTTGTTATTTTTATCATCTAAACAAATAAATGATTTTCCAAATGAGGGGACTTTATTAACAAAATTTTCAAAATATTTATTTAATTTATCCATTGTGCCATAATAATCCATATGCTCTCGATCTATGTTGGTGATGATTGAGTATGTTGGAGGTATGTAAACAAAACTTCCATCAGACTCGTCTGCCTCTAATATAGACCAATCACTTTTTCCAAGCTTTGCGGAATTATTAATCGAATTTATTACTCCACCATTGATGATTGTGGGATCAATTTTCGTCTGTTGAAATATAGAAGCTATCAATGATGTTGTTGTAGTTTTACCATGCGAACCAACAACTACAATATTTTTTGTTAAAGAGACAATGTTGGCTAACATTTCTCCTCTTTTATATATAGGTAATTGTTTTTTTTTGGCTGCAAGAAGCTCTGGATTATTTTTTTTAATAGCAGAAGACACAACTAGGATAGTCCCCTTTTCTATATTTTGTTTCTTATGTCCAATGAAAACTTTTATTTTTTCTTTTCTTAATCTTTCAATGCTTTTATTATTTGCAATATCGCTGCCTTGAACTTTAAAACCTTTACCTTTCATAATAAGCGCTAAGCCACTCATACCTATGCCACCTATTCCCACAAAATGTATCAGTTCTGTTTTTGCTAATTTAATTTTCATTTATAATTTTTAATATTTTTTGATTAACATTATTCCATGTATTTTGATAATTTAATTTCTGTAAATTATTTTTTTTTGCCATGTAATCCTGACTTTTATTTGTCAAATCTAATAAAAATTTCTCAAATTTTTGGTCGTCAAAATTTTTTTGATCAATTATCCAACAACAATCCTGTTCCTCATAATATTTTGCATTTTCATACTGGTGATTATCTTTTGATGACGGAAGTGGTATTGCTATAAATGGAATATTTAAAAAAGATAGTTCAGCTAAACTTGATGCGCCTGCTCTTGTTATACATAAATCTCCCTGTTTTAAAACTTCATTAAGATTGTGATCAAAACTGAAAACCCTATTTTCAATATTATTTTGACAATAAAAATTTCTTAAAAAATCTATATTTTTCTCACTTGTTTGGTGAATAATTTTTATAGAAACCTTTTTTGCTATACTCACAAAAGATTTATTTAAAAGCTCATCAAAGATTTTTGCACCCTGACTACCTCCTATAATTATAATAGTGAATAAATTATCAGTTTTTTGATACGCACTAGTTTCGTAATATTCTTTTCGTATCAAAGGTTTAATAGTAGTTAATTTGTGATTAATTCCAGATGGTAAATTAATTAAATTCTTTGAATAACATATTAATTTTCTTGAAAAATTTAAAAAAAATTTATTTGCTCTTCCAAGAACCATATTTGGTTCAATTAAAAAAATATTAATTCCCAATATTTTTGCTGCTAAACATATTGGTAAAGACATATAG
Source organism: uncultured Pelagibacteraceae bacterium (assembly GCA_902588895.1). Classification (GTDB taxonomy): domain Bacteria; phylum Pseudomonadota; class Alphaproteobacteria; order Pelagibacterales; family Pelagibacteraceae; genus Pelagibacter. Next base: position 4,600 of record CACIRC010000026.1, read on the forward strand.
CCACCTGTAGAAATTAAAATTGAAATATTATTTTTTTTTAAAAGAAAAAAAGATTTAATAGTAAGAAATAATATTTTTAAAAATGAAAAAGGAAGTAGGAAATAATTATTTAATTTTGGGGTATTAATTACTAATGCTTTGTAATTCTGATCTAAATATGCAAGACCTCTTATATCAGTAGTAATCAAGGTTTCATGTGTATGCTTTAAATGATTATAAATTGTAATTGCTGGTATCACATGACCTCCAGATCCACCTGTGGAAATTAAAACTTTTTTTGTCATTTATTAAGTTAGTTTTCTTTTTGTTAAATTTAAAATTATACCAGCTAATATTGATGTACTTATTATTGATGAACCACCATAACTTAAAAAAGGTAATGTCATTCCAGTAGTTGGAAATAATCTTATATTAACGCCAATATGAATTGTAGCCTGCATTAATATTAAACTAATTGATCCTATTAAAATAAGTTTAACTTTATCATTTGTCTCAAAACTTATTTTTTTAAAAACCATATAAATCAATATCAAAAACAATAATAATATTAACATTATGGCAACAACACCAAACTCTTCAGAAATTACTGAAATAATGTAGTCAGTATGAGCTTCGGGAACTCTATTTTTAAGAACTCCTTCACCTATACCTTTTCCAAAAAAGCCTCCACTTGTAATTGACTCTATTGCTTTATCAGATTGAAAGTTATGAGTACCTGTTTCTTTATTGAAAAATGAAAAAATACGTCCTTGAATATAATCAAACCTAGGAACATAAATAATAAGATAAGCAAGCAAAGATGCGCCTACAATAAATATTGCTAAGAGAATATATATATTAATTCCTGATGTGAATATTAGAGTTGCCCAACAAAATACCACTAATAAAGTTTGGCCAATATCTGGTTGAGCTATTAAAAGTAAAGAAATGATAGATATCAAAATAATAGATATCAAATATTTAAATAAAATATTTGATCTGATATCGCATAGAATAATTGCTAAAATTATTACCAAAAATGGTTTTAGAACTTCTATAGGTTGAAATCTTGGTAAGAAAAATAAGTCTATCCATCTTTTAGAACCTTTAACTTCAACA
>CACIRC010000027.1 GCA_902588895.1 uncultured Pelagibacteraceae bacterium
TCGATTTTAAATTTTCCAGAACCTGAAAAAATTAGATTATTATTGTTAAAATTAATTTTTAATTTTTGATTATTAAAATTTATATTTTTATTAGATTGAGGGAAGAAAATCTTTAAAAAATCTTGCTGTTCTAAAACTATATTTTTTAAAAATAATTCTGAAACTATACTTAAATCTTTATCTTTTTTATTTATCAAATATTTAATTTCATCTACTTCATCTGTATTTAACTGAATTTGTCCCTCACCATTAATTGATAAATCGTTGTTCCTAAAATTTAAATTTAATTTATGATTATTGAGTAAAATTAAGTCATCAACTTCTGGAAAATAATTATTAATTATTTTTAATTTTTTATATTTTAGCTGCGTAATATTTATATCAGAACTTAATATAATATTTTTAAATTTGAATTTTTCATCTATTTCTAAAGAAAATTCATTATTTGTTTTAAATTTAGCATCATCAACAATTATATTTTCAAAATTTAAATTTAATAATTTTATTATATTTGAATTCAAACTTGATTGATCGTTTTTAACAATAGCATCAATTAAAAAGCTATTTTTTTTCTTTTTTATGTTAAGTTTTTTTGAAATAAAATTTACTTCTTCTGCTATAAAATTTATTTCATCAAAATGATAATTATCCTTTCGAAAATTGAAATTAAAATTAATATTCTTAAAATTAGCCTTATTTAAAAAATTAATACTTGCATCTTTTATCAAACCTTCAATTATGTAATCATCTTTAAGTTTACCATTTTCATCAATGTTCAAACTCAGATCTATAATTACATGACCTTTTTTTACAATTTTTTCTAATATAAATAATTCAGGTTTATTATTTGTGGTTCGAATAAATTTAATTAAATCATTTAATAAAATAGACTTGGTTATTACCTCTATATTTGACGATGAAATCCTATTTTTAATTAAAGAGCTTAACGAAATTTCTGTTTTAATACTTTCTAATTCTAAAGGTTTTTTTGAAAAATATACTGTGGTACCAACCGTTTTTGCATAAATTTTTAATTTAAAAGGATCTAGAGTTAATTTAATTTTTTTTAAATCTACATCTATCTCTTTATTTATCAGCGAAATTCTTTTTTTAATTTGGTCATTAAATTTACCTGTCTCTATACCTACAGTACTAAGGTAAACTGTCATAATAACTAAAACTGAGATAAGTAGGATAAAATATTTTAAAATTTTATTTTTCATTTAATTTATAAAGCGATTGTTCCAAAAATTCATCGATATCTCCATCTAATACTTTATCAGGACTAGTGCTTTCAAAATTAGTTCTATTATCTTTTACAAGTCTATAAGGTTGAAGTACATATGATCTTATTTGATGGCCCCACCCTATTTCAGATTTAGAACTTTCTACATTTTGACTTTCTTCCTCTCTTTTTTTAATTTCATAATCATATAATCTTGCTTTCAACATATTCATGCATGTTTCTTTATTTTTATGTTGAGATCTTTCATTTTGACATTGAACAACAATTTTTGATGGAATGTGTGTTATTCTAACAGCGCTATCAGTGGTGTTAACATGCTGGCCGCCTGCTCCACTGGAACGATAGGTGTCTATTCTTAAATCTTTTTCTAAAATTTCTACACTTATGTTTTCATCTACAACTGGATAAACCCAAACACTTGCAAAACTTGTGTGCCTTCTTGCTCCAGAGTCAAATGGAGATATCCTTACCAATCTATGTATTCCCGACTCTTTTTTTAACCATCCAAAAACATAGTCACCATCTATTTTAATTGTTGCAGATTTTATTCCAGCCTCGTCACCTCTATGTTCACTGATCAAACTTGATTTAAAATTTTTTTTATCAGACCATTTTAAATACATTCTTCTTAGCATATCAGCCCAATCTTGACTTTCTGTGCCTCCAGCACCAGCATGTATTTCTATATAACAATTTAAAGGATCTGCTTCATTAGATAAAAAACATTTAATTTCATTTTTTTTAACTTCACTTCTTAAATCTTTTATATTTTGTAAAACTTCATTTTGAACTTGTAAATTTTCTTCTTCATGTGCCAGTTGACTCAAATCATCTAAATCTTTTAGTTTTTCAACATTTTTATTTAAAGAATTAGTTAAATCTTCATAAAATTTCTTTTCTTTGATTACTCTTTGAGAATTATTTTTATCTTGCCAAAAATTGGCATTCAGCATTTGTGAGTTTAAAGATTGCAGCTTTGAATGGATATTGTTTTTTTCAAAGATACTCCTGTATTTTTTGATTTATCTTTTCAACTTCCTCTTTAAGATTTTGATAATTATTATCCATTAGTAAAACTTTAATATATTATTTGAATCTAATCTATCTGAATTTGTATAAAGTACTTTTCCATTAAACACATTTTCTTTTTTAAAAACCTCAATAATAGTATTCTTTGAGTTAAATTTTGCTTTTTGACCAGTTAAAGGGTCAACAACCATCATCACTGTACCTTTAGCAGCCTTAAATGGTCTTGCATCATGTTTATTAACAGAATCACTTATAAAACTTTTGAATATTGGCAAAGCCGTTTTAGATCCTGTTTCATATTTTCCTAATGGAGTTGGATTATCTGAACCAACATAAACACCAACTAGTACATTTGAGGTAAAACCTATAAACCAAGTATCTGTATTTTTATTTGTTGTTCCAGTTTTACCAGCAATATTTAAATTTAAGTCTTTTAGTTTTTTAGCTGTACCTCTCTGAACAACTCCTTCTAAAATTGATGTCATTTGAAAAGCTGTTTCTGGAGAAAAAATTTGCGTATAGTTATTTTTAATCTCTGGATAATCGTTAGTTAAATAAGAAATTTGATCACAATTAATACATTTTCTTTTATCATTATTAAAAATAGTATTTCCCTCACTGTCTTGAATTCTATCTATCAGTATTGGTTCAACAAGTTTTCCTCCATTAACAAAAACTGAATAAGCAGATGTAAGTTTCAATAAAGTTGTTTCAGCAGATCCCAAAGATATGGATAAAAGTTCTTCTGGATTATCATAGATTTTTAATGCTTTTGAAAAATCAACTATTTTCTCTACACCAAGATTTTGGGCTATTCTTACTGTCATTAAATTTCTAGATTTCTCTAAACCAGCCCTTAAAGTCGAAGGTCCATAAAATTTTTTTCCATAATTTTCTGGTTTCCACATTTTTAAATCATCTCCTTGGTCTAAAACCAGTGGTGCATCTAGAACTAATGATGTTGGTGTAAAATTGTTTTCTAGTGCTAATGCATAAACAAATGGTTTAAAAGCTGATCCAGGCTGTCTTTTAGCTTGAGTTGCTCTGTTAAATTCACTTTGTTTAAAACTAAAACCACCACTTAGTGATAAAACTCTTCCAGTAAATGGATCCATCACAACAATTCCACCATTTACCTTTGGTAATTGTTGTAAGTTAAAAATATTTTCTTTAAGATTTTTAACATAAATAATATCACCAGGTTTTAATAATTTATTAAATTCTTTTTTTGTCCAAGAAATACTCTGATATTCAATAACACCTTCGATATTATCTTCTGTTTCTATTTCTGCTGAAAATTTATTTAACTTTTTGACTATAGCTAATTTCCAATCAATTGAATTTTCTAATTTATACTTTTCTAAATCTTTTTTCCATTCTGAATTATAAATCTTGTTAGTAAGTGGTCCCCTCCATCCCTTTCTTTTATCATATGCTATTAATCCATCTCTAAGTGATTTTGTTGCAATTGTTTGTAAATTTAAATCTATTGGTGTATTGATATTAAAACCTTGTTTGTAAACTTTATCATAACTCAAAGTTTCAATTACGCTCTTTCTCACATCTTCAATAAAATATTGAGCATCTTCTAAATAAATTTTTTTATTTTTTTTTAAAATTATTTCCTCTTTTGTAAGTTTTTCATACCATTCTGAAGTTAAATAATTATTATCTAACAAATTTTTCAAAACTAAATTTCTTCTAAATTTTGCTATACCTGGATCTCTGTAAGGATTATATCTACTAGGTGCTTTTGGCAAAGCTGCTAACAAAGCAGATTCTGAGTAATTTAAATCTTTAATAGATTTATCAAAATATTCTAAGCTCGCTGCAGCTACTCCGTATGCTCCACTTCCAAGATAAATTTGGTTTAAATAAAGTTCTAGAATTCTTTCTTTAGATAAAGCTCTCTCTATTCTAAAAGCTAGAATTGCTTCCTTAATTTTCCTATTTAAACTTACTTCATTTGTTAGTAAGAAGTTTTTTGCAACCTGCTGGGTAATTGTAGATGCTCCCTCCAACCTTTTAGATGATATAATATTTGAAATATTGTTTATTAAAGCTCTCATAACACCTTTAGCGTCAACACCTGGATGTTTAAAAAAATTTTTATCCTCAGCTGATAAAAATGCGTTAATTACATTTTTCGGTATTGAGTTAAATGGAACAAATACTCTTTTTTCTTTTGAAAAATCTGCCACTAAATCACCATTACCAGAGTAAACTTTACTAGAAACGGGAGGTTTGTAATTTTTAAGAAATTTATAATCAGGTAGATCATTCGAATAAGTCCATAAGATGCTTATTATCAAAATGGCTGATAAAAGAATAAAAGACGTAATTAAAATAAAGATATTTCTTAAAAATTTATTCATTTTAATTTCATTATATCTTGGAATTTGTTAAAGATATGGCAAGAATATTAAACAAAATTTTAAAAATTAAATTATTAATGAAATTAACATTCACAAAATTATGGAAAAAAATTTATATATTGATGCTTCGCATCCTAACGAAACTAGAGTTGTTCTTAAATCAGGCGAAAATATTGAAGATTACGAGTACGAAGGTTTAAAAAATAACTTAATCAAAAACAATATTTATTTAGGTAAAGTAAGTAGAATCGAACCCTCTTTACAGGCAGCCTTTATTGATTTTGGAAGAGAGAGGCATGGGTTTTTGTCTTTTAATGATATTCAATCGGATTATTATCAAATACCAAAAGCGGATTTAGAAAAAATTAAAGAGGAAGAAAAAAAAGCTAGAGAAGAACTTTCAAGAGAAGTTGAAGCCAAAGAAGAGGAAAATATTGCTGAAGGCAAACTAGAAATTGACGATCCTATAGAAAAGATATCAGAAGAACAAACAGAAGAAGATTCAAACAATAAAGAAAATATTATTGAAAAAGAAAATCCAGATGATTTAAAAGAAAAAAAAAAGGAGCATAAATTTAAATTTAAAAGGTATAAAATTCAGGAGGTAATTAAACCCAACCAGGTAATTCTTGTACAAGTTATAAAAGATGAAAGAGGTCAAAAAGGTGCTGCATTAAGTACATTTATTTCTATTGCTGGTAAATACATAGTATTAATGCCAAACACTCCTAAAGGTGGAGGTATATCAAGAAAGATTTTTAATCCTGCTGATAGAAAAAAAATAAGAACAATTTTAAATGAAATTGAAATACCTAGGGAGATGGGATTAATTGTTAGAACTGCTGGAAGTAATAAAACTAAAAATGAAATAAATAATGATTTAACAACTTTAATTAATTCCTGGGGTCAAATAAAAGAAAATGCAATCAACTCTATTGCTCCTTCTTTAATACATCAGGAAAGTGAAATAATTAAAAGAACTTT
>CACIRC010000028.1 GCA_902588895.1 uncultured Pelagibacteraceae bacterium
AATTCAACTGAATTTTCATTAATTCCTTCCGGTCTTGTCTCTATATATAATTTAATTTTTAATTTACTTTCATGAATTAATTCTGAAAGTTTTACCAGTGTTCTTTTATCATTGGTTAAAAAATTAGTATCCTGGCATCTAATTAAATTTATATTTTTTTTTTCACTCAAATACTTTAATTCTTGAAAAATTACTTTTGGATCTTTATTTCTTAAATAAGATTTAAAATTTTTAATAGCTCCTGATTTCTCTGATATTTCCTCAAATCCATAATATTTTTGTATAATGGTCTCTACACAATAGGAACAAGAATAAATACAACCTCTGGAAAGCTCATAATCAACAGCTCTTACCACTTCTCCATTGTAAGGTCTAAAAAAAACTTGATCATCAAATATATCGTAATCGTAGGGAGATAGTATATCTAGGTCTTTAATTATATTTTGTTTTTTATTTTGAAAAAACTTTTGATTTTTATAATAAGCAACGCCCTGTATGTTATCTAAACTTTTTTTTTTATCAATTAAATCTGCTATTTCTGATAAAATAATTTCACTTTCACCTGTGATTAAATAGTTTATTTTTGGAAAATTTTTTAAAACCAATTCTGGTGCGGCTGTTGCTTGTAGTCCTCCTGTAATTTTTTTTGCTTTACCTACATCTATGGAATTTAACAAATTGTATCCATTTTCGATATTTACGTACTCACCTTCGCTATGAATGTGTGAAGATAGAGCCGACCAAAAAATTATGTCAGGTTTAAATTCAAAAATTTTATTTTGTAAATCTTTTAAAACTGAGGAAGTATTATATTTGATATGTTTTTTATATGGAGAAGATTTAAACATCCCTGTTGAAGTGGCAAATTCAATTTCATCATCAGTCCAATCTTTGTAAAAAGTGCTGTCGAATAAATCTACTTCGTGTTTTTTCTTTTTTAAAATTGAGCTATGAGTAGCAATCCATATGTGTGTTATACCCCTTCCCCATTTATTTGGGTTAATTAATAATATTTTAGCCATTTTGTTTTTGTTATAATTACATGACTTTACTTTAATATTTAATGAAATAATAAAAAAAAACCCCGATTAAATAATCGGGGTTAGAATAAATAATAACATCTTTAACTAAAATTTTTTTCAGTGCATAAATCAAGCCAATTGAGCTATTAGTACTGGTCAGCTGCACGCATTACTGCGCTTCCACATCCAGCCTATCAACGTGGTGGTCTACCACGGCTCTATAGGAAGAACTAGTTTTGAGGTGAGTTTCCCGCTTAGATGCTTTCAGCAGTTATCTCGTCCATACTTAGCTACCCGGCACTGCAGCTGGCGCTACAACCGGTCCACCAGTGGTATGTTCAACCCGGTCCTCTCGTACTAGGGTCAACTCCTCTCAATTCTTCTACACGCATAGCAGATAGGGACCGAACTGTCTCACGACGTTCTGAACCCAGCTCACGTACCACTTTAATTGGCGAACAGCCAAACCCTTGGGACCTGCTCCAGCCCCAGGATGTGATGAGCCGACATCGAGGTGCCAAACACTGCCGTCGATATGAGCTCTTGGGCAGTATCAGCCTGTTATCCCCGGCGTACCTTTTATCCGTTGAGCGATGGCCCTTCCACTCAGAACCACCGGATCACTATGACCGACTTTCGTCTCTGCTCGACTTGTCAGTCTCACAGTCAGGCAGGCTTATGCCATTGCACTCTACGAACGATTTCTGACCGTTCTGAGCCTACCTTCGCACGCCTCCGTTACTATTTGGGAGGCGACCGCCCCAGTCAAACTACCCACCATACAATGTCTTGATGCCGGATAACGGCAATCAGTTAGATACCAAGAAAAACAAAAGAGGTATTTCACTGGCGACTCCACAAAAGCTGACGCCTTTGTTTCAATGTCTCCCTCCTATGCTAAATATGTTTTTCCTAATACCAATGTAAAGTTGCAGTAAAGGTGCACGGGGTCTTTCCGTCTAACTACGCGAACTCCGCATCTTCACGGAGAATTCAATTTCACTGAGTTGATGTTGGAGACAGCGGAGAAATCGTTACGCCATTCATGCAGGTCGGAACTTACCCGACAAGGAATTTCGCTACCTTAGGACCGTTATAGTTACGGCCGCCGTTTACTGGGGCTTCAGAAGTTAGCTTGCACCAACCGCATTAACCTTCCAGCACCGGGCAGGCGTCAGACCCTATACATCCACTTACGTGTTAGCAGAGCCCTGTGTTTTTGATAAACAGTCGCTTCTCCCTGGCTTGTGCCACCCTCCAATAGTTGCCTACTAGAAGGTCTTCCTTATCCCGAAGTTACGGAAGTATTTTGCCGAGTTCCTTCAACATCATTCTCTCAAGCGCCTAGATATACTCTATTAATCCACCTGTGTCGGTTTAGGGTACGGTCTAATGATGGAGCTATTTCTTGGAACCTTTTCGCGGCAAGCTCAATCCATTAAGAACTCACAACTTACAAGATCCGTCACTACCATCTGGTTAAGGAATATTAACCTTATTTCCATCGACTACGGCTTTCGCCCTCGCCTTAGGTGCCGACTAACTCTGCGCGGATTAACCTTGCGCAGAAACCCTTGGATTTTCGGCGAAGAAGTTTTTCACTTCTTTTATCGTTACTTATGTCAGCATTCGCACTTCTGATACCTCCAGGATCCCTCACAGGTATCCCTTCTCAGGCTTACAGAACGTTCCGCTACCAGTTATAATTTTCGAAAAAATTATAAATCCACAGATTCGGTATATGATTTTAGCCCCGTTACATCTTCGGCGCAGAAACTCTATTAGACCGGTGAGCTGTTACGCTATCTTTAAAGGATGGCTGCTTCTAAGCCAACCTCCCGGCTGTTAAGGAATTTCCACATCCTTTCACACTTAATCATAATTTGGGGACCTTATCTGGTGGTCTGGGCTCTTTCCCTCTCGACCATGGACCTTAGCACCCACAGTCTGTCTGCTGAAGAACAACATTTAGCATTCGGAGTTTTATTAGGTTTGGTAAGAATCTCTTCCCCCTAGCCCATTTAGTGCTCTACCTCTAAATGTCTATTTATTCAACGCACTACCTAAATAGTTTTCGCGGAAAACCAGCTATCTACGAATTTGGTTGGCCTTTCACCCCTTACCACAAGTCATCCAAAGACTTTTCAACGTCAACTGGTTCGGTCCTCCGGTAAGTGTTACCTTACTTTCAACCTGCTCATGGTAAGCTCATTCGTTTTCGGGTCTAATTCACTAAACTAAACGCCCTATTAAGACTTGCTTTCGCTACGCCTACACCTAGATGGCTTAAGCTTGCTTAATAAATTAAGTCACTGACCCATTATACAAAAGGTACGCCGTCACTCTAAAAAGAGCTTCGACTGATTGTAGGCATGCGGTTTCAGGTTCTATTTCACTCCCCTAATAGGGGTTCTTTTCACCTTTCCCTCACGGTACTAGTTCACTATCGGTCACTGAAGAGTATTTAGGCTTAGAGGGTGGTCCCCCTATATTCGAGCAGGATTTCACGTGTCCCGCTTTACTCAAGAATTTTGTTAAACATTACTCATACGGGACTATCACCCTCTATGGTTAGCATTTCCAAACTATTCAAATTTTTTTAACAAAACTACTGGCCTTTTCCGCCTTCGCTCGCCACTACTAACGGAATCTCAATTGATTTCTTTTCCTCTGGTTACTTAGATGTTTCAGTTCTCCAGGTTGTCTCTTTAAACCTATTTATTCAGTTTAAAGTACCACATAAAGTGGTGGGTTTCCCCATTCGGAAATTTTCGGATCAAAACTTACATACAGCTCCCCGAAACTTATCGCAGTATATCACGTCCTTCATCGGCTTTCAGTGCCAAGGCATCCACTACACGCCCTTAAACGCTTGATTTATGCACAGAAAAAAATTCTGTGTTGAATCAAATTTTTTTTGAACATTAACTAATAACATTATTAATGTTCGGATATAGATATTGATATTAATTATTATTTATTCACAATTTTTATAACTAAGTGTTCTGGTGGAGGATAGCGGGATCGAACCGCTGACCTCCTGAATGCAAATCAGGCGCTCTCCCAGCTGAGCTAATCCCCCATGATCTTTAAAATTGGTGGGCCGAGAAAGACTCGAACTTTCGACCCCACCCTTATCAAGGGTGTGCTCTAACCAACTGAGCTACCGGCCCCCATGCAAGAGAAACACTAAATCTTAAGAAGAGAAATGAGGACGGTCAACATTACCTGTATATTATTTAGAATGAAATTTTACTTTCATTCATCCTTAGAAAGGAGGTAATCCAGCCGCAGGTTCCCCTACGGCTACCTTGTTACGACTTCACCCCAGTCGCTGACTATACCGTGGTCAAGGGTATTAAACCTTGCCTTAAGGTAGAACCAACTCCCATGGTGTGACGGGCGGTGTGTACAAGACCCGGGAACGCATTCACCGTGGCACGCTGATCCACGATTACTAGTAATTCCAGCTTCATGCACTCGAGTTGCAGAGTGCAATCCGAACTGAGGTATCTTTTAAGGATTTGCTTAACTTCGCAGTTTTGCTTCCTGTTGTAGATACCATTGTAGCACGTGTGTAGCCCAACACGTAAGGGCCATGAGGACTTGACGTCATCCCCACCTTCCTCCAGCTTATCACTGGCAGTTCTTTCAGAGTGCCCAACTTAATGATGGCAACTAAAAGTGAGGGTTGCGCTCGTTGCGGGACTTAACCCAACATCTCACGACACGAGCTGACGACAGCCATGCAGCACCTGTGTTTCGTCCGGCCGAACCGAAAACTTTAATCTCTTAAAGTCGCGACGAACATGTCAAGTGTTGGTAAGGTTCTGCGCGTATCTTCGAATTAAACCACATGCTCCACTACTTGTGCGGGTCCCCGTCAATTCATTTGAGTTTTAACCTTGCGGTCGTACTCCCCAGGCGGTGTGTTTATCGCTTTCGCTGCGACACTGAAAATAAATTTCCAACGT
>CACIRC010000029.1 GCA_902588895.1 uncultured Pelagibacteraceae bacterium
TAAAGAAACTGATTTAAATGATATTAATGATTATTTTAAATTTAAATTAGCAACAGTTTTAAGAGATAAAGAAGAAAACTTTATACCTAAAAAAAGTTCATTAAATGAAAAACATTCAAATATTTTTGGTTCTTTAGAAAGCGAAATATCAAAAAACTTAAGTTTAGGATATAATTTTTCTATAGATAATGATTATTCAACATTCGAATATAATAACATTAATGCAACATTGTCTCTAAATAATATAGTCACAAAGTTTAATTTTATAGAAGAAAATAATGAAGTGGGTGATACAAATGTCATTTCAAACTCAATAAGTTATCAATATGATGAAAATAATCATTTTACATTTAAAACTAGGAGAAATAGAAAAATTAATCTCACAGAGTATTATGATCTTGTGTATGAATATAAAAATGATTGTTTGGTAGCGGGAGTAAAATATAATAAAACTTATTATTCTGACGGAGATTTAAAGCCATCAGAAAATTTATTATTTACAATATCTTTAGTTCCACTAACTACTTATGAATATGAAGCAGACAAAATATTTGGAAATTAAAGTATCATAATGAGGTATATATCTGCTATCTTTTATATAGTCTTCTCATCTAGCTTAATTATTAGTGAGACTTATGCTACTGAAAATAAAATTCTAATTAAAATAAACAATCAAATAATCACATCTTTAGATATAGCTTCCGAAATAAAATACCTCAAAGCAATTAATAAAGACTACTCAAAATTAAATAAATTAAAAGCCATAGAAATTGCAAAAAAATCAATTGTTAGAGAAAAAATAAAAGAGTTAGAGTTAAAAAAGATAATAAAACAGTTGAGAATTGATGAAGATTTTTTAAACAATTTTGTGGTTAATAACTTTAATAGATTAGGTATTACTTCTATAAATGATTTTAATAATTTTTTTTCTAGTCGAGATTTAAATCCTGTTTCAATAAAAGAAAAAATTACCGTGGAGATACTTTGGAATCAGTTGATTTATAATAAATTCCATAAAAGTGTTAAAATAGATAAGCAAAAAATAAAAAAAGAACTTATGCAAAATAATAAACAAAAAGAATATCTCTTATCGGAAATTATGTTTAATTTAACAGCTGATGAAAATTTAAAAGATAAATTGAAGATAATAAAAAAAGAAATTAATGAAAATAATTTTTCACAAGCTGCTTTAAGTTATAGTATTTCAAGTACGAATAATAACGGAGGCAGTTTAGGGTGGATCAAAGACTCGGTATTGAGTCCTAAAATCAAAAAACAAATAAATAAAACTCAAATTGGACAAATTACAAATCCAATAGTAATTCCGGGTGGTTTTTTAATTCTCAAAATTGAACAAATTAGGGAGACAAAAAAAGATTTGAATATAGAAAAAGAGATGGAGATAATCATTAAAGAAAAAACTAATGAACAATTAAATCAATTTTCAAATATTTATTTTAGCAAAATTAAGAAAAATATTATTATCAATGAATTATAGTCCTATCTTATTAGTTAATGGAGAACCAAATAGTGTTTTTTTAGAAATTTTTTTTAAATCTTTAAAATCACAAAAAATTAAGAGTCCACTTATTTTAATTTCCTCTAAAAACATTTTAACTAAACAAATGAGAAAATTAAAATTTCTTAATCATAAAAATTTTCATCTTCAAAAACTTGATAACAAAACAATTAATTTAATCGATATTCAATTTAGTCAAAAAAAAGCATTTGAAAAAATTTCAAAAAAATCAAACAAGTTTATTGAAAAATCCTTTCAAATTGCATTCGAAATAATTAAAAAAAGAAAAATAAATAAATTAATTAATGGACCTGTCTCAAAAAAACATTTTTTAGGAGGTAAATACTTGGGTATTACAGAATATATTTCTCAAAAATTTATAAAGAAGCAAACTTGTATGTTGATTTATAATAGAGAACTCTCCGTCTCACCCGTTACAACTCACCTGCCTCTTAAACTAGTTACAAAAAATATAAATAGAAAATTAATCTCTGAAAAAATCAATTTAATAAATAACTTCTATAAAAAAAACCTAGGATTTTTTCCTAAATTTGCAGTTCTTGGACTCAATCCTCATTGTGAAAGCACACATAAATTTAATGAGGATGAAAAAATAATTAAGCCTTTGATAAATAATTTAAAAAAAAAATATAAAATTTCAGGACCCATATCTGCAGATACAATTTTTATTAAAAATATAAGAAATAAATTTGATGTTATTTTAGGCATGTACCATGATCAAGTTTTAACACCCATGAAAACTATTTATGAATATGACGCTATAAATATAACCTTGGGACTTCCTTTTATAAGAATTTCTCCTGACCATGGACCAAATGAGAACATGCTGGGTAAAAATATATCCAATCCTCTTAGTTTAATTAGAGCAATTAAATTTTTGGATAAAAATTGATTAAAGCAAAAAAAAGCTTAGGTCAGAATTTTTTAGTTGATAAAAACATATTAGAAAAAATTACTAACTGTGTAAACATTGAGAATAAAGTAATTTTTGAGGTTGGACCAGGTACTGGCAACTTAACATCTCAAATAATTAAAAAAAAACCAAAAAAATTTGTTGTAATAGAAAAAGATAATGTTTTAGCAAAAAATCTTGAAAATACTTTTAAAGAAAAATTGACTGTAATTAATGATGATATTTTAAATATTGATGAAATTTCTCTTTTCAAAGAAAAAGTAATTGTTTTTGGAAATCTACCTTATAACATTTCTACAGAAATTTTAAGTAAATGGATTTTAAATTCAAATAATAATTTTTGGTTTGAATGTCTTATCTTAATGTTTCAAAAAGAAGTAGCAGATAGAATTATTGCAAAGTTTAATACATCGAATTATGGAAGGTTATCAATTATGTGTAATTGGAAACTTGATATCAAAAAAATTTGTGACATTAAACCAGAATCTTTTAGTCCAAAACCTAAAATTGATAGTTCTTTATTAGTATTTTATCCAAAAAAGAATTATATTAAAATTAAACATCCTAATAATCTAGAAATAATCACAAGAATCTTTTTTAATCAAAGAAGAAAAATGTTAAAAAAACCTTTTAATCAATTATTTAATGGTGATCAAAGAATTATAAACAAACTTGAAATTAATTTAAATTTAAGACCACAAAACTTAACTTTAGAAACCTACTATAAACTGGCTTGTGAATATGAAAAATTTAATTGTTAAGTAGTTAGTTTTTCAACATGGCTTCTTATGTAATTAATATCATAATCTTTAGATCCATCTGACATTACAGCATCTATCAAATTTGTTATTTTAAAATAACATTCACTCAAATCATTATTTATTACTACATAATCATAATTTATCCAATGTAAGACGTCTCTCTCGAATTGTTTCATTCTTTCTTCAGCAATTAATTTATCGTTTACATGTCTTTTAGATAACCTTTCAAACAAAACTTCTTTGCTGGGTGGTAAAATAAAAAATGTAATAAGTTTGTAATCTAATTTTTTATTTTTTATTTGATCTGCTCCTTGCCAATCAATATCAAAAAGGACATTTTTACCTTTATTTAATTTGTCTATAACTGGTGTTCTTGTTGTGCCATAAAAATTATTGAAAACTTTTGCATATTCTAAAAATTCCTCATTTTGAATTAATCTTTTAAATTCAGCTTCATCAACAAAAAAGTAATCTTCGTTGTAATTCTCGTTGGGTCTTGGTTGTCTAGTAGTATGAGATATTGAGATCTCAAAATTATCTTTTTCAGATAATTTTTTAACCAATGTAGTTTTACCTGCTCCTGAAGGAGAAGATAATATAATCATTACTCCATCTTTTTCTGATGGCATTAAAAATTCTAGTTAGCTTTTCCTTCGATAAATTTAACTGCATCGCCGACAGTTAAAATTTTCTCAGCTTCACTATCTGAAATTTCAGATCCAAATTCCTCTTCAAAAGCCATCACCAATTCAACTGTATCTAAACTATCAGCACCCAAATCATCTATAAAACTAGATTCTTCTGTTACTTTTGCTTCATCGATACCTAAGTGATCTGCTACAATTTTTTTTACTTTGCTAGAAACGTCTTCTGACATATTGATCCTTTTTGTTATAAATTCTTAATAGTTTAAAAACCTATTTTGTCAAGCCATATACATGCCTCCATTAACATGCAAGGTTTCACCATTTATGTAACTTGATTGATTTGAACATAAAAAAAAGTACTGCATTTGCAATATCATCTGGCTCTCCAAGACGTGCTGAGGGAATTTTTGATATTATAGCATCTTTAAACTTATCATCTAACTTGTCTGTCATTGCCGTTTTAATAAAACCAGGTGAAATACAATTTATGTTTATATTTTTCTTTGCATACTCAATTGCTAAACTTTTTGACATTGCAATTATGCCTGCTTTTGATGCTGTGTAATTAGCTTGTCCAAGATTTCCAGTATGACCAACAACAGATGTAATGTTTACAATCTTGCCAGATTTATTTTTAAGCATTTTTTTAATTGCTGATTTGCTGATCAAAAAGGTTGATGTTAAATTAATATCAATTACTTTTTGCCATTCCTCTAAACTCATCCTTATAGCTAAGTTATCTTGTGTGATACCAGCATTGTTCACAATACAATCTAAATTTCCACCAAGTTCTTGTGTTGAATTTTCAATAAATTCTTCAACTTTATCAATTTGAGAAATATCAAACTTTAATGTTTTAATATTTTCATGTTTACCTCTCAACTCGTCAAGTTTTTCTATTCTTGTGCCTGAAGCTAAAATATTTGCTCCAGCTTGATATAATTTTTCGATTATAGAATTTCCAATTCCACCCGAAGCTCCTGTGACGATAATATTTTTATCTTTTAAATCTATCATATTTTAAGACTCTCAATATCACTTTGGTTATTAATTGTATCAATTTTAAC
>CACIRC010000030.1 GCA_902588895.1 uncultured Pelagibacteraceae bacterium
AAATACCAACTCCAAGACTGTGTTTACCTTGTGGGTTTTTTATTACTATTGTTCCATATCCTTGGCTCATTAAGTTATCGATCTCTTTATTAGCCTCAGGTGCTGTCATGTCTTTAACATCAAGATCAGTTCTTTTATTAAAATCTACATCGTATGTACCAAAGTAGTAAAAGTTTTCTGCTTCATCAGGATTAAAGAATTTTTGTTGAGTTCTTCCTGTTAATACTTCTGTGTGCATACCCATTGATTGGGCTTTTGATTTTTTCGAAACTGTTTTTAGATTTGCCATACTTTCACCTCCCCATCAAACGGATCATATGTATCAATTTCTTGTGGTAATACAGATCTAATTGCAATTTCTTCAGATCCCATAGCAACCAAATCATCAGACTCATATAACACCAATGGTTTTGCAGCCATTGTATCTTTTGCCATTCCTAAAGAGTCTTTAGTTGCCACGAAGTAAGTGAAAACACCATCTAAACCTGTTAAAGATGCTTTCATTCCTTCTTCTAAAGTTGCTCCATCTCTCATTTTTTCAGCAATATAAACAGCTATTAATTCTGAGTCACACTCAGACATAAATCTCATACCTTTATTTTCTAAAACTCTTCTATTATTCCAATAGTTTGTTAATTGTCCATTGTGAACAACAGAGACATCACTAAAAGGATAACCCCAGAAAGGGTGAGCAGATTTAATGTCTACACCTGACTCTGTTGCCATTCTAGCATGACCAATAGCATGTGTTCCAACTACTTTATCCAAACTATATCTGTCACAAACCATTTTAGCATTACCAAGATCTTTAATTACTTCTAAAGATTTTCCCATAGATAGTATTTCAACTCCTGGAATACTCTCAATTCTCTGTGAAAATTCTAACAAATCTTTTGTATCATAATCAATCTCATATCTAAGTGAGTAAGGAAGAGTTCTCTCTTCTTTAACTACTTTAGCTCCCATTTCGGCTAGAGTTTGATCTACAATTTTTTTTCTTTCATCATAAACCGAAACATCTTCCATAATTGATGAGCTTCCTTCTCCAACGTTTTCTCCAACTTTAAAACGCATAATAAAGTTTTTACCGTCTGTATCTCCATACAAAGCGTAACCTGTAGAATCTTCTCCTCTATGTTTTAATGCTTGAAGCATACCTTGTAACTCGCTCCCTACATTTGAGGATTTTCCTCTATGAATTAAACCTGCTATCCCACACATATTTTTATACCCTTTCTATATTTTTTTAAGACCTACGGTAGACAATCAAGATAAGTATCCAGATCCCATTGCGTTGTTGCACCAAGAAATCTTTCCCACTCATCATTTTTGTACCAATGGAAAACTTTATACATTTCATCTGGCATTGCAGATTTGATTACTTCATCTTCTGCCAGTCTATCCAAAGCTTCACCTAAACTTAATGGAAGTTTTTTAACATCTTTACCAGCTTTTTGAGCTTCATAAATATTTCTAGATTCAGGAGCTGCTGGTTTCATTTTTTTACTTATACCTTCGTCGCAAGCTTTTAATAATGCAGCACCTAATAAGTAAGGATTATGCATCGAGTCTACTGATCTATACTCAAATCTTCCTGGAGCAGAAACTCTTAAACCACAAGTTCTATTTTGATATCCCCAATCAGCATAAACAGGTGCCCAAAATCCTTGATCCCATAATCTTCTGTAAGAATTTACAGTTGAAGATCCAAGAGCTGTTAATGCTGGCAAGTGTTTCATGATACCTGCAATTGATTGCAAACCAATTTTACCTGGCATTTGCATATCTTTTGTATCAGGCATGAAAGTATTTGTTCCACCCTCAACATAACTAAATACCCCATCAACTCCTGGTAAAGATTTATGACCAAGTCTATTGACTTTAACCTTTCCACCTTTCCATAAAGACATGTTTGTATGGCAACCACTTGCAGAAACACCCATAAAAGGTTTTGTCATAAAGCAAGCAATTAAATTATGTTCTCTAGCTACTTGTGCACAAATTTGTCTGTAAGTAGATAATCTATCCGCATTTCTTAAAACGTTATCATAAGTCCAGTTTAATTCTAATTGACCTGGCGCATCTTCATGGTCACCTTGAATCATATCAAGGCCCATAGCATTTGCATATTCTATTACTTGCATAAATACTGGTCTTAATGACTCGAATTGATCAATATGGTAACAGAAAGGTTTTGAGAAACCTTTACCTGACGGTGTTCCATCTTCATTTTTAGTCAACCACATCATTTCAGGCTCTGTACCTACTCTTAATTCTAGCCCGTGTTTCTTTTTAAATTCATCCATGAAAATTCTTAAATTTCCTCGACAATCTGAAGTTAAATGACCGCCTGGATTTTGTCTTTCTTCTCTGTTTCTAAAACAAGTGCAGAAAACTCTTGCAACTCTTTTATCCCAAGGTAATTGCACGAAAGTTTCAGGATCAGGAATTCCCACAAGCTCCATAGCCTCTGGTCCGTATCCAATGTAATTATTATGACGATCTAAAAATAAGTTTGCAGTAGAACCATAAACTAATTGAAAACCTTTCTCTGCAGTCCTTTCCCAATGGTCAGCAGGGATACCTTTTCCAACAACTCTTCCTGTGACTGAAATGAATTGAAAATAAATATAAGTTATTCCTAATTCTTTAATTTTTGCTCTTACGTCTTTTACTAATTTTGCACGTCCTGGTTGGTTAACGTGTTTTTCTAGATCTGTCATTTTCACCCCTCAATGAATTTAATTTATTCAAACGTAGCTGAAAAATTTATTTGTGTCTAGGCTTAGAGTCTAGCTCCAAGGAAACGGACTGTTCGAAGTAGGGTGAAGTTCTCCCTTCTCGTAACGGTTGAATCTAAATGGTTTTAACAAATCACTTTCAGTACCAAGAATTTCTTTTGCAACAAGCTCACCAACTCCAATCATTTTGTATCCGTGGTTTGCATCTGCAATCATGTAAACGTTTTCAAAAAACCTATCAAAGATTGGAAAAGAGTCTGGCGTCATGCATCCAAGACCACCCGAAGGTCCTTTTCTATATAAATCAGATTTACCTTCAAATCTTTTTTGACAATGTGCTAAAGCTGAACACCACATTTCACTAAATGCATCAGTTGTTTGATACTCAGGAGACTCAATTCCATAAGGATCAACATTAACCTGATCAAAATGTTTTTTGACTATGTAAGGTGAAGTACCACCTTGGACACCTAATCCTTCGATATCAGGTTTATAATAAATTCCCCAAATTTTATCTGTTAATAATTTTTTAGTTTTGTCTGAATATAACGGAGCAGTCGAGTCTACATGAACTACAGGTGGTTGTTTTCCATCATTTGTTTTCAAAAAATCTGGTTCAACACCAATAACGCCTTCTTGTAACATCCAGTAAGTCCACATATCAGTTTCATGCATTTTACCATCTTTACCTTTGATATTTGCTGTCTTAGGTAATTCCAACATGTTCCAAAAATCTCTCGCCCAAGGACCTGCTCCAATAACGACTTGTTCACATTCAATTATACCTTTATCTGTTTCTACTCCTGTAACAGCTTGACTATTACTTCCTTTTTTAAATCCTGTTACTTTTACACCTTTAATCACTTGCACACCATTAGATGTA
Source organism: uncultured Pelagibacteraceae bacterium (assembly GCA_902588895.1). Taxonomy (GTDB): domain Bacteria; phylum Pseudomonadota; class Alphaproteobacteria; order Pelagibacterales; family Pelagibacteraceae; genus Pelagibacter. Next base: position 3,625 of record CACIRC010000030.1, read on the forward strand.
GATTTACTCTCTAGTGCTTTAATTGAATCTTTATTAAAAGCGTATCCACCTTTTTTTTCATGTAGTACTGAAGTGATACCTTGTGCTTGCCAATCATCAAAAATACCCTTCATATAATTTGAACAATCTTTTTCACCTTCTATAAATACTGACTCGTATCCAATAGCGTTTTGTTGTTCATAAATAGTTGCAACATCTTCATGCATTACCTCTGGTGATATTTGTAAATAACCAACTGGATTGTATTTAAATGCTTTAGGATCACTCTCCCACACAGAAACTGAGTGAGCCATTAACTCTCTCATTGCTGGTTGGAAATAATTATTTCTTACAACACCACAAGCAATTCCACTTGCTCCAGCAGCAGTATCTTTTTTTTCTAAGACAACGATGTCACCAGGATTTTTATAAGTTTCAGAAAGTTTCCAAGCAGTACTTAGACCGTGAATTCCACCACCAATTATAACTACTTTAGCTTTCGAAGGTAATGTCGTCATATGAAAACAATATTTTTTGCAAATAGTAATTAATATAATTTTTTATAGAACTAAAAATTATATATATAATTTAGATATTTCAATTTTTGTGAAATTTATCGCTAATAACTTATATTTTTTAAGGTATCCAGGTATTCATTAAATTCTTTAATAAAAGACTCACTAGGTATAATATTTTTTATCCTTTGGTCAGTTGATGTTTTTTCAAGACGAAAGAATC
>CACIRC010000031.1 GCA_902588895.1 uncultured Pelagibacteraceae bacterium
TGGCATTAAGATAATCTTGATATTGTTTAGCTTGCATATTTCAATCAAAGATTTTGGTCTTGAAAAATTGAAATAATAAGAGTCATCCATTACTAGTGATGTAATATTTACTTTTCTAAAGATATTTTTAGCCCATTTTTCATTAAATAAATAATTTTCAATTCTTGTTTGAGAGGAAAATATAATCTTTTTTAAATAACAAATAATTAAAAGAAAAGTAAAATAAATTATATTATTTTCTTTTTTCAAATTTTTTAAATTTTTAAAGTTAATTTCTTTAAATTTTTTTGAGGATAAAAATTTAATAATATTATCTATTAAAAACCTTTCTCCTTTTATATTGTAAACTTCATAGATATTTAGATTTCTTTCATAATTTTTTAATAAATATTTAATTTTTGGATCTTTTTCTAAATTTAAATTAATTTCAAAATTTAATATAATTACTTTTTCTTTTTTTTTTAAAAAAACATTGATTACTGGAAAAAGATGATCTAGGTCAGGAAAATCTCTAATTAAAAATGTTACCATTTAATTTACTTTACTCTTTTATAATTTTTCACAATATAGAAAAATTTTAGTGAATGAATTGCTCCAATTATTAAGATTTTCCTCTTTTTCATCTAAGGAAATGAAATGTTTGCCTAATAACATTGACTCATAAACTCTAAATGCATATCTATAATTTTCTTCAGTATTAACCGGACTTTCTTCCTCTAAAATCAATTTTTTTGATATACTTGATAAATTTTCATAATTATCAATTTTAATAAGATTTTGATGCTCCGTATAAAAATGAGATCCATAATGTAAGCATTTTTTATTATGCAAAATACACTCAAATAAACATGTTCCAGAGCCAGTTACTACAAACTTTGAATTCTTTATCAAACTACTAGAGTCAAAATTTAAGGGTAAAATTCTGACGTTTGAAAAACTTTTTATATTTTTAAAAAAAGACAAATCTTTTGATCTTGATTGTTTCATTTGAGCGGGATGTTCTTTAACGTACAATTTAACTCCCACTGGAAGAGATAGTGAAATATTTTTTATCAAAGACTCTGAATCTATATTTATTTTAACCATTGAATAACTACTAATTTCTGGTTCAACCTGTAAAAAAAGAACAACATAATCATCTTTTAAATCTATATCTTGATCTATATAAATTTTTCTTATTATTAAATTTTTAAAATAAGAAAGAATCTTATTAAAAACTCCATCAATAATTGGTGGATGTCTTGTTAAAAGATAATTAATTTCTTTACTATTTCTATTAAATTTTAAAATACTCTTTGTTAAATTTTTAAATGGTCTAAAAATATTAAATAAAAAAAAATTTTTTGTTTTTTTTTTAGATTCGTAAGGTGCAAATTTATTTTTTAAATTTTCTATTTTAATTTTAAATTTACTAAATTGATTATCGTCTAATGATAAATTTTTAGATTCTTCGAAAAAAGGTGAAGTAAAGTTTTCTTGATCTACTAAAGCAAATCTATCATCAAAATACATTCCCTTAATAAAAAAATATTTACAATTATGTTGTCTACACTTCTCCCAAAGAATTTTACTACCTAGACCACCTGTGTGTTCATGCAGAACAATATTGGGTTTGAAGTTTTTAAAAATTTCGTCATAAAAATTATAAAATAAAATTGTTCTTTTCAAATCCAAATCATATTGTTTGTCAGAACTTAATTTTGTTTGATAATAAAATTTTTTGTACATAGAGAGACTATAATTTAATTCACCAAAGGATGTATTGAGTTTTTCAATAAATTCTTTTGGATTATAATCTTTTGTAAAAGGATAATTTTCTCTTACATAATCTTCTCCGCAAAAAATTTTTATATTATGAAAGATTTTTTTTATTTTATTTTTATCTTCTATCGAAGCACAATGTAGAGCAATATTATTTATACAACTATCATCTAACTGTTTAATAAATTTCTTCAACGCATGTCCATATATGTCTAGTTGATAACTGTCTAGATTAATTAAATAGTTTTTTTGAATTTTCATTATTTTAAATAAATATATATAATATATTGATACCGTATTGATACAATATATGATAGTGACATGTTAAATGAAAAATAACAAAATTGATATTTCGATAATTATTATTAACCATAACAGAGATAAATATTTAGAAAGATGTTTAAGATCTTGTATTGATCAAATTGTTTTTAACAAAAAATTTGAAATAATTTTTATTGATGATGGGTCTACAGACAATTCGTTTAAAATTGTAAAAAAATTTAAATCTAATGTAAATATTTTTAAATTAAAAAAGAATAAAGGAATTTCTTATGCTTCTAATTATGCTTTATCTAAATCATCGGGCGAATATTTCATTAGGGTAGATTCAGATGATTTTATAAACAAACATACAATCAATTTTTTTCATGAAATTCTGATCAATAATAAGGATTTAGCTTTTGTTTATGCTGATCACTACAAAGTTGATGAACTTGGTTATAAGGAAAAATTGATTAGATTAAACAACAAAAATACACTTAAAAATCATGGTGCTGGTATTATGTTTAATAAAAAAACTTTTTTAAGATATGGGGGTTATAACAATAATTTAAAAGAAGCTGAAGATTACGAAATAATAAGTAAAATTATAAAAAGAGAAAAAATTTATTATTTGCCAATTCCTTTTTATCGGTATTATCTACACAAAAAAAATATTTCAAAATCTGGAAAAAGATATTCAATTATAAAAAAAATTAATAAAAGATTAAAAAATGTTTAATATTGGAAAAATCAAATTCTCATCCAACAAGACAGTATTGATTGCTGAAGCGGGTGTAAATCATAATGGAAGTATAAAATATGCAAAAAAATTAATAGATAAAGCAAAAGAAGCAAATTGTGATATTATAAAATTTCAAACTTATAAAGCAGAAAAACTAACTACAAAAAATGCTCCGCGATTTTGGAAATGGAGTGGAGAGAAAAAAAAAGAGGGATCTCAGTTTGATAGTTATTCGACTTTAGATAGTTTTAACAAAAGTCATTACCGAATTTTAATTGAATACTGTAAAAAAAAAAATATAGAGTTTTTATCAACACCCTTTGACAAAGAGTCTGTGGATATGTTGGTTTCTATTGGAATGCGTGGTTTTAAAGTTGCATCTTGTGATATAACAAATTTTGAATTATTAAAACATATAGCAAAAAAAAAACTACCGATTTTACTCTCTACAGGTGCATCAAATCTTAATGAAATTAATGATGCGATAAAAATAATAAAAAAATGTGGAAACAAAAAAATTTTAATTATGCACTGTACATTATGCTATCCAACTAAACCCAAAGATGCAAATTTAAATGCAATTAATACAATAAAAAAAAAATTTCCAAATGCATTAGTTGGATTAAGCGATCATACTTTAGGAATTGATGTTGCAACAGCTTCGATACCACTTGGTGTTTCAGCAATTGAAAAACATTTTACATTTAACAATAAATTAAAAAAAAGTGCAGATCATTGGTTATCAATATTACCAGAAGATTTAAAAATATTAAAAAATAGATGTAATCTTATTAATGAAGCAATGGGATCTGGTGAAAAGAATGTTTTAAAATGTGAAGTAAAAGCAAGAAAATTTGCTAGAAGAAGTATAGTATCAAAATATAATCTTCAAAAAAATCATAAAATCCAAATGAAAGATTTAGATTTTAAGAGACCAGGAATAGGAATAAATCCTAAGGAAGTTAAAAAAATACTAGGTAAAAAATTAAAAAAAATAATTAATAAAGATCACATTTTTAAATTAACAGATTTTATATGAGTCTTGGGATAATCATTCAGGCAAGAAGAGGCTCTAAAAGACTTCCGAATAAAGTTTTATTAAAACTTGGAAAAAAAACTATTTTAGAACACGTGATAGAAAGGGTTAAAAAAGTAAATTTTACAAAAAAAATAATTATAGCAACAACTATTAAAAAAAAAGATGAAAAAATAGCACAATTAGCAAAAATAAATAATTGCTTTTTTTTCAAAGGTTCAGAAAAAAATGTACTTCAAAGATATTATGAATGCTCAAAAAAATTTAAATTAAATACTATAATCAGAATTTGTTCTGACTCGCCATTTATTGATCCAAAAATTATTGATAAAGCATATAAAATTTTTTCCAAAAAAAAATATGACTATGTTTCAAATATAGTGAAACCTTCCTACCCAGCTGGGATGAGTGTTGAGATATTTAATTTTAAAA
>CACIRC010000032.1 GCA_902588895.1 uncultured Pelagibacteraceae bacterium
GGAAATTTATTCAATTTTATATGCAGGTATATTATCTGGTGGATTTGCATTTGTATTACAAATTTATGCCCAGCGTAATATCACTCCAGCACCTGCAGCTATAATTTTTTCTCTTGAAGGTGTATTTGCGACTATAGCTGCTTGGTTTATTTTAAATCAAATTCTAGACGTCAATAATTTACTTGGATGCTTTTTTATTCTATGTGGAGTTCTCTTGTCTCAATTACTCCCATTGATTAAAAAGAAATATATTTAATAAATTAAACTAAATAAAATCAAAGCAATTATTATTCTGTAAATTACAAACGCATTCATTGAAAATTTATTTATATAAATTAAAAAGAATTTAACTGTTAGAAAAGAAAAAATAAAAGAAGATATAATTGCGATAACAACTAAGTAATTAAACTGAATTGATTGTTCCAACACATCTTTTAAGCTTAAGACACTAGCTCCAGCTAATGCTGGGATTGAAAGTAAAAAAGATATCTTACTTGAGTCTACTCTATTAAATTTTAAAATTCTCGCAGCTGTTATAGTAATTCCTGCCCTACTCACTCCAGGTACAAGAGAGAAAATTTGCAAAATACCTATAAATATTATTGACTGAAAATTTAAATTTGAAGAAATTTTTTTATCAAATCGATTTTTGTCTGAGATGTATAAAATTATCGCAAATATTAAAGTAGTCCATGCTATAATTTCTATGTTTCTTAACTGATAAATTAAATTTGTACTATAAAGTATGTATCCAACAATTATTAACGGAATAGATCCAAGTATAATTAAACTTAAAAGTCTTTTATTTTTTCTTGCATCAAATAGTTCATCCCTAAAAAAATAAATTACTGCTATTAGAGAACCTAGATGGAGGCTGATATCAATAAGCAAAGAACTAGATTTAAATTCATATAAAGTGGAAACCAAAATTAAATGAGCAGAGGAACTAATAGGAAGAAATTCAGATACTCCTTGAATTGCAGAGAGAATTAGAACTTCTATAATATTTTGAAACATTATTTCTTCGTAACTTATAAAGTATTTATTTAAAACAATTCGATTTAAGCATAATAGCTATGCAATAATTAAAAACTTGTTAATTAGCGGTAATATTTTAAAAATTAAGGTCAATATATATGACCTATTTTATGCTTTATATACATAAATCAGGGTATATTTTGCCAAAACTTAAATAATATTATGCCAGATAAAATGCTCAAATTTGTTAAAATAGGTCAACAAACTCCACCTAAAAGAGAAGTTGATACAAGAAAGAAAGATTTTAACGAAATTTATGACGAGTATATCAATGAAAAAGCCAAAGAACAGTCGAGTAGGTGTTCGCAATGTGGAGTACCTTTTTGCCAAGTTCATTGTCCTTTAAGTAACAACATTCCAGATTGGCTTAAACTGACAGCAGAGGGAAGATTAAAAGAGGCGTATGAATTATCCCAAAGCACAAACAACATGCCTGAAGTGTGTGGCCGAATTTGCCCCCAAGATAGATTATGCGAGGGAAATTGTGTAATTGAACAGTCTGGTCATGGAACAGTAACTATTGGATCAGTAGAAAAATATATTACAGATAATGCTTGGGCTCAGGGCTGGGTAAAACCAATTAAGGTAACGAATGAAAAAAATCAAAGCGTAGGAATTATAGGAGCAGGTCCTGCTGGTTTAGCTGCTGCAGAACAATTAAGAAAAAATGGGTATAAAATTACTGTCTACGATAGATATGATAGAGCAGGAGGATTATTAATTTATGGAATTCCAAATTTTAAATTAGAAAAAGAAGTTGTAGAGCGAAGAACAAAACTCTTAAAGGATGGAGGAATTGAATTTGTTCAAAATTTTGAAGTTGGTAAAGATGCAAGCCTAGACCAATTAAGAAAAAAACACGATGCAATTTTAATTTCTACAGGAGTTTATAAAGCAAGAGAAGTAAACTTACCTGGAAATGATCTTGATAATATTTTTCCTGCAATGGATTTTTTAACAGCATCTAATAAAAAAGGTCTAGGAGATGATGTTGAGTTGTTTGATAAAGGAATTTTAAACGCAGAAGGTAAAGATGTTGTTGTAATCGGTGGAGGTGACACAGCAATGGATTGTGTGAGAACTTCTATAAGACAGAAGGCAAAATCTGTTAAATGTTTGTATAGAAGAGATAAAGAAAATATGCCAGGATCTGCTAGAGAAGTTGCAAACGCAGAAGAAGAAGGTGTTGAGTTTGTTTGGTTATCAAGCCCTAAAGAATTTAAAGGTACAAATAAAGTAGAAAAAATAATTGTAGATCAAATTAAATTAGGTGATCCAGACGAGACAGGAAGAAGAAAGCCACAAGTACAAGAAGGCTCAAGTTACGAAACAAAAGCAGATATGGTTATCAAAGCACTAGGTTTTGATCCTGAGGATTTACCAAATTTATTTGATAGTAGTGAATTACAAGTAACAAAGTGGGGAACAATTAAAACAGATTTTGATACTATGGAAACAAATATAAAAGGGGTGTTTGCTGCTGGTGATATAGTTAGAGGAGCTTCATTAGTTGTGTGGGCGATAAAAGATGGAAGAGATGCTGCAGCTTCAATTAAAACTTATCTAGAGAGCAAATCTAAAGTGGAAAAAAGAGTGGCTTAATGGAAAATTATAAAAAGAACCTTCACCTTTTAAAAAAAAATAATGTTTATTCAGAAGACATGGAGCATGATGCTTGTGGTGTTGGTATAATTGGATCAACTGAAGGTAAAAAATCTCGTAAAGTTGTAGAGTATGGTATTGAGGCTTTAAAAGCAGTTTGGCATAGAGGCGCTGTAGATGCCGATGGGAAAACCGGTGATGGAGCTGGGATTCATGTTGAAATACCAAAAGATTTCTTCATTGAAAAGATAGAAGTCACAGGACACACACATGACAATTCTGAAATATGTGTGGGTATGATATTTCTGCCTCGGAATGATTACGCAGCACAAGAAAGTTGCAAAACTATTGTTGAAAGTGAATTAACAAAAAATGATTTTAGTATTTACGGCTGGAGACAAGTTCCAGTTAATCCAAAAGTTTTAGGAGAAAAGGCATTCCAAACAATGCCTGAAATTATCCAAGTATTGTTTAAACCTTACGATCCAGAATTAACAAATAAAGATTTAGAAAGAAAAATTTATGAAACTAGAAGAAAGATAGAAAATGAAGCTTTTAAAAAGTCTTTGAACAATTTTTATATTTGTTCATTGAGTTCTAAATCTATCATTTACAAGGGGATGTTTTTAGCTGAAGCTATCTCAGATTTCTACCTTGATCTAAAAGATGAGAGATTTGTTTCAAGGTTTGCTATTTTTCATCAAAGATTTTCAACAAATACAGCACCTAGCTGGAATTTAGCTCAACCCTTTAGAGCTATAGCTCATAATGGAGAAATTAATACTTATAGAGGAAATAAAAATTGGATGAAAGTTCATGAACAAGAGATGAACAGTCCCCTTTTTGATGATGTTGAAAACTTAAAACCTGTTATACAACAGGGAGCATCAGACTCTGCTGCATTAGACAATGTTTTTGAATTATTAAATATATCTGGTCAGCCTGCGCCTTTGGCGAAGCTTATGTTAGTTCCAGACGCATGGTCTAAAAAAAATAAAACTCTACCAAAAGATCACCAACAGTTATTTAATTTTTTAAACAGTACTATGGAGCCATGGGATGGACCGGCAGCTATTGCCGGAACTGATA
>CACIRC010000033.1 GCA_902588895.1 uncultured Pelagibacteraceae bacterium
TGGTCATAGATGTCAGGGTCATTTGATGTTGGTGATTTTCCTAAACCGGCTGAGTGTCGTATGAAAAATTCATATTTCTCCCAGAAACTAGCAGGCCACATAAATGTTTTGTAATAAAAACCTGCTGGAAAAAAAGGGGAGAGAAAATTGTTTAATCCACCAATATCAAATTCTACACTTGGCCAACAATTTTGACTGGATGCTTCTAAACCTTCGTAAATCTCGATTTCTGTTGCTCTAACATTAGGTTCTGTTCTGTTTGTACCAGGATTTACTTGAACTATAGCATTTGGTTCTTCAGAACCAGACGTCATAATTCCTCTTGGTCTATGATATTTAAAACTTCTTCCAACTAAATGAACATCGTTTGCAAGTAATGCTGATGCTAAAGTATCGCCTTTAAATCCATGGTAAGTTTTGCCATTAAATTTAAAGGAAATTCTATTAGTTTCATCAATGTACTCACTGGATTTTACTCTTAAGTTTTTAGTCATTTTATTGAGCAGGTGGTTTTTCACCCATTTTGTAAATTGCTTTTATTTCGTCGTTAGAAGTATCTCTAACCATATTAAACCATTTACGACAACCGTGTGCATGGTTCCATCTTTCAAATTGAACACCTTTAATATTTTTTCTCATAAATAAATATTCTGCCCACTCATCATCACTTAATTCTGTTGGTTGTTTAGGCCTTTTAATATGAGCTTCACCACCAGCCTTAAATTCTTGCTGATCTCGTTCTCCACAGTATGGACAGTTTATTAAAAACATTAATGAGCAACCGCTGCAGCGCCATGTTCATCAACAAGGTCTCCGCTGACAAATCTATTTAAATTAAATGCAGCATTAAGTTTGTGTGGCTCATCATTTGCAATAGTATGTGCAAACAAATCTCCTGATCCAGGAGTTGCTTTAAATCCTCCAGTACCCCAACCACAATTAAAGTATAAACCTTTAATTGAAGTTTTACTTAAAATTGGACTAGCATCAGGACAAATATCTACTATTCCTCCCCATTGTCTTAACATTCTCATTCTACTAAAAATTGGATATAATTCTAAAATAGCATTTAATGTTCCTTCAACTATTTGATGACTTCCTTTTTGAGTATAAGAAACATAGTCGTCTGTTCCAGCACCAATGACCAATTCTCCTTTATCAGATTGACTAACATAAGCATGCACTGCATTAGACATTACAACAGTATCAATAATTGGTTTTACAGGCTCAGAAACTAAAGCTTGTAAAGGTTTACTTTCAAGTGGAAGTCTTAGACCCGCCATATTAGCTATTACGCTAGAATGACCAGCTGCAACTACACCAACTTTCTTAGTTTTTATAAATCCTTTTGTTGTTTCTATTCCTTCGACACTATCTCCATTTCTTTTAATTCCTTTAACTTCACAATTTTGAATAATATCAACACCCATTGCATCGGCTCCTCTTGCATATCCCCAAGCAACAGCATCATGTCTTGCTGTACCAGCTCTTCGTTGTAATGTTCCTCCTAAAACAGGGTATCTAATATCTGGTGATATGTTTATAATTGGACAAAATTTTTTAACTTCTTCAGTGCTTAAGTAGACTGCATCAATTCCATTTAGTCTATTTGCATGTGTTCGTCTTTTTAAATCTCTAACATCTTGTAAATTATGTGCAAGGTTCATTACACCTCTTTGACTAAACATCACATTGTAGTTTAGTTCTTGAGATAAACCTTCCCAAATTTTTAATGCATGATCATATAATCCTGCACTAGCGTCCCATAAATAATTTGATCTAATAATTGTAGTATTCCGTCCAGTATTTCCTCCACCAATCCAACCTTTCTCGACTACAGCAATATTATTCATATTGTGTTTTTTTGCTAAATAGTAGGCTGTTGCTAATCCATGGCCACCACCACCAACAATAACTGCATCGTACTCTTTTTTAGGAGCAGGATCTTTCCACGCTCTTTGCCAATTTTCATGATATGAAAGAGCATTTTTGATTAACGAAAATACTGAGTACTTATTTCTCATAATAATTGAATAATTACTTTATATATATTGAATTTTCAATACAATCGCTTAATACACAATGTCATATGGAAGAGTGGGTGAGAGGCTGAAACCAGTCGTTTGCTAAATGACCGTGCGAGGAAACTTGTACCGAGGGTTCGAATCCCTCCTCTTCCGCCACTAAAATAGAGGCTGATCTTTAAAAAAGTTTTTCATAGGTACAGGTCGTTGTTCCAAAATATATCTATAGACATTATAATTTTCCATTACACGCTGTACGTAATTTCTTGTTTCTCTAAATTTTATTAATTCAACCCAATCAACATAATCAACTTGTTTTTTTTGTGGATCTTTATTAATTTTTTTCCAATATTTAACTCTATTAGGTCCAGCATTATATGCAGCGACTGCAAAAGGGTAGGCACCATCATATTGTAGAATTAAACCTGCAATATAATGTGAACCTAAATTAATATTATATTCTGGATCAGTGGTTAATCTTGATTTTGAATAAGGAAGTTTGGCTTGTTTTGAAACTAATTTTGCTGTGTAGGGCATCAATTGCATTAATCCTTTTGCACCTGCATGACTGTTAGCTTCTAAATCAAATTCACTTTCTTGTCTAATTATAGATAAGATCAAAGCACTTTCTGGAATTTTTCTTTTATTAATATATTTAGGAGTACTAATTATTGGATAATTGTATGTATTATGAAATCTTTTTTGGTAAGAAGCAATTTTTGAAACCTGAATAGCAAAATCATATCTGTTTATACTTGTGGCTAATTCTGCAGCCAAAACTTCACTACCTTTAGCTATATTGTCGTTAGCTAAATGTCTTAAAATATGTTTTGTGTATTTATCTTTCTTTAATTCATCTAGAAGATAAGAAATTTTTACAAGCTCTTTATTAAAAAATTGAATTCTATATTTTGGATCAATTTGCATATCTTTTTCTAACTCAAATTTTCCATTTGGATTTAATTTTAAAAAAGCTAGCTGACCATAGTAAGTAGTAAGATATTTTGTAGCTTCTCTGTACCAATTATTTGATTGGTCTCTTTCGCCTATTTTTTCATATGCTCTTCCAAGCCAATACGCGCCTCTAGATAAACTTATTGGATAACTAACATTTTCATAAAAATTTTTAAAATGATTTTTAGCAGTCAAAGGGTCGTTTAAAAAACTTAATGCTATCCATCCACTCATCCATTCAGCAGCCGCATATTCAGATCCTTCAGTCATTCCATGATTGCTTGAAATTTTATATGAAATTTCATATTTTTTTTTATAAAGCAATGCTCTTGAGATAATTTCTCTTTCTTTCCACCATTTATCAGGTCTAACTAAATACTCTTTATCATTTCTTATTTTCAATAATATTTCAGCTGAAGAATCCACACGTCCTTTTTTTCTTCTCCATTTCAATCGATCATAGTTTAATCCAGCATCATTCT
>CACIRC010000034.1 GCA_902588895.1 uncultured Pelagibacteraceae bacterium
CTACAAATTTCAAAGCATTTTTTTTGGTTATTAATCTAGATCCTAATGTAATGATGTTTGCGTCGTTATGCAATCTGGATAATTTCGTTGATTTTAGATTAAAACATTGTGCTGCGCGAATATTCTTATGCTTATTTGCCGCAATATTCATACCAGTACCAGAGCCACACACTAAAATGCCAACATTACTTTTGTTAAGTTTAACTTTTCTTGCTACTTTATGGGCATAATCAGGATAATCAACACTACTATCATCCAATGGACCAAGATCCTCAAATTTTACTTTTTTATTTCTTAAATAATCTTTGATCGTCTCTTTTAATTTAAATCCAGCGTGATCTGATGAAATAAATATTTTTTTCAAATTAGTTAAATTTATAATCTAAAACACAAGCAACTAAATGTATTCTATTTTCTTCTCCACCATTAAATGCATTGTGATACTTTGTATTATTTGTAATCCAAACAGAACCATCGGCAGGCATATGTTTTGCAACATTATCAATAACCATGATACAGCCTGGGTTAGTAACTATAGGTATATGTAATCTTGGCTCAGGATCTCTATGCCAACTTAAAGTTGATCTTGGTTCTTTCAAAAGAATTCTTATTCTGCCAAGTTTATATTTAGATGACAGAGTATCGTATACTTCTTTGAAATAAGTATTCTCATAATCCTTTATAAATTCTGAATATAATGACTCATCAAGCGTCTCATCTCTAACAACCTCTTTTCCTGATTTATCAGGTTTTGTCCAATATACTCCTCTGGCCTTATTACCTTTAATTGAGTCTGGATCGCCAGGTATTTGGGTTAATGATATTGCCCCAAAGTGAGTTACACCAGCATCTTCGAATTTTTTAATTTTAACTATTTGTTGATAAGCCTCTTGTAATTTTTCAATATCAAATTTGATTTCTTGCTTTTGAAAATCGCTAAAGTTTAAAACCCTATCTTCCTTTTTTATATTTAAGTCTATTACTTTTGAATTTTCCAACGTCATCTTGATTGCTTTCTACCCTTTTTTTTGTATATGTGTATATTACATTTGTCGCAATTTAAAAGTAAATTAAAACATGATTATTGGTAAATATCCCAGTCTTAGACTTAGAAGAACTAGAAAAGAATCTTGGTCAAGAAGACTGATTCAAGAAAATACCTTAAGTCCAAATGACTTTATATTGCCTATTTTTTTAATTGAAGGGTCAAACAAACGGCAAGAGATTTCATCGATGCCAGGTGTATACAGGTATACAATTAATCGATTAAGTCAAATAGTGGATAGAGCCATAAAAAAAAAGATACCAATGGTTGCACTTTTTCCAAGAACCCAAAATGCACATAAAGATGAATTGGGCACAGAATCGCTCAATGAAAAAAATTTGGTTTGTAAAGCAATTAAAGAAATTAAAAAAAGATACAAAAATCAAATAGGTATAATGTGTGACGTAGCTTTAGATCCCTACACATCTCATGGTCATGATGGTTTGATTAAATCTACCACTATACTAAACGACGAGACTATAGAGGTGCTAATTAATCAATCATTACTTCATGCAGAGATGGGTTGTGATGTCATTGCCCCATCAGATATGATGGATGGTAGAATAGGAAAAATAAGAAAAGCTTTAGATAAAAATAAATTCCAAAACGTGCAAATATTATCTTATGCCGCAAAATATGCTTCAAGCTTCTATGGACCTTTTAGAGATGCTGTTGGCTCCAAGAGTTCGTTAAAAGGAGACAAAAAAACCTATCAAATGGATTTTAGAAATTCTGATGAGGCCTTAAGAGAAGTTGCATTAGATATTAAAGAAGGTGCTGATATGGTAATGGTTAAACCAGGTATGCCATACTTAGACATAATTAAATCGATAAAAGAAAAATTTAAATTACCAGTTTTAGCCTATCAAGTATCAGGCGAATATAGTTTAATTGAAACAGCCATAGCAAAAAAATTAATTGGTAAGGATGCCATATACGAAAGTTTAGTTGCCTTTAAAAGAGCTGGTGCCAATGCTATAGTAAGCTATTATGCTGATAGAATTGATAAAATAATAAAATAATTATTTTAAAGTATTTAAGAATAACAACCTGCTATTTGGATAATTTAAATTATTAGGTCTTAATATAGTTTTATCTAAATAATCACCTACTAATTTCAAACCATTTAATAAAGTACCTGGATCATTAACTTCTATATCTTTTTCAATCAAAAAATTAGGCACATATTTTTTTTCATTTAAAGAGCTAGCATAATATACGGTTTTGTTACCTTCTAAATCTTTTTCAACTAAACTTTCAAGCGCTAAGTCATATCCTAATATTTTAAGTAACTCTAATTCCCAAAATATATATTTTTTTAACCAATCTTTTTCTTTTAAGATTAAAAATAAATTTTGAATTATAAAATAAACTTTATCATTAGATTGAGACTCTGCTGTTAATATTTTAATCAAATTCATTGCAGATGTAATACAAGACAACTTTTGTATATGATCAAAATATAATGGAGTATAGGCATTTAAAATTTCAATTTTAAAATAACCTATTCTGTTTTCATTTTTAGAATTGTAATTAACATGGAGCTTGTTGCCGACTTGAAGATAATTTTTAATTTTTTTTGAAGTACCACCAAATATAATTCCAGATATCTTTCCTTTATCTTTTGTAAATAATTCGGCAATTAATGAATTTTCATTATATCTTGTTTTACTTATTAAAAATCCTTCGTCTGACCAATTCATTTTTTATTTATATTTTTTAAACATTCAATAGCTGCATTTTGTTCAGCTTCTTTCTTTGATTTCCCAGTAGATATGAAATATTTTGTATTGGGCAATTTTACCCCAACTTTGAATATAGGTTTGTGCCTTGGACCTAAATTTGAAATTAATTTGTAAGTAGGTAATTTTTTAAAATTTTTTAAAGTTAGTTCCTGTAACTTTGTTTTCGCATCTATTTCGGTTACAGCACTTTTTTTGATGTGATCATTCCACAAGTTTAAAATTGTTTTTTCAACAATTGTAAAACCTTTATCAAGATATATGGCACCAATTAATGCTTCACAGCTATCAGATATAATTTTGTCCTCAATTTTTATTTTTTTATTGTTGGGGTTAAATGTTTTAACGTAACTAGA
>CACIRC010000035.1 GCA_902588895.1 uncultured Pelagibacteraceae bacterium
GCTTTATTTTTAGTTTACCACATTATAAAAAAACCAAGTACTATATTATGGGGCCTTTTGCTGTCTTGGAATGTGATTGGTTTGTTAGATTTAATTGGGGCAATAAATGTAAGTTTTGCTGCTCCTTATGGACCTATACCAGAAATAGGATTTAATGAATTGGTTGTAAGATTTATTTTAAGTTTGAATACATTATTTCAGATTTCTTGTATTTACTTATTGCTTCAAAAAGACATAAAAGAATATTTTAAATTTTAAAAATTAATTATTACTAATTTCCACTATTTCATTAGACTCGAATACTTGTTGTCTAAAATCACCATTAGAAATTTTAATCATTGCTTTTGCAACTTTTTCAGATTGAATTGGTTTCATTTTTTTTAATGGTCCTAAAAATAAAGGTGATAATAATTTAAATACAAAAATACCTAATTTCTCTCCTAATCTTTTTTCTTTTCTATCTCCAATTAAAAAAGAAGGTCTCATTATTCCGAGTTTATTAAAACTCAATCTTTTTAACTCCTCCTCTACTAATCCTTTAAATTTTAAATAATCTCCTGAACTATTAGGATCTGCATAACCTGAAGAGACAAAAACGAATGAATTTACTGAGTTAGATTTTGTTATTTGTGCGATTTGTTTTGGTAAATCAAGTTCAACTCTTCTATATTCATCTTTATCAGGTGAATTTTGCTTTGTAGTACCAATGCAAAAATAACAGTGGTCACCTGTCATCTCTTCTTTATGCTTTTCCATATTATTAAAATCAGTTTTAACAATCTCAACTTTAAGGTCATTAATAATAATTTCTGAACGTACAAAAAGTTTAATTTTATTATAGTTCTCATTTTTTATTAATTGATCAAGAAGATGACCACCAACTAAACCTGTTGAACCAAAGACTAAGGCAGTTTTCATTAACTTAAGGATTTACAAAAACTAGATATTTTATCCATTGCTTTCTTAAGATTATCCATTGATGTTGCATAAGAAATTCTGAAAAAACCTTCTAAACCAAATGCAGAACCCTGGACTACAGCAATTCCACTATTCTCTAATAATGATTGAACAAAATCAGTATCAGATTTAATTTCATTTCCATTTGGATCTTTTTTACCCATTAAACCTTTGCAACTTGGAAAAACATAGAACGCTCCATCTGGATTCAGACATTCAATTCCATCTATCGCATTTAAGGCATTAACAACAAAATCTCTTCTCTCCTGAAAAGAATTAGCTCTTTCCTTAATAAAGTCTTGTGTTCCACTAAGTGCCTCAACTGCAGCGGCTTGACTAATAGAAGAAGGATTGGTTGTTGATTGTGATTGAATTTTAGCAATAGCTTTAACGATATCTTTCGGACCAGCTGCATACCCTATTCTCCAGCCTGTCATTGAATAAGCTTTACTTACACCATTCATTGTAAGCACTCTATCTTTTAAACTTTCAATTTGAGCAATTGTAAAAAATTTAAAACCCTCATAAGTCACATGCTCATAAATATCATCGCTTAAAATATACACATGATTATGTTTTTCCAAAATATCTGCAATTGCTTTTATATCTTGCTCTGAATAACATGCTCCGGTTGGATTTGAAGGCGAATTAAGAATAATCCATTTTGTTTTTGGTGTTATATATTTCTCAAGATCATTTGGATTTATTTTAAAACCTTGTTTCTCATTGCATTCCATTATTACTGGTTTTCCTCCTGCTAATAAAACCATATCAGGATAAGAGACCCAATAGGGAGCGGGCACTATAACTTCATCTCCTTCATTTAATGTGGCCATCATTGCATTATAAATTACATGCTTTCCACCAGCACCAACTGTAATTTGATCAGTTGAATAATTTAAATTATTTTCTTTTTTAAATTTTTCTACAATTGCTTTTTTCAATGCTGGAGTGCCATCTACAGCTGTGTATTTAGTATCACCATCATTAATAGCTTTTATAGCTGCTTGCTTAATATTATCTGGAGTATCAAAATCTGGTTCTCCTGCACCAAGTCCAATAACATCTTTTCCAGCAGCTTTTAATTCTCTTGCTTTTTGAGTAACAGCAATAGTAGGTGATGGTTTAATCTTCTTTAAACTGTCTGATATTATGCTCATTGAAATATAAATAAATTCTACTACGTTGTTTAATATATGGAAAATACTTATCAAGATTTAATTACAGATATTCAGAGTAAAAATCCTAAAATTGGTGGAAAACTAGAAGGTGGAAAAAAATTCAAAATTAAATCTGATTTTAAACCTGCAGGAGACCAGCCTGAGGCAATAAAAAAATTAGTTAATGGTGCGAACAAAGATCAATTTAATCAAGTTTTACTTGGTGTAACAGGATCTGGAAAAACTTTTACTATGGCTAAAGTTATTGAAGCTACCAATAGACCTGCCTTGATTTTAGCTCCAAATAAAACTCTTGCTGCTCAACTTTATGGTGAAATGAAAACCTTTTTTCCTGACAATGCTGTTGAATATTTCGTTTCATACTATGACTATTACACTCCTGAGGCTTATGTACCAAGATCGGACACGTATATTGAGAAAGAGGCCTCTATTAATGAACAAATTGATAGGATGAGACACTCTGCAACAAGATCTCTATTAGAAAGAGATGATGTATTAATTGTTGCAAGTGTTTCTTGTATTTATGGTCTTGGATCTGTTGAAGCATATAGCAAAATGACTTTAACACTCCAAAAAAATTATGATTATAATAGAGAAGAAATAATTAAGTCTTTAGTCGCTCTCCAATACAAACGTAATGATCAAAATTTTTATAGAGGTACATTTAGAGCAAGAGGAGAATACTTAGAAATTTTTCCATCACACTTAGAGGATAGAGCGTGGAGATTGTGTTTGTTTGGAGATAAACTTGAACAGATAGAAGAATTTGATCCTTTAACTGGTGATAAAGTAAGAGAATTAAGTT
>CACIRC010000036.1 GCA_902588895.1 uncultured Pelagibacteraceae bacterium
TCTTCTGCTGAATAATTATTTAAACCCAGCTGCATATTTAATTTGCCATCTGCTTCAAATGATAGTCCTTTTTGTGGGTCTTTAATTTGAGTATAAGAATAACCAAGATCAAAAATTATTCCTCTTATGTTTTCGTTTTTAAGCTTTAAATTATTTAATTGACTAAATTTAATATTTTTAAAAATAAATCTATCTTCAAATCTTTCTTTTAATTGGTTAGCAATTTTTGCACTCTCTATATCTCTATCTAGAGCTATAACGTTTGTATTTTTAAAATCTAAAATTTTTTTGGTATAGCCACCTTGACCAAAGGTACAATCAATAAATGTGCCACCATGTTGAGGGGAAATAACGCTAATAATTTCTTTTAGCAGTACCGGATAATGCTTTTGCATTTTCGGTACTATGGTGGCGTCCATTTATCTCTTGGAAGACCATTAATTTTTTTGTCTTCTTAAGAATGCTGGTATCTCAAGATCATCTTCTTCCTCTTCATCTGAAGTCAATAAATCTTCAGGGCTTGAATTATCAGTTTCTGAACTAAATAAATCTGGTGCATCAGAATCAACACCAAATTCTTTTAAATCATTAGAAACTTCTTCCTCAATATTAGTCTCTTGATTTTCCTCATGAGTTGACTCTATAGCTTCTTGAGTAAAGGATTTTTCCATTTCATTAACTGAATTATCATCAACTATACTTTCACTTTCTATACTAGTATTTTGTAGAAATTCCTCATTCATAGTTTGATTATGAGAGCTTTCAGATTGTTGTTCTTGAATAATCTCATTCTCAAGTTTCAATGCATTAGCGCCATGTGTGATTGGGTTCGACGATGTTGTGTTTGAAAAGTTGAAGGATTGAGATGATCCAATATTTGAAAAATCAGAATAACCTGGGTTACGATTATGAATTCTATGAACCATATTCACTACTGATTTTGACTCAGGTTGTTGACCATCAAGAGAGGTTGCAACAATAGAAACTCTTATTCTTCCATCAAGCTCCACATCGGTTATAGCTCCAATAATTACCTCAGCTTCTGCATCTACTTCAGATCTAATTTTATTGACTACCTCATCTACCTCAAAAAGCTTAAGATCTTTGCCTCCGGTAATGTTAACTAATAATCCTTTAGCGCCTTTTAATGTGTAATCATCAATTAAAGGATTACTAATTGCCATCTCCGCAGCCTGCATTGCACGACCTTCACCTTCGGCTTCTCCTGTTCCCATCATAGCTTTACCCATTGAAGCCATTACTGTTTCAACATCAGCAAAATCTAAATTGATAATTCCAGGTCTTACCATTAAATCAGTAACACTTTGAACACCATGTCTCAAAACATTGTTTGAAAGGTTAAAGGATTCTTCAAATGTGGTTTGTTCATTAGCTATTTTAAACAAGTTTTGATTCGGAATAACAATTATTGTATCAACATGTTTTCTTAACTCTTCTAAACCTTGTTGTGCTCTTCGCATCCTTGAGGGGCCTTCATATAAAAATGGAAGAGTCACAACACCTACAGTTAAGATATTTAATTCTTTAGCAGCTCTGGCAATGACATGAGCGGCACCAGTACCTGTTCCACCACCCATACCAGCTGCAATAAACACCATATTTGCACCTTGAAGTGTATTTACAATTTCATTTAAAGATTCATCTGCTGCAGCTTGTCCTATATCTAATTTTGCACCAGCACCTAATCCTTTGGTTAAATTTAAACCAATTTGAATTCTTGTTTTTGCTTTGCTAAGCTTCAAATCTTGAGCATCAGTATTTACTGCAATAAATTCTACTCCCTGCATATTATTTTCAATCATTTCATTGATTGCATTTCCTCCAGCTCCACCAACTCCTAAAACTAGTAATCGTGGCTGCAGCTCTTTTATCTCTGGTGCTTTAAAGTTAATTGTCATCTTTTATCCCCTATTGTTTGTTTTGTTGAAGCTCCCATTTAAGATTACCTCGATTAATATTTGCTTTTTTTCTCGCTGTTACCTTAAATTTTTCAAATGCTGTTGGTTCCCATATTTGAAATGTTTGACCTTGACCAACAAACAACATGCTATTTTTTATTTTCGCATGTTTTAATAATTTTGATGAAAGTGAAATTCTCCCCTCACTATCAAATTGTAAATTTATACTTTCTGCTAATATTGATGTTGCAAAGTAATCTCTTTTTTCCTCAAAGGGATTTAAGGAGTCAATTGCTGAAGAAATCTTTTCAATTCTATCTTGGGAGCATGCTTCTATAGATGTGTTATTAAATGATGGATAACATATAACACCATTGTAACCTAAGTTGGATAAATGTGACCTAAAACTAGCAGGCACAGATACTCTCCCTTTTTTGTCTAATCTGTTTTCGTATGTTGATAAAAACATAAAACATAATTTCCTTTATTCCCACATATATGGGAATTTATGGGATATTATGGGTTTTACAACTAGACGTCAACACCTAATATTTTAGTACTATTATTGTTTTGGTTATAAATAAAATAGCCACTTGTACTTATGAAATGAGAACAAACTAAGAAACTTAAAGTGATTTTTTGATTTGATGTGCCAGATAAACTATAAGCCGGGTTCTGTCATTTAAACCTATCATTTGTCTAGGCTTAAGATCACTCTTAAGCTCAAGCAACTAACCCTGATGACTAGCCAAGGACGGCTTTTAGTTTTGCAACAATGTCATCTCTACTTAGTCTTGCTCCCAGTGGGGTTTTCCAGCGTTCATTGTTACCAATAGAACCGGTGTGCTCTTACCACACCTTTTCACCCTTGCCATGTTATGGCGGTTTATTTTCTGTGGCACTATCCCTAGGGTTTCCCCCGCC